>NZ_JBVVQN010000024.1:80980-106090 GCF_055811075.1 Mesorhizobium sp. WSM4820 | reverse complement strand
CCGGTGATGATGTCCACCCTGCCCTCGACGCCGCAATGCTCGGCCGAGCCGCGCCCGTTCTTGCCGACGAAGCCGACAGCATGGCTGTCGTCGACCATCACCATTGCATTGTGCTTGTCGGCGAGATCGCAGACGCCCTTCAGATTGGCGATGATGCCGTCCATGGAAAATACACCATCGGTGGCGATCAGCCGAAAACGGCAATCCATTGCCTCCTTCAGCCGCGCTTCCAGATCGGCCATGTCGTTGTTGGCGTAACGGAAACGCTTCGCCTTCGACAGCCGCACGCCGTCGATGATCGAGGCATGGTTCAGCGCGTCGGAAATGACCGCGTCCTCCTCGGAAAGCAGCGTCTCGAACAGACCGCCGTTGGCATCGAAGCAGGAACCGTAGAGGATTGTGTCCTCCATACCGAGGAAGTCAGAAATCGTCGCCTCGAGCTGCTTGTGCTCTTCCTGTGTGCCGCAGATGAAACGCACCGACGCCATGCCGTAGCCATAGCGGTCGAGTGCCTGCTTGGCCGCATCGCGCAAGTCGGCGCTATCGGCGAGGCCAAGATAATTGTTGGCGCAGAAATTCAGCACCCTCTCGCCGCCCACCTCGATCTTAGCCGATTGCGTCGAGGTGATCACCCGCTCGGATTTGTAGAGGCCGGCCGATTTCAGCCCTTGAAGCTCGCTGTCGATATGGGAGAGGAATGCCGCGCTCATGATCTGGCCCTGTTGAGATTCAATGGACTGTCGCCCCGCGCGGGCGAAAAATCCACCGCAAAAGCGACGGCTTCGGTGACCCGACGGTCAGTGGCCAGAATGCCGCCCCAGAATGCCGCCAAATGGCAGATGTTCAAATGCAGCTGCGGCGCGAAAGAAGGCGATAACCATTTTGCGAGCTTTCCACCGCTGCTGCTCTGTCGGCTTCCGGAGCTGTTAACCTTTCAAGCCAATGGTTCTCATACCCAACAATCTGTCGGCGAGAGGGACCGCCCCAGAAAATGTCGCAGCAACCGATGCAAACCATTTCGGGCAAGCTCATACTGCTGATCAAGGCAGGCTATTGGCTGGCGCTGCTGATCATTGCAGCCATGGTGATGGCCTCCTTCATCCTTCTCCAGCAGATGATGGCTGGCCATCGGCACGACGACACGCTGCTCGATATTGTCGGCATGCAAAAGGTGCTGTCGCAACGCATTGTCTTCCTTGCCAACGCGGCAGGAGCAGCTACGCCCAACCAACAACCGGCTCTGGTCACCGCATTCAAACAGGCCACGGCTGACTTCGAGAGGAACTACGACCTTCTGCTCGAGCGTGTGGTCGCCGACCCGGCGTCACCGGCAAGGATCGATCCAAAATCAGTCGAGAACGTCCTTTTCGCCAAGCCGTTTCATCTCGATTACTTCTCGGTCGGGCTTATCGCCAACGGCGAACGCCTGGTTTCGGCGTTTGAATCGCAACTCGGCATGGCCGACAATGGCGGCTACAAGGGTGGCGGCGAACGCGTCAACCTCGACGCTTCCGTCGCCAATGCGGCCCTGTCGGGCTATGCGGCACTCGGCCAGCGCATCAGCGCCCAAGCCGACGCGCGATCGGAGGGCCTTCTCGCTCTCCATCGAACGCTGTTCTACTCCACCCTCGGCGTCATCGTGCTGGTGGCACTTTTCATCTTCAGGCCGATGTCGAACACCATCCTGCGCAAGACGCGTGAACTGATCGATACCCGCAATTCCATGGCCTTCATCGCCGTGCATGACGGCCTTACCGGCCTGCACAACCGCACCTTCCTGACCGACCATTTCGATACGCTGATCAAAGGCGCGCAGCGCCGGCGAGAGCGGCTTGCGGCGGTCCACCTCGACCTCGACCGGTTCAAGCAGATCAATGACACGCTTGGCCACGCCGCCGGCGACTATGTGCTGGTGGTGACGGCGCAGCGCATGCGTGATTCCTGCCGGGCGTCGGACCTCTGCGTGCGTCTCGGCAGCGACGAATTCGTGATGATCCTCAACGGTGCCGGCGGCACCGAGGACATCAACACGGTCGCCGGGCGCGTCCTGTCGCAGATCAACGAACCGATCGTCTATCGGGGCGCGACCATCCTTCCGGGCGCCAGCGCCGGCGTCGCCGTCTATCCGGTCGACGCCGACAATGCGCAAGATCTGCTCGTCCACGCCGACCTCGCGCTCCACGCCGCCAAGAAGCAGGGTGGCGGCAGTCTCTCATTCTTCTCCGAGGCGTTGCGGCATGAACTCGACTACCGCAAGCGGCTCGAGCATGACATCAGGATCGCTATCGCGGAGAAGACGTTCCAGGTCTATTTCCAGCCACAGGTTTCGTTGTCGAACGGCACGATCGGCGGCATCGAGGCGCTGGTTCGCTGGAGACATGCCGAGCGCGGCATGATCGCACCGGGCGAGTTCATTCCCATCGCCGAGAAATGCGGACTCATGCCGGCGATCGGCCGCATCGTCATCGCCAAGGCAATCGGCGAGGCGGCGGAGTGGAACCGTGCCGGCATTGCCTTCGGACGGCTCGCCGTCAACGTCTCCGGCTCCGAATTGCGTGAGGCCGATTTCGACGCCTTCCTCTTCGGTGCGCTGGAAAAGTCTGGGCTGCCGCCACAAAAACTGTCGCTCGAGATCGTCGAATCCGTTATTCTCGACGACGAGAAGACCGGCATCGCGGCAAAGCTGCGGCACATCCGCGCCGCCGGCGTCCATCTTGAACTCGATGATTTCGGCACCGGCTACGCGTCGCTCAGCCACGTCAACCCGAACGAGATCGACAGGCTGAAGATCGATCGCCGCTTCGTCCAGAACATCAATGAGAACGGCGACAACACCAAGATCGTGCGTGCCATCACCGAACTCGCCCGCGGCCTTGGCATCTCGATCGTCGCCGAGGGCGCCGAAACCGAGGCTGAGCTCGATTCGCTGATGGCGATCGGCTGCGACCAGGTGCAGGGCTACTCGATCGCCTTCCCGATGCCGCAGGACCAGGTACGCGAATGGCTGGTCGCACGGGCGCCGAAGAGAGCCAGGCTGACGGTGCTGCAGGGTAGGCTGGCGTAAGGCGCCAAGCTGACACGCCGCTTCGGAAATGGCGGCCTGATGGGGTTACGGCCGGTCCGCAGCCGGCTGCCGCTACATCTTGGGCTCGCTGAAACAATGCGTTCGGCGGTTGGGATCAATCGACATTCGCCCGCAGCGTCGCCAAGACTTCCGCGAACTCCGCCAGCCTGTCGTCCGACAACCCGGTCCGCAGCCGCTTGTCGAAGGCAATGGCTGCCGTGCGCAATTTCAGGAACAGCGCCTCTCCCGCTTCGGTCAGTTCGACCTGATGGACGCGGCGGTTTTCCGGATCGCGGCGCCGGGTCAGCAAACCTTGCGTCTCCATCGCGTTCAGATGGTGGGTCAGCGTCGCGCCTTGGATTCCGATCATGCCGGCGAGCTCACGCTGGTTGGCCAGTTCGCGCGACTTGATCGACAACAGGGTGACCCAGACCGGCAGCGTGCCGCCCGCCTCGACCAACGTGGCGTCAAAGGCCTGGGCGACAAGTTTTGCGGTGCGGGCGAGATTCATCCCGACTGGCGGGCGGTCAAAAAGCGTCATGATCCGACACTAGAGTAAGGGAAAGGCCGATGGAACTGGCCCTTTGGCTTTACATTGACATCTAATCATTTGATATCTAACTTTGTGGTTGACGGTAGGAAAGGAGGAACGCGGTCATGCAGTATGTCTACATCATCGTCCTCGGCCTTCACGTATTGGCCGGTGTGTTCTGGGCTGGAACGACCATCGCTGTCGCCCGCGATCCGGAGATTCGGATCGAACGGTTTTTCCGGCCGCAAATGAACGCGGCCGGCATGGTTTTCCTGACCGGCGCCCTGCTCTGGTATTTCTTCCACAGCGGCTCTTTCGGTTCGATGGAAATGGTTCTGGCCCTGGGTATCGCGACGGCCTTGATTGCCGCCGGTGTTCAGGGAGCGCTGGTCGGCTCTGCCAGCAGGCGGCTTGCCGGCACTGACTCGGCGACGGAAACGCAGTTGCGCGCGAAAATGACAAGGGGCGAACGCATCGCTGGTGGGCTGCTGGTCATCACCGTGCTCTGCATGGCCACCGCCAGAATGTTTTGAGCGGCCAGCCGCTATCGCGGTTTAAGAGATCGTACGGTGTCTGGCTGCAAGCCGGCGGCGCAGCGCGCAGATCGGACCGACGTGCCTGGTGGCTCTCCGTGCGGAGGTTCGGCTGCGCGCCACCAAATCAAATCCGAAGTGATCTTCAGATCCATACCGTCCTCGGAAATAGGCCGGCTCGTGGCTGGTCGACATGACCCGGTTCTTCAGCGTCAAATGTTTGAGCTGATAGGGCTGGAGAAGCGGATCGCTGGTGGTCATCGTCTTCCTGTTTCAAATTGTGCTAATGAGCGGCAAATTTTTGTTTTTGCGCATGTCGTACCCAAGTCCGCGCATCCTCGGGTCGGGCCCGTGGGCAGGCTTTTGGGCGACATGCAGTAAGGAACCCGCCGATGACCGATACGAAAAACCTTACCCAGCTCGGCACCAACGTCGAGGCGCCAAAGAACCCTGACGCAGCAGTCCTGGAGACCGTGCCGTTCTCGCGCGGCGACGGGCCGCCAGCCATCGTTCGCTTCACCTGCCCGGAATTCACTTCGCTCTGCCCGGTCACCGGCCAGCCGGACTTCGCCCACATCGTCATCGACTATGCACCCGACACGCTGCTGGTGGAATCGAAGTCGCTGAAGCTGTTCATGACCTCGTTTCGCAACCATGGCGCCTTCCATGAAGAGTGCACCATCATGATCGGCCGCCGCATCATCGCTGCGACCAAACCACTGTGGTTGCGGATTGGCGGCTATTGGTATCCGCGCGGCGGCATTCCGATCGACGTATTCTGGCAGACCGGCGCGCCGCCGGAAGGCGCATGGCTGCCCGACACCGGTGTTGCGCCCTATCGCGGACGCGGCTGAATTCTGCTGCGAGATGTCCGGCGGGACAGCAGGATCGCCAACTCTGGTTTTCAATCGCCATCAGGCGATCAACTCATCGGTCCGTTCTCACTCACACTGATATTGGCTGAGCGCCCATTCGCCGGTCAGCGACAGAAGGTCCGATATCTTCCAGTCGCCGTCGACCTTTTTGAACTTCCATTCCAGCCGGTGCGGATTGCCGGCAACGATAAAGGCGACGACGACCTTGGCCTCATCGCCTTTGACCGCTTCAACTGTCTTCATGCTGTTGTCGATCTCGGCCCTGTCGTACGCCGCATTGTCGAGCGCCATGTTGGGATCGAGGCATTCGCCCTGCCCCGATTTCCGCAGCGCATCGCTTTTGTCGAGCACCGACTTCGCGGGATCGACGAAATGGCTGCGCTGAGCCGGATCGAGCTCGAGCCCGACATGCTCGTAAAACGGTTTCACCACCGCCGTCGGCGAACCCGGCCGCAGCGGAGCTGCCCGTGCATCTTCTGCTGAGAGCGGCGCGCCGAACAGGCCCTGGCCGGCAGTGCTGCACAAGCCCGCGGCCAGCAGGCACGCAGTCGCCAGGGCCACGGCGCGGGCCATGGCATCACTCCGGAGTCTGGCCAGCCAGGCATTCGAGCGCACTCAGCGTCCAGCCGCTGGTCTTCGAGGCGATGTCGGCTACCTTCCACTGGCCGTCGACCTTCTTCAGCGACCAGACCATTTCGCGTTTGGATTCATCGCCTTCCGGGAAAAGGTTGAACGTCACTGTCACGTTGGCGCTGTCGCCATCCACTGCTTCGGACAGCTTCAACGTCTTGGCGACTGTCTTCTCGTCAAAATCCTGCGCGTCGAGACCGGGGGCGAAGTCGATGCAAGGCACCTCGTCCGGCTTGTTCTTCTGCGCCTGGTCGTTGAGGTCGAACAGCCTTGTCACCGGCTCGGTGAAACGGTCGCGGTATTTCGCGTCGGCCTCGAACTTGACCTCGGGCATGTAGAAGAACTTCACCGCATTGGAGGCCGGCCCGGCCAGGGCGGCCGCAGGCGCTGCGATCGAGAGAGCGGCGGCAAGCACAATCAGTCTCATCCGATAATCTCCAGGCTTTCGTGGTGGGTACCCGTTCAATACCACGAATCCATAGCGAGCGCGGTGATGTGAAGCCGCCCGAAAAGTCAGCGAGCAAGAGAGCAGCTGCTCAAGCGCTTTTGGCGAGCCAGCTCGCAAAAAGCCGGGCTTTCGAACCTGCCCTGGGATGGATTTTCAGATAAAATGCCCTGGGTGAGGGAATGTTGTCGGGTACAAGTGTGACCAGCCGGCCCTGTTCCATCAGGCTTTTGACCAATCCATCCCACCCCAAGACCGCCCCGATATCATCCTGAGCGGCCTGGAGGGCAATCATGTAGTTGTTCACGGAAAACCTGCGGCCTTTTGGGATGGTGTGTCCAAGCGCTTGAAACCACTCCGGCCAGTTCGTCCAGTCGGTTTCCTCGTTGTTCATATGAATCAAAGGCGCCTTGAGCAGATCCTCAACTCGGCCAATGCCGTGCTCGGCGGCGAATTTTGGAGTTCCAAGCGCGACAATGCGATCTTGAAAAAGTTTGTGACACTCCTCGGGACTTTCCTGCGCATCTCCGTAATGAATACTTAGATCACAGCGGATCGCTGTTGCGGGCACGTCGCTGACGATCTGCGAGACAGTGATGGTGGGATGGCTCTTCCAGAAGGCTGAAATCTTCGGTGTAAGCCATAGCGAGCTGACGGCCGTCGTTGTCCGGATGGTCACGTCGGCGGTTTCCAGGCGATCGCGCATGTGAGTGACGGCGTCGGAAATCGTCTCAAGCCCGCGCTGCACGGCAACGAACAGGAACGCCCCTTTCTCAGTCAATTCGACGCCGCGGCTCAAGCGCAGGAACAGGTTGCATCCCAAGTCACCCTCAAGCGCCTTGATCTGGTGGCTGATCGCCGCGGGCGTCACATTCAATTCCTGGGCGGCGTTTTTGAAACTCGCATTTCGGGCGGCTGCCTCGAAGCAGATGAGAGCCGTCACCGAGGAGAGATCGTACGGTCTTGACATCAACGCTTCTTCGGACCCGCTTTTTGGATGGCTCGCTGAGTGCAACAGATTAGCTGAACTAAATCGTTCTGAAAATTAGTGCTGTTGCGCAAAAGGCCTTCAGGCAAGAAAATTTCATCTCAAATGTGCACGCCATCTATGGAATTCCGCATGAACGCCCCCTCGCCCTCGATCCAAGAATTGCTAGCGCGCCGCGTCTCGGGCTATGCCCTTGAGCAGCCCTTTTACACGTCGCCGACGATTTACCAGCTCGATCTCGAGCACATCTTCTACCAGGAATGGCTCTACGCGGCCCCGGCATGCCAGCTTGCGAAAGCCGGTAGCTACGTGACGTTGCGCGTGGGTGCCTATGAGGTGGTCATCGTGCGCGCCCGCGACGGTGAAATCCGCGCCTTCCACAATTCCTGCCGCCATCGCGGCTCGATGATTTGCAAGGCGCGCGAAGGCCAAGTGGCCAAACTCGTCTGCCCCTATCACCAGTGGACCTATGAGCTTGACGGTAAGCTCATCTGGGCAAATGACATGGGGCCCGACTTCGACATGTCCAACCACGGGCTGAAGCCGGTCCATCTGCGCAATCTTGCCGGCCTGATCTACGTCTGTCTGTCCGCTACGCCCCCAGACTTCGAACCATTTGCCGACCTGGCCCTTCCCTACCTAGAGGTCCATGACCTCAACAATGCGAAGGTCGCGCATACGTCGACCATCGTCGAGAAGGCCAACTGGAAGCTTGTGTGGGAAAACAACCGCGAATGCTACCACTGCAGCAGCAACCACCCGTCGCTCTGCCGCTCCTTCTCGCTCGACCCGGAAGTGGCGGGAGTCTCTGCTGACGGGTCGGTCTCGGCGACCCTCCAGGCGCATTTTGACCGTTGCGAAGCCTCAGGCGCGCCGGCACAGTTCCGGCTTGGCGGCAGCGGCCAATTTCGCCTGGCGCGGATTCCGCTGCAGCAAAAGGCGGTGAGCTACACGCTCGACGGCAAGGCTGCCGTTCACAAGAATCTTGGCCGGGTGGCTCTGCCCGAAGCAGGCTCGCTGTTGATGTTCCATTATCCAACGACCTGGAGCCACTTCCTGCCGGATCACTCCTTGACCTTCCGAGTCACGCCAATCAGCGCCACGGAGACCGAGGTCACCACCACCTGGCTGGTGAACAAAGATGCCGTCGAAGGGCTCGACTACGACCTCAAGCGCCTGACCGAGGTCTGGATCTCTACCAATGATGAAGACCGTGATATCGTCGAGACCAACCAGCAAGGGATCTTCTCTCCTGCCTATGTTCCCGGACCATATTCGCCGGTTCAGGAAAGCGGTGTGACCCAATTCGTCGATTGGTATGCGAACTGGCTTGGGCGCTCTCAGGCCTCGATGCGATTGGCCGCGGAGTGAAGCAATGAACGTGGTGGCAAAACCCAGGCTGGTTTTCTGGACCGACGCGGAAGAACTCGAATGTGCCTCCTTTCTTCCGGAGGCGCCGAACGTCCTGACATTTTGTTTCCGGTCGCCGTCCGGAGCGCTGTTCAATTTTTATCCGGGACAGTTCCTCACTTTGGAACTGCCCACTCCCGGCGGTCCGGTCTACCGGACCTACACGATATCCTCATCTCCGTCGCGGCCGACCTCGCTGACCATTACCGTAAAGGCGCAGGCCGACTCCGTCGGAACGCAGTGGATGTTTGACAGCCTCCGTCCGGGCATGCGCCTGCGGGCAATTGGTCCGGGGGGCACCTTCTCGATGGCGCATCAGCCAGCCGAAAAGTATCTTTTCATCTCAGCCGGCTCGGGCATCACACCGATGATGTCCATGACCACCCATCTGTATGATTCCGGAGTTGATCCGGACATCGTCTTTGTCCACTGCGCGCGCCGCCCTTCTGAGATCATCTTCCGTGAACGGCTGGAGCATATGGCGTCGCGCGTAACTGGCATCGACCTGAAATGGGTGGTTGAACAGACCGATCCATATAGGCCGTGGACCGGTTACAGAGGCATGTTCAACCAGTTGATGCTCGGACTGATGGCGCAGGATTATCTTGATCGCGAGGTGTTCTGCTGCGGGCCCGAGCCCTTCATGCAAGCCGTGCGCGAGGCGCTGGCCGGTCTCGGTTTCGACATGGCGCATTACCATCAGGAAAGCTTCCGCGCGCCGCTTCCTGAGGCCGAGAAGGTCCCGGATGACTTCGTTCCCGCCGAGAACAACGAGGCCGAGATCGAATTTGTCCTATCCGGCGTCTCGGCGAAATGCGTCGAGACCGATACGGTCCTGACTGCGGCACGGGCTGCGGGTCTGGTGATCCGATCGGGTTGCAGTATGGGGATATGCGGGACCTGCAAGGTTCGCAAAACCGAAGGCAATATTCATATGGTCCACAATGGCGGCATCACCGACGAAGAGATTGCCGACGGCTATTTCCTTGCTTGCTGTTCTAATCCGGTTGGCCGTGTGAAAGTCGAGATATAGCAACCATTCGCGATCTTTGATCAAGGCGCTTCTTCGAAAGCGGCAGCGCATTGACGGTCCGCGGTCAACCGAAGTCGATGATGAAGCTATTGATGAGTCACGCGCTTCACCCGCAAGGCGGTCTTGGCTCTTCCTCGGCCGGTAGCCGGGTTTCGGGTAAGTTCAGTGATGCGTCTGATCCACCAACAGCGCCCAGAATGCGAACAGCGGCCGATCCAGCGATCTCATTGCGTGTTTGATGCCTGGCGGATTGTAGAATGATCCACCGATGCCGGGCGAAAACCAATCCTTGTCACCATGCTTGAATTCGCCATGCGAAAGCACGAGGTAGGTTTCTTCCGGCGGATGATCGTGGTCGGGATACCGGACGTGAGGAGCCATCAAGGTGACGCCGAGCCACAGATCGTTTCTGTCCTCGAGGCCGCCCGGGCCAAGGATCATCGCGTTGGCGTGACCGTCGCGGAAATTGCTGCTGGCAGACGGGGCGGGATTTGATTTCAGCCGCCATTCGAGCAGCGGCTCGATCGCCTTGAAGCGCTCAATCAAGTTGCGGAGCGTAGGCGGGATCGCCTCTTCCGCCAACGCCGGGCCGAGATAGGAACAGACCGGCAAACGGCTCCCGGCCCTAGTCTTTTCAGGCCCGGGAACCTCCGATTGCGCGAAGAGCTGGATGATCGATCTGCGCGATCGCAGGTCGTGTGAGAACTGGTCGAAGGCCACGAACGCTGTGTCTAAAAAATATTGCACGGCCTCACTTCTGTTCATCTCGGAGCCCTTGTTGTGAGCGGACGCTATGGTCCGTTGCCGGACGTTAGATATCTTTCGCCAGTCGCAGGGCGTCGTAAATCGCGGCGTGGGTGTTGCGAGCTGAAACGGCGTCGCCGATACGAAAGAGTTGGAATTGGCCCTGCGCATTCCGCACCACCGACTGTGGTTGCCCGGCGATGAGCTCATCTTGCGAAATCTCTCCGTGATTGGTCGATTTTGGTTTCAGTTCGAAATAGATGTCGTCCAGCGGAATGGTGCCGTGATTGACGACAACCTGATCCACGACGCGCTGTTTGGATATGCCGCCGTAGTCACTGCCGACATTTGCAATGAGCTGATTGCCATTCTTTTCAACTGACTCGAGCCGATAAGTAACGGTGAAGGTCACATCGAGTTTTTGAAGAGACCTCATATAGGGCACGAGGTTCATAGCCATGACCTCGGGTGAGAATGACCGGTCCGGTGTCATGATTTCAACCTTCGCTCCGGCGCCGGCGAGGAATTCCGCGGCCTGGAGTGCCGCGTGGTCACCGGCGTCGTCGAAGATGAGGACATTGGTTCCCGGCTTTGCGTCTCCGGAGATGATGTCCCAAGACGACACCACGAACTCGTTGCCCTTGGAAAGGACGTCGGTGTGCGCCACCCCGCCCGTTGCGACGATGACAACGTCCGGATTTTCCGCCTCGATGGTTTCGGCTTCCGCCCAGGCATTGAACCTGATGGTCACTCCATGTTTTTCGCACTGGGCCATGCGCCAATCGATGATGCTCATCATCTCCTTGCGGCGCGGGCTCAGCGCTGTCAGCCGGATCTGCCCTCCAGGGTCGCTGGCGGCCTCGAAGACCACGACCTCGTGTCCCCGCTCACCCGCCACGCGGGCGGCCTCGAGGCCAGCCGGACCTGCACCGACGACGACAATCTTCTTGCGGCTGTCGGCCTTGGCGACAATATGCGGCATGGTCAGCTCACGGCCGGTCGCGGCGTTGTGAATGCAGTATGCCGCCCCGCCCTGATAGATACGGTCAAGGCAATAGTTAGCGCCCACGCAGGGCCTGATTTCGTCTTCGCGCTTTTCGATGATCTTGCGCACGATGTGGGGGTCGGTCATATGCGCGCGCGTCATGCCGATCATGTCCACCTTGCCCGATGCGATCGCGTGGCGGGCAGTCGCCACATCCGGTATTTTCGCTGCGTGGAAAGTTGGGAAGTTGGTCGCGGCACGAATCTCACCGGCAAAATCAAGATGCGGCGCATTCGCCATTCCCTGAATTGGAATGACGTCCGTCAGGCCCGCATCGGTATCGATGTGCCCGCGGATCACGTTGAGGTAATCGATCAGTCCGCTTTCCTTGAGACGCTTGGAGATTTCCATGCCCTCGGACTTGCCAGTGCCACCGGGGAGACGTTCATCCGCAGTATATCGCACGCCCAGGATGAAGTCCTCGCCGACCCGTGACCGGATCGCCTTCAAGACATCCATGCAGAAGCGCATGCGGTTATCAAGCGAACCGCCATAAGGGCCGTCAAGTTCGTTCGTGAGAGGAGACGTGAACTGGTCGAGCAGGTGGCCGTAAGCCTCCAACTCGACGCCATCCATCCCGCCCGCCTTCATCCGCTCAGCGGCGTCCGCAAAGTCCTTGATAATGCGCTCGATATCCCAGTCTTCAATTTTCTTGGGAAACGCGCGGTGGGAGGCTTCACGATGATGGGACGGCGCCAGAACGGGAAGCCAGTCACCTTTGTCCCAGCGTGTACGCCGTCCAAGATGGGTTAGCTGGATCATGATGGCGGCGCCCTCTTCGTGCACCGCATCTGTCATCTGCCTGATCCACGGCACGATCTCGTCCTTGTAGGCGAGCAGGTTGTTGAAAACCGGGGGGCTGTCCTTCGAGACCGCAGCGGACCCGGCTGTCATCGTCATCGCCACACCGCCCTTCGCCCTTTCAACCGTATAGGCGAGATAGCGCTCCTTCGGCATCCCGTCCTCCGGATAAGCCGGCTCGTGGGAGGTCACGATGATGCGATTGCGCAGGGTCAAATGCTTGAGTTTGTACGGCTGCAGGAGGGGATCGCTCGACATCTGACGGACTCCGGGCTGAGATGGCAAGTGCGAACGCTATCGAAAATGTACATGCATGTCAAGTTTCGCTTCTGAGAAGTCGATAGAGTCGACATATGTGTACATTTTGCTGGTTTTCACTTTGATATTTTGTTAGGCTGATCACTCATGGAGCAAATTTCGAACGATAGCGGATGGCGCGGATCGCCGGAGGGGTGGCTTGAAGCCGCCTACGACCTGCTTCTTGAATCCGGCGTCGACACGGTGAGAATATCGCCACTGGCCAAGAAATTGGGCCTGTCGCGCACCAGCTTCTATTGGTTCTTCAAGGATAGAGAAGAACTGTTGGCTGCCCTCGTGACCCGTTGGCGGGACAAGAACACCGGCAACCTCGTCAAGCAGGCTGAGGCATATGCCGAGACGGTCGCCGAAGCGATGCTGAACGTTTTCGACTGCTGGCTCGACAAATCCTTGTTCGATTCCCAGTTCGAGTTCGCAGTCAGAAGCTGGGCGCTTCAATCCCCTGACATCCTGGCGGAGGTGCAGAAAGCCGACCAGACGCGTCTCGATGCGTTGAGCCAGATGTTTGTCCGCTTTGGTTACGACGAAGGCTCAGCCGATGTTCGAGCGCGCACCATCTACCTCGTGCAGATCGGCTACATCTCAATGCAGACCAGCGAAGATCTCGCGGACCGCATGAAGCGCATTCCCGGGTACGTGGAGATTTTTACAGGTAAGGCCCCGCGGAAGCGCGAACTCGACCGGTTCTTTGCCAGACACGGCCATTCGGCGGGCTGAGGAAGCGTTTCAACGGGTGAACCCCTGAGCATCGGAATAATCGGCGGAGGTGGCTGGCTTGGACGCGCTATCGCCGAGGCCATTATTGATGCGCAAATAGTCGCCGCAGAGCACCTCACGCTCTCTCATCGAACTGGGCAACCCGACTTTCTGCCAAACGCTACATGGACCAGGGACAACCAGGAACTGGTGGATCGATCTGAAGTCATCATCGTCTCGGTCCGGCCCCAGGATTGGCCTGCCATCGACATTACTGCGTCCGGCAAGCTCGCCATGTCGGTTATGGCCGGGATCACTCTCGACCAACTGGCGGGACGTCTTAAAACCGACCGCGTCGTCCGCACGCTTCCGAATGCAGCGGCAGAGGTGCGGAATTCCTATACTCCCTGGATAAGCTCTCAGAGCGTCACTGCGGATGACCGCAATGTCGTTCGCCGGATTCTGGAGGCCTGTGGCGCTGCCGATGAAGTCAAAAGCGAAGCAGATATCGATTATCTGACGGGCCTGACTGGATCCGGTCCAGCCTTTCCGGCGCTCTTGGCGGCAGCGATGATGGACGATGCCGTCAGCCGAGGAATGGATCCAGATATTGCCCGGCGGAGCGTCAGCGCGGTGCTTGTTGGAACCGGAAAACTCCTCGAGGCTCGTCCAGACAATCCCCAAGATATCGTCCAGACCTTCCTCGACTACCGCGGCACCACCGCGGCAGCGATCGAGGCGATGCGCGCAGCCGGGTTTGAATCTGCCGTGGCAGACGGCCTTGCCGCGGCGCTCCAGAAATCCGTGACTATGGGACAAGCCACCTGACTGCCGCCCGAGGCCTTCCTCCGACCGCTGGTGTGATATTATGTCAAAACTCTTTCCGCGTCTGTTTTCACCTGCAAAGCTAGGCAGTCGCACCCTCCGAAACCGGATCGTGTTCGGGGCTCATACCGCCAACATGGCCGAAAATGGCGTGCCGACCGAACGACACGTTGCCTACTATGCCGAGCGAGCGCTCGGTGGGGCCGGCATGATTGTTGTCGAACCCATGCCCGTCCATCAGGCCGCCGTCCTGACACGCGGCAATTTTCGACCTGACGACGATAGCGTCATTCCTCATTTCCAACAGGTCACGCGCGCGATCAAGGACCACGGGGCGATCGCCATCCAGCAGCTCTATCACGTCGGAGCGCACGGGGATTCGGACAACTCATTTCACGCGCATTGGTCGCCCTCGGGCCTGCCGAGCTATCATGACAGCGACGGTTCCCACGCCATGTCCGAGGGTGAGATTTGGGAAACCATCGACAGCTTCGTTCAGGCGGCGCGCCGCTGCCAGGAAGCCGGTTTCGACGGCGTCGAAGTCTGGGCTGCCTATCTCGGACTGGTCGATCAGTTCTGGACGCCCTGGACAAACCGACGCGAGGACCAATGGGGAGGGTCGCTCGACAACCGCACGCGGATCTCGCGCGAAATCCTAACCCGCATCCGCGAAACATGCGGCCTCGATTTCATCATTGGACTCTCGGTCAGCGACGAACCCGACTACACAGTAGCGCTCAGTCGCCAGGAACTGGCGGAGATCATTCGGCTGCACGATGAGCAGGGGCTGATCGATTACGTGACCTGCGGCACTGGCAGCTACCTCGATTTCTACAAGATAATGCCGACGTTTCTCTATCCGGAGAAGCTTGGCACCGATCTCTCGACGACCCTCAAGGCCGCGGTCAAGAAGGCCCTCGTGGTCGCCGAAAGCCACATCAGGACGCCTGAAAACGCCGAAACCGTGCTCGGCGAGAAAGCTGCAGATCTGGTCTCGATCGTCCGGGGCCAGATCGCCGATCCGCATCTGGCACGCAAAGCCGCGGCGGACCGGCCCGAGGATGTGCGCGGATGCATATCCTGCAACCAGATGTGCTGGGGCCGTCGTTCCCGCGACTACTGGATCAGCTGCCTTATCAATCCCTCTGCGGGGCGCGAGTTTGAATGGGGTGGTGACCGGTTCACGTCCGCCGCCATCAAGAAACGGGTGCTTGTCGTCGGCGGCGGTCCCGCCGGCCTCGAGACGGCCCGGGTTGCCGCCGAGCGGGGTCACGACGTGGTGCTGGCTGAAGCCTCCAGTAGGCTGGGCGGGAACTTTCTGCTCGCCGGCCTTCAGCCGCGCCGCGGGCAAATCCTCGACCTTCTTGGGTGGTATGAGCGCCAGCTCAGCCAACTGAATGTCGACGTACGACTGAACACCTACGTCGAGGCGCCGGACATCGCCTCTTTCCAAGCTGACACCGTCATCCTGGCCACGGGGTCGGTGTCTCCCGAAACCGGCTTTCAGAAGGCTTTGCCGGCAATGCCGAGCCTGCCAGGCATAGAAAAGGGCAATGTTTTCTCGATCGAGTCCGTTATGGCCCGCCATGCACGACCAGGTAAGCGCGTGCTTTTGCTCGACGAGGGCGGAGGCTGGCGCGGTTGTGGCACGGCCTGGAAACTTGCCGAGGATGGCCATCAAGTGACCATTCTCACACCCGACCCGCTGATCGGCAAGGAACTGCAGCGAACGGCTGCCGATTTCCCGCTTCGACGGACATTGCGCCAGCTTGGCGTCACATGGTTGTTGGATGTCAGCGTGCTGGAATGGCACGGGGACGGCGTGACCATCGTTGACCACAACACCCGTGAAGAGAGCTTTGTGCCGGGCGATTGCCTTGTTCTCGCAACCACCAATGTGGCGGCGAATTGGCTGGCGAAAGAGTTGGAAAGCACGTCCCAGCCTTTCATGGAGGTCGGCGACGCCGTCGCTCCGCGCCAAGCGCCCTACGCCTTCCACGAAGGACGGAAAGTTGCCTTGCGGCTATGATACGCGGACGTTGTGCTTGCGCTTCATAAAATCCTTGGCGGTCTCGACTGCCACGGCCGCGTCGCGGCAATAGGCGTCGGCGCCGACGGCCTTGCCGAATTCCTCGTTGAGCGGGGCACCGCCGACCAGCACGACGTAGTCGTCGCGGATGCCCTTTTCCTTCATCGTGTCGATGACGACCTTCATGTAGGGCATGGTCGTCGTCAGCAGCGCCGACATGCCGATGATGTCAGGCTGGTGCTGTTCGATGGCGTCGAGGTATTTTTCCACCGCATTGTTGATGCCGAGGTCGATGACGTCGAAGCCGGCGCCCTCCATCATCATGCCGACAAGGTTCTTGCCGATGTCGTGGATGTCGCCCTTGACGGTGCCGATCACCATCTTGCCCTGCTTCGGCGCGCCGGTGGCGACAAGCAGCGGACGCAGGATGAACATGCCCGCCTTCATCGCGTTGGCCGACAACAGCACTTCCGGCACGAACAGGATGCCGTCGCGAAAATCCTCGCCGACGATGCGCATGCCTTCGACCAGCGCCTCGGTCAGCACCTTGTAAGGCGCCCAGCCGCGCTCGAGAAGGATGTTGGTGCCTTCCTCGATCTCTTCCTTCAGCCCGTCATAAAGGTCGTCGTGCATCTGCTGCACGAGTTCGTCGTCGGAAAGCTCGGAAAGGATGATCTCGTCGTCGGACATGTTTGACGCACTCACTGATTTCAATGGCTTGCGGTCCGCCGGCACCTGTTTTCTGCAACGGGTGCCGGCGGGTCATTGCCAGCCTTGGGAGGTAACTCAGGCGTCCAGCCAGACGTTCTGAAGATCCATCTCGAAAGTCTGGTGGACCGCGTAGTTCTTCACCTTCTTGTTCATGTGGCTGTACAGCTTCTGCCAGAACGGCTGAATGATGACGCCCGAATCCTGCAGGATCTGCTCGACGTCCTTCATGACCTCGCGGCGCTTCTCCACGTCGATGAGTGAGAGGGCCTGCTTGAGCTTGGCGTCGAAATCAGGATTCGAATACGCCGTTTCATTCCAGGCCTCGCCGGTGCGATAGCCGAGCGCCAACACCTGAACGCCGAGTGGGCGCATATACCAGATGGTCATGGAATAGGGGTATTTCGTCCAGTCGTTCCAGAAGGTCGACCCCGGCAGCACCGTGCGCTTCACCTTGATCCCGGCATCGCGCAGCTGGCCGGCAATCGCGTCGCCGGTGTTCTTTTGCCAATCGTCCTCGACGGTGATCAGTTCATGCTCGAAATCGGCCTGTCCGGCCTCGGCCATCAGCTTCTTGGCGCCGGCCGCATCGCGTGTCTTCTTGGGCAGCGGAAAATATTCCGGATGGATCGGGCTGACATGGTGGTTTTCACCTGGGGTGCCGCGCCCGGCGTAGCCAAGTTCGAGCACCGCATTGTTGTCGACGGCCATCTGCAGGGCGTTGCGTACCCGCTGGTCATCATAAGGCTTGTGCGTGATGTTGGTGCGGGCAACGAGCGTGGTTGCTGTCGCGACCTCCGATTTCACCAGATCCATCTGGTCGAGGATGTCGATGAAGTCGGCGGGCGTCTCGAAATTGACGTCGATTTCCTCGGATTCGAATGCATTCACCGAGGCGTTGAAGTCGGTGCCGTAGTCGATGAATTCGACGCTGTCGAGCGGCGCTTCACCGCCCCACCATTTGCCATTCTCGCGACGCTTGACGACCGCGTTCTGGCCGACCGAATAAGACACAAGCTCGAAAGGCCCGGTGCCGATCGGCTTGGCGAGCGGATCGGCGCCATCGGTATCGAATTTGCGGTGGACGACGAGCGCTGGATAGTCGGTGAAGTTCGGGATCAGCGAGATATCAGGTTCGTTCAGCTTCAGCTTGACCGTGTTGTCGTCGACCTTGGTGATCGCCCCGTCCCTGGCCTTGCCGGTCTTGGCGTCGATCAGCGCACCGACGCGGGCGGCCATCGAATTGCCGGCGGCATCCTTCTCGCACCAGCGCGTCAGATTGTAGACCACGTCGTCGGCGTTGAAGGCGTCGCCATTGTTCCAGGTGATGCCCTTGCGCAGATGCAGCACGTATTCGGTGGCGTCATCGTTGACGTCCCAGCTCTCGAGCAGGACCGGCTCGAAAGTGAATTCGCGGGTGTAGCGGACAAGCGGCTCGAGCCAGCAGCGCGAAATGTTCGCAAGCTCCACCCAGTCGTAAGTACGCGGATCCTTCTGCGCCTTCACCGACATCGATACGCGCAGCGTTCCGCCTTTCTTGGGCTCTTCGGCCAAAGCCCGTCCCGGCACCGCAAGACCGATCATAGCGTAGGCAAGGGCAGTCGATGCCCCGAACGCGCTTGCCAGCGCCAGAAACTCGCGCCGGTCCATCCGGCCCGAGCGGGCTTCTTCAGCCATCGCTTCGATAACGCTGGGGACACGATCACCGTTGTTTCTGAAGAGTGCCATTATTTCCTCCCTTATGGTTGCCTTTGGGTCTTCGCCCGTGGATTAACTAACGCTGTCCGGCAGCTTCTCCTCGCGCAGCGCGATCAAATCTTTGAGACCATCGGCGATGCCGTCATCGAGCTTCGGCTCCTCATAATCGGCGAGCATACTACGCGCTTTCTCGCGGCCGCGCGTGTCGTGGTCCTTTGCCCCTTCAGCCTTCCACTGTTCGTAGGAATTGAAGTCCATGATGCTGGGCATGAAGAAAGCGGACTGGAAATGCTCGAGCGTGTGCTGGGTGCCGAGAAAATGGCCCTGCGGCCCGACCTCGCGGATCGCCGCCATCGCTTCCTTGAAATCGTCGAACGGCAGGCCGCCGGCATATTTGTACCAGCCGACAAGCTGTTCGCAGTCGGTCGCGAATTTTGAATAGCCGCAGGTCAGGCCGGCCTCGAGCCATCCGGCGGAGTGCCAGATGTAGTTGGCGCCGGCAAGGATGGCGGCATGCATCAGCATGTTCGCCTCGTAGCCTGCCTGGGCGTCGTTGAGTTTCGACCCGACATGGAAGCCCGACGTGCGCCATGGCAGCCGGTATTTCCGCGCCAGTGCTCCCATCAAATACATCATCTGGGCGGCCTCGGGCGTGCCACCCATCGGCGCGCCGGTCTTCATGTCGACCGTGACCATGAATTGTCCGTAGATCTGCGGTGAACCCGGACGCAGCAGCTGCGTGAAGGCGACGCCCGCCAGCGCTTCGGCATTGACCTGCGCCACCGCTCCCACCGCCGAGGCCGAAGTCGAGGCGCCGCACAGCGCGAACGGCGCCAGGATCAACGGCTGGTTGTGACGCGCATAGACCTTCATCGCGTCCAGCATGGTGGCGTCCCATACCAGTGGCGAGTTGCAATTGGTGATCGCGACCAACACCGGGTTGTCGCGGACAAAATCCTCGCCGAACACGATGCCCGCCATCGCCATCGTGTCTTCGGCGCGATCTTTTGATGTCACGATGCCCATGAACGGCTTGTCGGAATGCTTCAGCGCCGAATGAATGATGTGGAGGTGCCGCTTCGGCACCGCAATTTCCATCGGCTCGCAGATGATCGAGCTCGACGAATGCAGCGCTGGCGCCGTATAGGCGAGCTTGTGGAAATTGTTGAGGTCGGCGAGCGTGCCATAGCGCCTGACGTTGTCGAGGTCGCGTACGTAAGGCGCGCCGTACATTGGCACGAAGATGGAATTCTTGCCGCCGACGCGGACCGAGCGCTCGGGGTTGCGCGCATTGAGCGTGAACTCCGGCGGGACTTTCGAGACCAGCTCCATCAAGAGCGCGCGGTCAATGCGGACGCGCGTCTCAGAGACATCGGCTCCGGCGGCCTGCCACAGTGCTATGGCCTCGTCGTCGCGGAACTCGCAACCAACCTCTTCGAGGATCGACAGCGACTCCTGGTGGATCAGCTCGACAGCCTCGTCCGGGACCATTTGGTATGTGGGTATGTTGCGAACCAGCGTCGGAAACGACGCCATCGGAGTTCCCCGCAGCGCCTTGCGGCCCAGGCGGCCGCCACCTCGGCGGCTGGCGTGTTCGGTGACTTCGGCGGCCGGTGCGTTCATGGCAACTCTATCCTCCCAGAGCCAGTCAACTTAGCGAGACAAAATACAGCTGTGACGCTGGAAAATCCTGATCTCTTGTATAAGTTCAGCTTATGCGAAGCCTGCGCCACCTGCTGCCGTCCGCCGGCAGCCTGATCGTTTTCGAAGCCGCCGGCCGGCTGTCGAGTTTTACCGCCGCCGGGCGGGAGCTCGGCATGACGCAGGCTGCCGTGTCGTATGCGATCCGCGGGCTTGAAGAGCAGCTCGGCGCGAAACTCTTCCAGCGCCGCCATCGTCAGGTCAGCCTTACCGAAGCCGGCGAGCGTTTCCACGCCGACGTCTCGCTCGGCCTGTCGCACATCCGCAAGTCGGCGGAGGATCTGCGCCTACAGGCGACCGGCGGCCATGTCACGCTCGCTGCCTCGACCGCCTTCGCCTCGTTCTGGATGATGCCGCGCCTGCAGCAGTTTCGCGACGAACTGCCGGGCATCGACCTGCGCATCCAGACCGCCGACCGCGATCTCGACATCATCGCCGAAGACATCCCGCTCGGCGTTCGCGGCGGCGAACCCCGGGAATGGCCGGACTATCATTCGCTGCCGCTCGCCGATGAGGAAATATTCCCGGTTGCCGGCGCGAGCTATGTGGCGCGGTTCGGACTGCCGGAGAGCGTCGAGGATCTGCCATCGCACCGGCTCATCCATCTCGAAGAGCCGTTTCGCGAAGCCGCGAGTTGGGACGAGTGGTTCCAGTCGGCCGGGGTCACCATCACCGATGCCGGGCGCGGTTTGCGCATCAACGATTATGCGCTGGTGATCCAGGCGGTCATGGAAGGCCAGGGCATTGCGCTCGGCTGGGGCCACCTCGCCGAGCGCCTGCTGGCGTCGGGTCTGCTGGTGCGTGCGACCGGCCACACGATGACGACCGGCAAGGGCTTTCATGTCATCTGGTCGAGAACCCGCGACCTCAGCGACAATGCCCGCAAGGTGCGGGACTGGCTGGCGGCGCAGGCGTGAGGCTCCCATTAATGCTCAATCAACCGTCACGACGATCTTGCCGAATTGCTCGTTCGACTCGAGAAAGCGATGCGCTTCGACGATCTGCTCGAATGAAAAGGTTTTGGCGATTACCGGCTTTAGCGAACCCGACATCAATCCGTCGAGGATGAACGCCTTGGCAGCTTCCAACTTCACCGGATCGCCAGTGATCTCGTGGACGAGATAGCCGCGCAGCGTCAGCGTCTTGGCCAGCACATCGAACAGCGGGAACGGCGTCGGCTCGGGGCTCAAGCCGCCATATTCGATGAGAATGCCACCCCGTGCCATCGCCGCCGTCAGAGGTTCGAAAATCGGGCCGCCGACTGCGTCGAAAACCACTCGGATGTTGTCCGGACTGGCGATTTCCTTCAGCCGGGCTTCCATATCTTCGTCCGCTGAAGCGACGACATGGGCCGCCCCGAACTTGAGCAGGGCCTCTCTCTTGGCAGATGTCCGCGTCACCGCGATCGCGGTCGCACCAACGATGTTGGCAATCTGGATCGCGGCAAGTCCGACACTGCTCGATGCCGCCGTAATGACGACGACGTCGTCTCTGCTGAGCTTGGCAATGTCGATCAGTGCGCCATAGGCGGTGAGATATTGCATCCAGACGGCTGCCGCCTCTTCCCAGGTAAGCGATGGCGGGTGCTTGGCCACGAGATGGGCGGGATATGTGGCAATCTCACCATAGGCGGGCCAGCGGGCCATCGATAATGGCGGCACGACGCTGACGGCGTCACCTGGCGCAAAACCGTGCACGGCTTCGCCGACCGCTTCGACGACACCCGCTGCCTCAAGGCCAAGACCGGAAGGCAACGGCGGCGTCTGGATATAAGTGCCCGAACGCAGCAGCGCCTCGGCCCGGTTGAGACCCAATGCCTTGACCCGGATCTGAATCTCGCCCCGACCGAGCGCTGGAATATCGAGATTCTCGATGCGCAGAACCTCGGGACCACCATGCTCATGAAAGCGAACAACACGTGCCATGCGGCCATAACTCCAAAATATTTGAACCGAATACGCTATGCCATCGGCCACCCGGCAGATAAATGCTTGCTTGGGCAAGACAGTAGAAACTGGGAGTTTTGAATATGGATCGCCTTACGAGCATGGCCGTGTTCGTCAAAACCGTCGATCTTGGCTCGTTCGCGGCGACTGCTGCCGCTCTCGATCTGTCCGGACCGATGGTCGGCAAGCATGTCCGGTTTCTCGAGGAGCGTCTGGGCGTGCGCCTCATCAACCGGACCACACGCCGCCAGAGCCTGACCGACTTCGGGCGCGCCTACTATGAGCGCTGCCGGATGGTACTCGCTGAAGCCGAAGCTGCGGATGCACTGGCGGCCGATCAACTTTCCGAACCACGCGGAAAGCTGCGCGTCATCATGCCCGTACACTTCGGCCGGCGCTGCGTTGCCCCGATCCTGCTGGAGCTTGCGCAGCGATATCCCGCTCTGGAACTCGACCTGTCTTTCAGCGATCCCATCGCCGATCTTGCAGAGGATGGCTGCGATCTTGCCATCCGGACCGGCAATCTAGAGGACCAGGCCGGCGTGATGGCGCGTCGCGTCGCGCGCCAGCGCATGGTCGTCTGCGCGTCGCCATCCTATCTCGAGATGCACGGGCAGCCACGGCGGGTAGAGGATCTCGGCAGCCACCAGACCATCATCTACCGCCGTTCGGGCCGTGTCGTTCAACCGTGGCTGTTTCCGCGTGATGGCCAGCGTGCGCTGGAGGTCATGCCGGTCAGCCGGCTGCGGCTCGACGACCTCGCTGCGATCGCCGATGCTGCGGCAGCCGGCATGGGGCTCGCCTGGCTGCCATACTGGCTGGTCCGTGAGCGCATTCAGGCCGGCGCACTTGTCGTGCTGTTGCCGGAACAGCCGGAATTTCTTTACGACGCCTATGGGCTCTGGCTGCAGACGCCTCACTTGCCGCTGAAGGTCCGCCTTGCCGTCGACGCGCTGGCAGCGGCACTGCCCAGGCTGATGACGTGAAATGCAGGAGCACGGTGAGCGGCGCGGATTCCTGAATTCGCCCCTCCCGCTTGGGCGACGAATCCGCGTATAGTACCCCCATGCCCATTCGCCAGCTTTCCGAAACGATGATCAACCAGATCGCCGCCGGCGAAGTCATCGAGCGTCCGGCAAGCGTGGTCAAGGAACTGGTCGAGAACGCACTCGATGCCGGCGCTGGGAGAATAGAGATCGTCACCGCCGGCGGTGGGCTGAACCTGATCCGCGTCACCGACGACGGCTCGGGCATCCCGGAAAAGGAACTGCCGCTGGCGATCGCACGCCATTGCACCTCGAAGCTCGCCGATGACATTCACGACATCCGCTCGCTCGGCTTTCGCGGCGAAGCGCTGCCGTCGATCGGCTCGGTGGCGCGGCTGTCGATCCGCTCGCGCACCGCCAACGGCGACAGCGCCGCCGAGATCGGTACCGAGGGCGGGCGCGTGTCCGCCGTCAAGCCGGCGGCCGCCAATCGCGGCACCACGGTCGAGGTGCGCGACCTGTTCTTCGCCACGCCGGCGCGGCTCAAATTCATGAAGGGCGAGCGCGCCGAAAGCTCGGCGACCAGCGACGTGATCAAGCGTATCGCGATCGCTTTCCCGGCCGTGCGCTTCACGCTGGCCGGTTCCGACCGCTCGACGCTGGAACTGCCGGCGACCGACGACAGCGCGGAAGGCCGGCTGCGCCGCGTCGCGCAAGTGATGGGCGCTGACTTTCCGGCCAACGCGATCGCCATCGACGCCATGCGCGACGGTGTGCATCTTGCCGGCCACGTTTCGTTACCATCCTTCAGCCGCGCCAACGCGCTGCAGCAATACGCCTATGTCAACGGCCGGCCGGTGCGCGACAAGCTGATTGCCGGCGCCATCCGCGGCGCCTTCGCCGACGTGCTGCCGCGCGACCGCCATGCGGTGACGGTGCTGTTCCTGACGCTCAATCCGGCCATCGTCGACGTCAATGTCCACCCGGCCAAGGCCGACGTCCGCTTTCGCGATCCGGGGCTGGTGCGCGGGCTGATCGTCGGCGCCATTCGCGAGGCGCTGGCCACTGCCGGCATCCGTGCCGCCACATCAGGAGCGGCCGGCATGATAGCGGCATTCCGGCCGGGCGCGGCGTCCTATGCGCATGCCGGGCCGGCCAACGGCCATCGCAGCTACGAAGCCGCCTACCGGGCCTCCGGCTTCGCCGGTTTCGATCCTTCCCGCTCGCCGCAACGGCCGCTGGATGCAGGATTTGCCAATGGCGGCTTCGGCGAAAACGATCAGGCGGCGTTCGATGCCGGTTCGCTGCACAGCGCCGACGCGCGCGCCGGACAGAACGAAGCGGCGGAGACCCTGCTCGGCATGGCGCTGGGCGCCGCACGGGCGCAAGTGCACGAGAATTATATCGTCGCGCAGACCAGGGATTCGCTTGTCATCGTCGACCAGCATGCGGCGCATGAGCGGCTGGTCTACGAGGCGCTGAAGGACGCATTGCATTCACGCGCCGTGCCGTCGCAGATGCTGCTTTTGCCCGAGATCGTCGATCTGCCGGAAGAGGATGCAGAGCGGCTCGCCTTGCATTCCGAAACACTGGCCCGCTTCGGCCTCGCCGTCGAACGCTTCGGCCCGGGTGCGGTTGCGGTGCGCGAGACGCCGTCGATGCTCGGCGAAACCAATGTCCAGCAGCTGGTGCGCGACCTTGCCGACGAGATCGCCGACAACGACACCGTCGACACGCTGAAAGAGCGGCTGGACAGGATAGCCGCGACCATGGCCTGCCACGGCTCGGTGCGTTCCGGCCGCCTGCTCAAGCCGGAAGAGATGAACGCACTGCTGCGCCAGATGGAGGCGACGCCCGGGTCCGGCACCTGCAACCACGGCCGCCCGACCTATATCGAGCTCAGGCTCGCCGACATTGAGCGACTGTTCGGGCGGCGGTGAAGGGACTGAGCTTTTCAGTTCTGACGGCGCAGCCCCCTCTCCGGGGGGGGGGGGGGGGCCCCCCCCCCCCAAAAAAAAGTGCGGGGGGGACCACAAAAAAAAAACCGCCCCCCCCCCAAAAATGGGTTTAAGCCCCCCCCAAAAGGGGGGGGGGGGGGTTGTT
>NZ_JBVVQN010000024.1:0-80970 GCF_055811075.1 Mesorhizobium sp. WSM4820 | reverse complement strand
CCCCCAATTATAGCGCGCTCCGGCGCGCCTTTTTTGCGCGTGTGTGGGGGGGGGGGTTTTGGTACTGTTTTTTTCTGTTCGGCCGGCGCCCCCCCCTCTCCGGCCGCTGCGCGCCCACCTCTCCCCCATTAAAATGGGAGCGAGGAAACACCAATCACCAAGGCGCGACCCCAGAAAACTTGGGTTCCTCGCCCCACGAAGTGGGGAGAGGTGGTTTGCGAAGCAAACCGGAGAGGGGAAATCATAAAGAGCCGTTCGAAACAGCTCTCTATGATTCAACCAAGCCCTCCAACCCTCTGATTCACCGCTTCAAATTCACCACGATGACGCCGCCGAGCGCCAGCGCGCCACCGATGATGCCGAGCAGCGTCGGCACCTCGCCCAGCCAGAAGAAGCCGATCAGCGTCGCCACCGGCGAAACCAGATAAAGGAAATTCGAGGCGCGCGCCGCCGGCAGCCGGGAAAGTGCTGTCGCCCAGGCGGCGTAGGCGATGAGGCTTGGCACGATGCCGAGAAAGACGACGGCGCCGAGACCGGCGGTATCGGCAACTGCCGCCTGCGCCAGGCCGTTCGGCAGGAAGGGCAGCAGGCAGAGCGCGCCGAGCAGCATGTTCGAGGCCGAAATGGTCAGCGGATGATGGCTGGCAAACAGCGGCTTTTGCACGATGGTATTGACCGCCGAGCACAGCGCCGAGCCGAGGACCAGCAGCGCGCCATTGTTGAAATGCAACCCTTGCCCCTCGCCCATGGCGATGATGCCGATGCCGGCGAAGGACAGCAATGTGCCGGCCCAGGCCAGGCCCGAGAAGCGTTCGCCAAGCAGCGCCATGGCCATGATCGCGGTGAAGATCGGGCTGACATTGATGATGAAGCCGGCGGCACCCGCCGAAACGGTCAGCTCGCCGAAATTGAGCATCGCCGTATACAGCGCAACGAAGACGGCGCCGCCGAAGGCAAAGCGCCACAATTCATCGAGCCGGGGCAGCGCCGGCCGCTTGACGGCGAGGAAGATCGCCGCCGGCACCGCCGCGATGGCGAAGCGCAGCGCGCCGAGCTCCAGCGGCCCGAAAGCGACGAGGCCGGCGCGGATCGCCGGAAAGGCGGAGGCCCAGCCGACCACTGTCAGAGCCACCGCAATGGCCGCCGTGGTGTCTATCCGCTGTGTCGTATTCAACGTGCCGGTACAAGCGTTCATTTCATTATTCCCGCGTTTCATGTCCTCAAACATACAAAGCGCCTTTCCTGATCGGTTGACAAACGACCAAATCGAGGGTCAGCTGTGATTATGGATCACAGCTCAGACGCGATGCTGCCGCTCGAAACCCTCCGCGCCTTCGACGCCGCGGCACGGACGGGCAGCTTTTCGGCCGCTGCCGAAAAACTCAATCTCACCCATGGCGCCGTCAGCCGGCAGATCGCCAAGCTCGAGGACTGGCTCGGGCTGAAAGTGTTCGATCGCGGCGCGCGAGGTGTCTCGCTGACGATCGAAGGCAACCGCCTGCATCTGCGCACCACCGAGGCCTTCGCGCTGATATCGAGCAATTCGGACCGCTGGATCGAGCCGCGCGGCACCGCCGTGGTGCGGCTGACCTCGATTCCCTCGGTCAGCGGGCTGTGGCTGATGCCGCGCATGGCGGCGCTGGAAAACAATCCGTCCAGGCTGCGCATCGTGCTCGACGTCGATATCCGCCAGGCGGACCTTGCCGACGAGGGCATCGATCTGTCGATCCGCTGCGGCCGCGGCCGCATCCCCGGCCGCGTCTCGGTGCAGCTGTTCGAGGAACATGTGTTTCCGGTCGCCTCGCCGGACCTCGCCCGCGAGATCGGCCGAGGCGACCCTGCCCGGCTGCTCAAATTCCCGCTGATCAACGATTCCGACGCCTCGGCCTGGCGTGCCTGGTTTGCCGCACAGGACATCGACTATCGCCCGCGTCCGCAGGACCGCCGTTTCGAGGACTACAATCTGGTGCTCGGCGCCGCAGCCCATGGTCTCGGCATCGCGCTGGCGCGGCCGCCGATGACCGAGGATCAACTGAGGTCTGGCCGTATCATCGCCGCCGACGAGCGCGTCGTCCTCAGCCCGATATCCTACTGGCTCGACCGGCCTATCGGGCGCCCGCGCGCCGCCGCAGCCGAGCTTGCCCGGCGCATCACGGCCCAGGCCGGACTGGCGGCGGAAAAGATCGAGGATTTCATCGCAGCCGAGCAGTAGGATGCGGGGCATCCACTTTGCCGGCCTGCCCGGCTGGTTGCCGTTCGAAACGAAGCCGACTGAAGCCAATCTTGCCTCGCTCGGAGCTTGACCTTGCCGGCATTTTGTGGCGATGACATCGTCATGAACCTTGGCTCCATGTCATGATGAATCGCTTTGAAGGCCCCGGCGGCAAGGAAGCCCGTATCCGCTACCTGGACGGCGACTTCCAGGTGACCAGCCCCGGCGCCTTCGTGCGCTGTGCGGTCACCGGCGAAAGCATCCCGCTCGATGAGCTCAAATACTGGAGCGTCGCCAGGCAGGAGCCCTATGTGAGTGCCGCGGCCTCGCTGCGCCGCGAGATCGAGGCACATCCCGAACTGCGCAGCCGACGTTAGGGCGGCGCCATCAAAGCCGTTCAGTAGCGATCCTTCGCGCCCCCCTCTGCCCTGCCGGGCATCTCCCCCACTTGGGGGGAGATCGGCAGCTTAAGCGCCCTGCTCATCCTGCGACGTTGGTGATTGGCGAAAGCCGGGGTGACGGCCGATCTCCCTCCTTGTGGGGGAGATGTCCGGCAGGACAGAGGGGGGCGCTGTCCCGCCAGCGTCAAACAGCTCTCCCAACGACGCAACGCCCCTGGATCAGCCCTGCAGCTTGCGCTGCCGCCAGGCATCCAGCGTCTCGACGATGATGCGTTCGGGCACGTGGTCGGGATCGAACACGGTGTCGATCTCCAGCACATCGAGCTGTCCGAGGAAATCGGCCGACGTGGCATCGTGGCGCAGCCGGGCGGCGTCCTTTGCGGTGGTGATGAGGCCAAGTCCGGCACCTCGCGCTGTCGTTGCCAGTTCGGCCAGTTCGTCCTTGCCATAGAAATGATGGTCAGGAAACGACCGGGCCAGCGCAACCTCGCCGCCGGCCTGACGGACCGTGTCGAAGAATCTGTCGGGATGGCCGATGCCGGCAAAGGCCAGATATCGCTTGCCGGCCAGCCCCGCCTTGCTGGTTGGCCGCGTATGCGCCTCGAAGATCGGCCGGCCGGCGCGCGCCGCCTGGCGAACGACGGCATCGGCAGCAAGGCCCTCGCCCATCTTCAGCAACGCGCTGGTGAAAACCAGTTGGTCGACGATACCAGCCCTGAGCGGACCGCCAGGAATGACGCGGCCGTTGCCGACGCCGTAGCGTGCGTCGACGACGACCAGCGCGTAGTCGATGTGGATGCGCGCACTCTGGAAACCGTCATCCATGATCAGGAAATCACAGCCATGCTTTTCCAGCAGGAGGCGGGCGCCGGCGGCACGGTTCGGCGTCACTGCGACCGGCGCGTGCTCGGCCAAAAGCAGCGGTTCATCGCCGACATGCTTGGCGGCGTCATGATGCGGATCGACGACATGCGGCCGCGCAAAGGAGCCGCCATGGCCGCGCGACAGGAAACCTGGATTGAGCTGCATGCGCCTGGCTTGCCGGGCCAGTGCGATCGCCACCGGCGTCTTGCCGGTGCCGCCGACGGTGAAGTTGCCGACGCAAAGCACTGGCGCCTCGACCTTTTCGCGCGCCGCCGAGCGCATGCGGCGGCCGGCAACCAGCGCATAGACAGCCGACAGCGGCGCCAGCGCCAGCGCCCGCCAGTCCGGTTCTTCCCACCAGAAGGGGGGCGCTTCGCTGGCCATCTTAACGGCCGTTGGCGCCCTTGAGGCGCGATTTGACGACCAAAGGCTGAATGTAGGGTTCGAGCGACTTCAAGGTGAGCGCCAGCGCGCCGCGCATCTCTTCGACAGTCGCCGCACCCGCCGCCATCATCTCGTGGCGAGCCACCTCGTTGGTCAACAGGAAATTGACGGCGCCGGCCAGCATGTCGCGGTCGCGCACCAGCTTGGCGCCGCCGCTGTCGAGCAGGCGCTGATAGGTCTCGCGAAAATTCTGGACGTTGCGGCCGGCCAGCACTGCCGTGTCGAGCATGGCCGGCTCCAGCGGGTTCTGGCCGCCCTCCGAGGTGAGCGACCGGCCAACGAAGGCGATCTCTGTCAGCCGGAGATAAAGCCCCATCTCGCCCATCGTGTCGCCGAGCAGAATGTCCGTATCGGCGATGATCCGGTCGCCCTTGCTGCGCCGAGCGAGTTTCAGGCCCATGCCGGAAATCTGCGCGGCAAGCGCTTCGGCGCGATCGGGATGGCGCGGCACGACGATCGTCAAAAGACCGTGGTGCCGCTTGTGCAGCATCGCGTGAACCTCGGCGGCGACCGCCTCCTCGCCGTCATGGGTCGAGATCGCCGCCCAGGTCGGGCGGGCGCCGATCTGGCGCTTCAGCGTGTACAGCGCCCTTTCATCGGCCGGCGGCGGCGTGGTGTCGACCTTGAGATTGCCGGATACGGTGACCGGCCGGGCGCCGAGCGAAAGGAAGCGCTCGCCGTCGACATCCGACTGGGCGACAACATGGGCGAGATTCTCGAACAGCGCCTCGGCGATGTTGGCGCGCTTCTTCCAGGATTTGTACGAACGGTCCGACAGCCTGCCATTGACCAGCACCTGTGGCACACGCCGTGCGCCGAGCTCCAGGATGGTCATCGGCCAGATCTCCGATTCGGCGATGATCGCCAGATCCGGCCGCCAATGGTCGAGGAAGCGGCTGACCGCCGGCTTGAGGTCGAGCGGCACGTATTGGTGGATGATGCGGTCGCCGAGCCGTTCCTCGGCAACCTGAGCGGAGGTGACGGTCCCCGTCGTCAGCACGATGTTGACGCCGTAGTCGAGGATGCTCTCAACCAGCGGCACGACGGCGATCGTCTCGCCGACGCTCGCCGCATGGATCCAGATCACCGGCCCCTCGGGGCGTTCGCGCCCGGCGATGCCATAGCGCTCGCGCCGGCGAATCCGGTCCTCCTTGCCCCTGGAGGTGCGCCAGGCGACATAGGGCCCGACCAGGGGATAGGCGGCAGCGCCTGCGAAACGATACGCCGTCAGGAAAGTGCGCGCCCAGCGCTCGCTCATTTCGAGCCATCCACGAGGCGATAGGCCTCGGCGGTCGCGGCGTTAAGTGCGGCCGTGACCTCCTGGCGCTTGCGTTCCATTTCAGCCTCATCCGCAGTGGCAGGAACGAACACCGGCGCTCCGAGCACGATCGAGTAGCGGCCGAACGGCAGATTGATCGTGGTCTTGTCCCAGCTGCGCTCCAGCACCTTGCGGCGGCTGGTGGCGATGGCGGCGGGCAGGATCGGCCGGCCCGAAAGCCGCGCCAGGAGAACGATGCCAAGCCCAGCGTCGCGCGGCGTGCCATGTGGAATGTCAGCGATCATGGCGACGTTCTTGCCGGCGGCGAGTGACTTTTTCAGGGCGATCAGCGCTTTGGCGCCGCCCTTGTCGCGACGCTTCGCGCCTTCGCGTCCGCCCGAGCCGCGCACCGCCTCGATCCCGAATTTCTCGATCATCAGAGCATTGAGCTCGGCATCGGCGCTACGCGATACCATGGCGACCACTGGCCGTCCTTTGGGATAGTAGGCCGGAGTCAGAAGATGCTGGCCGTGCCACAACGCGACGATGGCGGGTTCGAACTGCGAGTAGGCGCCGCCCGACATCTGCGCTGATCCGTCGACAGCACGGTTGGTCAGGCGGACAAGGCGAACGAACTGCGCAAACAGGCTGGCGATGGCGTTCTTGACGAATCGCGATTGCGCCAGCGGTTCGCGTATCTTGCGCCAGAATGTCTTCGGGGTGCCACCGCGGCGCCGCCTTGCCGCGGACCTCGTGGCCGGCCCTTTCACGCCTTCATGATCCATCCATGTCAACCGGCAGGCTTGTTTTCGGGGTCGAGCAACCGGTGCAGGTGAACGACGAAATAACGCATGTGGGCATTGTCCACGCTGGCTTGGGCCTTGGCTTTCCACGCCGTTTGCGCGGATTGATAATCCGGATAGATGCCGACGATATCGAGCGTCTCGAGATCACGGAATTCTGTCCCGCCAAGCGTCTTCAGTTCGCCGCCGAACACCAGGTGCAAAAGCTGCTTCTTTCCGTCTTCCGCGGTCATGTCGGTCCTTCACATATCGTGAGTTTGTGACAGGTCTAGACCAAAGCCGCCGACTTTGGAACCATTGATGATACGTTCAGCCGTCCAGCCCTGCGACGACGGCGGAGAGGACGGCGAGCAGTTCGCCGCTGCCGGCAACCAGCGCGCCGTGCTGGATCACTTCGCCGGCATAGCGCGGTGCGCGGCCCTTCTGGTCGAGCAATGCGCCGCCGGCCTCGCGCAGAATGAGATCCGCCGCGGCGATGTCCCAGTCATGTGCGCTGGGTTTGACGAAGGTCGCGTCGAGCCGGCCATTGGCGACCATCGCCAGCCGGTAGGCGAGCGAGGGAATATAGGGCACTCGGCTCAGCCGGCCCTGCCATTCCGCCGGCATCAGGGCGATCAATGGCTTCGGCCCGCCAATTTCGACCATCGCTGCCGGGCGGCGCACGGCAATGCGCCGGCCATTCAGGAATGCCCCCTCACCGGGCAGCGCCCAATAGGTCTCCTCCGTGGCGGGACATTCGAGCACGCCGGCAAGCGTGCGGCCGTCCTCGACCACCGCGACGCTGACGCACCAGGAGCGCAGGCCTTCGAGGAAGCCGCGCGTGCCGTCGATCGGATCGACGACGAAGGTGCGGCGGGCGGCAAGCCTTGCCGGATCGTCGGCCGTCTCCTCCGACAGCCAGCCATAGTCCGGCCGTGCCGCAAGCAAGGTTTGGCGCAGATAGGCGTCGGCGGCGTGATCGGCCTCGCTCACCGGCGAGGTGCCGCCCTTCATCCACACTTGCGGATTGTTGCCGAAATAGCGCATGGCGATGGCGCCCGCCTCGCGGGCAGCGTCGCGCAGCAGCGGCAGATCCTCACGAGCCCCGGCGGCGGAGGCGACCTGGTCAAGCTCCGGCAAGGGTCATGCCTTCGATCAGCAGCGTTGGTGCGGCGGTGCCGAAATTGCGATCGAGATCGCTCGCCGGAACCATGTTGAGGAACATCGTCTTCAGGTTCGAGGCGATGGTCACTTCCGCAACCGGATAGGCGAGTTCGCCATTCTCGATCCAGAAGCCGGAAGCGCCGCGGCTGTACTCGCCAGTCACCATGTCGACGCCCTGGCCGAACACTTCGGTGACGTAAAAGCCTGATTTGAGCGACTTGATGAGGTCCTCGGGCGTCCGCTCGCCCGGCTCAATGGCAAGGTTGGTCGATGACGGCGAGACGGAGGAGCCGTTGCGCGAGCCGCGCCCGTTGGTGGTCAGCCCCAATTCCCGCGCGACTGACGTCGACAGGAACCAGTGGTTCAAAACGCCCTTCTCGACCATGAGCAGCTTTTCGCCCTCGATGCCTTCGCCGTCGAACGGACGCGACGCCTGGCCACGGAGCCGGAGCGGCTGGTCGGTGACGGTGATCGCGGCCGCCGCCACCTGCTTGCCCATCATGTCGCGCAGAAAGCTGGTCTTGCGCGCGACGGAGGCGCCATTGATGGCGCCGGCCAGATGGCCGGCGATGCCGCGGGCGACGCGCGGGTCGAATACCACATCGACCGGCCCGGTCGCCGCCTTGCGCGCTCCGACGCGCCGCGCCGCGCGTTCGCCGGCCTTGCGGCCGATGTCTTCGGGCGCGTCGAGATCGGAGAAATGCTGGCGCGAGGAGAATTCATAATCGCGCTCCATGCCGGTGCCCTCGCCGGCGATGACGCTGGTCGAGCGCGAAAAGCGCGAGGCGACATAGTGGCCGACAAAGCCGTGCGAGGTGGCGAGCACCAGCCCGCCAAGCCCGGCGCTGGCGCCGCTGCCGGCCGAATTGGTAACGCCCTTGACGGCAAGGGCCGCCGCTTCCGCGGCCAGCGCCGCTTCCTTCAACTGGTCGGCCGAGACTTCCGTCGGATCGAACAGATCGAGGTCGCGCGGCTTCTTGACCAGCAAGGCCGGATCGGCGAGGCCCTGGTAGGGATCTTCCGGCGAGACTTTCGCCATCGCCACGGCGCGCTCGGCCAGGGCTTTCGGGTCGGAGGCAGCGGTTGCCGAGACGCTCGCCACCCGCTTGCCGACGAAGACGCGCAGCGAGACATCCTCGCTCTCGGACGCCTCGGTGCCCTCGACCTTGCCAAGCCGCACCGACACGCCGGTCGAACGGCCGCGCACCGCAACCGCGTCGGCGGCGTCGGCGCCGGCCCGTTTGGCAGCCTCGACCAAGGCCGCGACCCGGTCGGTCAATTTCGCTGAGTCCAGCGTATCGGTCATGCGCATCGTCCTGTTTTTCCGCCTGACATAAGGGGCGGCCGCTCCGCACCATCTATTGTTCTGATGTGGCTTGTGCAATGGCAGAAGTGGCAAGCGGGGTAGATCGGCCAGCAGACACCCGGTTTTGGGCGGCATGATCGAAGCGGGTCCTCAAAGGTTGCTTCGCGGCGGTTTGGGAGGGGCGATAGCCCATTGACGCCGTGCTCCGACCACAAGTGGACGTTCGACTGCGGTAACGCCTGTGTTCCTTTCCACGCATGATCAGCATCTGGCCGAAACCGCTAAATTTAGCGATTTCTTGTATGTCCTTGGAACTTTGTAGCTTGCGTTCCATTTTCAACGGCATGCGAGACCCTGTGATCCAAAGCATCAGGACTGCGGTGAACGTGTCGCCGCCGCGGTACTCGCTGGTCCTTCCCATATACAATGAAGAACAGGTGCTGCCGCGACTGATCGAGCGGATCAGTTCGCTGATCGGCCGGCTGGACGGCGAGACTGAGGCGATCTTCGTCGATGACGGCAGCCTCGATGGGAGCGTCGAATACCTTCGCAAGGTCGTCGCCGTCGAGCCGCGCTTCCGGCTGATCGAGCTTTCCCGCAATTTCGGCCATCAGGTCGCGATCACGGCCGGCATGGATGCGGCTGCGGGTGATGCCGTCATCGTCATGGATGCCGACCTGCAAGACCCGCCGGAGGTGGTCCTCGATCTGGTGGCAAAGTGGAAGGAAGGCTTCGAGATCGTCTATGCCCGCCGTGTCAAGCGTGAGGGCGAATCCTGGTTCAAGCGCCTGACGGCGAGTCTCTTCTACCGCCTACTGGAGAAGATGACGTCGGTCGACATCCCCCGCGACGTCGGCGATTTTCGCCTGGTCGGGCGCAAGGCTCTGGAAACCTTCAAGCAAATGCCCGAACACGACCGTTTCGTCAGGGGCATGTTCGCCTGGATGGGGTTCAAGCAGACGGCGGTGCCTTTCGAACGCCCGGCGCGGACCCTTGGCCAGACCAAATACCCATTCTGGAAGATGATGCACCTTGCCGTTCACGGCATCGTAAGCTTCTCCGAGAAGCCGCTGCGCATGGCGCTGTGGGGCGGATTGGCGATCTCCGCGCTTGCGGTGTTGTTCGGCATTTACGCCATCTTCGCCTGGATTTTTGAAACCGGCATCATTGCCGGCTGGACATCCACGGTGGTGATCGTGTCGCTGCTTTGCGGCATCAATCTTTTCATGACCGGCGTGGTCGGGCTCTATGTCGGCGGCATCCACGCCGAGGTGAAACGCCGTCCGCTTTACGTGATCGATCGGGTCGCCGGCTTCGACAAGGCGATGCGTGCCGCCAGTGAGAGCCGTCGACCGTTTCGAAAACCCAGGAACGGAGCCTCGGCTGATGGCCGAACTCTTCGACAGCTATAAATCGAATTATGGCGAGGCGGTCGCAGGATCCATCCGATTTTCCGGACTCGGGCACGACTTTTTTCTGATCGCCAAGGCCGACCTGCTGCGGCGTCTCGCCGTCGAGCGTGGGCTTCGACAAAGCGGGGTGCGGGCACTGGATATCGGCTGCGGTGTCGGGTCGCTCCACCCTTATCTCGAAGGCGCGTTCGAGAGCCTGGATGGCTGCGACGTTTCGGAACAATCGATCCTGCGCGCCGGCCAGGACAATCCGTGTGTGAGCTACCGGGCCTGCACGACGCCGCGCCTGCCTTATGGCGACGGCGCGTTCGATCTGGCTTTCGCCAGTTGCGTCGTCCATCACGTCCCGCCCGCCTCTTGGCTCGATTTCTTCCGGGAAATGCGGCGCGTCGTGCGGCCGGGCGGCGTCGCCTGCATCATCGAGCACAACCCTTATAATCCGCTGACGCGTCTCGCGGTGTTGCGGTGTCCGTTCGACCAGGACGCGGTCCTGCTCAACGCCGCCAAAGCAAGGTCGCTTTTTCAGGAGACGGGTTTTCAGGATATCCGATCCGAGCACTTCCTGCTGCTGCCGTCGGCCAGGTCCTTCGCCAGACGACTCGAGCGCCTGCTCGCGCCTCTGCCGATCGGGGCCCAGTATGCGTGCAGCGCGCATGTCTGAGGACCGTTCGACTGCCGGTGCCGGGCTGAAGCTGCTGGCGCGCTTCGGGTTGGTCGGCATCGCCGCGACAATCCTGTATGCTGCCCTGGCTATCGGTTTGGTCGAATCGAAATGGATCGGCTTTTCGCCGGTCCAGGCGTCGCTCGCGGCTTATGCGGCGGCTGCCGTGTTTTCATATTTCGCCCATAAATCGGTAACCTTCATGTCGAATGGATCGCATCGATCGGAAGCTGGGCGTTTTCTCCTGCTGACGGCGACAGGCTTTGCCGTGGCTTACGCAGCGCCAGCGCTTTTGACGGCGAAACTCGGCCTGCCGCCGATCATTGCCATTGTGGTTACTTGCCTGCTTGTTCCAGCGGTCAATCTTCTCATGCTCGACCGATGGGTTTTTGCGCAGCGAAGACCCGGCGAGCACGGCGACCGCCCCACCTGATCGATGGCCTTCTCTGACTGGTCGGCCTCAGCCGACGGCCTGGCTGGCCAAGGCAAAGATGCGTGGGTTCGTGGAACCCGGGATATTGCTTGCGCCCCGAAGCATGGCGACCGGCCCGCCGACATGGGCGAGCCCCAATTCTTCGAGCCAGGGTGAAAGGCCGGCGTCTTCAGGGATGTCGATGCGCACGTAGCGGCCCTGCATTGCCGAGAGGATGAAGGCGATCAGGGCTCTCGCCTGATCGCGATCCTCCGCCACGACCGGTCCGACGACCTCGCCCCTGCCAAATGCCCTCACGGCCGCGAAGGCCGCGATGCCGTCCTCGTTGGTGATGGCCGCAAACCGTCCCTCGCCCGCCAAGGCGTTGATGAGCGCGGCACGATCCGCACCGAAGGCGGCGCGATCGAGCACGGTGAGTGTCGGAAGGTGCTCGGACCCGATCCATTCCACGGCCGGGGGCGCACTGACCTGCCCGACAGTGCCCTGGTGCTGCCGAACATCGTGCGTCGCGACAAAGCCCAGCTTTTCGTAAAGAGGCAGTCCGTCGGCCGTGGCGGTAAGGCGGCACTCGCGGTCGCCGGCCTGCTCGAGCGCGGTGGTGGTCAGCCGCCGTCCCAGCCCGCGACCACGCATTGCCTCATCGACGATGATGGTGTTGAGAGTTGCGCAGGTTCTTCCGAAAGGGGTCATGAAGGCGGTTCCCACCACCCTGCCAGCTTCCAACGCGACCTGACCTTCGCTCAGGGACCAGATCATGGCCCAGTCTTCCCTCCGGTGCGGCCAGCCGGCCGCTCGCGACAGGGCCGTCGCTTCCTCAAGATGGTGCGCTTCAAAAGGTTCGAATGTGATGGACTGGGTGTTCATGAGCACCAGGACTGTTGGAGTGGGAAGACTGACAGGACGATAGAACCGCCTCTTCCGCGCCACTCGCCGAATGCCGGCGAGATTCGGTGCAAAATACCAAAATGCCGCTGCAGTCAGTGCATTCTGCGGTGCCGGTCGCCGATACTGCGAGCTATCATTGATTGCCGAGGCCGCCATGTCCCCTTTAATCCACCACATCAGCAGCGATGAAACGCTGCCCAGGTCAGCGGACGTCGTGGTGATCGGCGGCGGGATTGTCGGCGCCAGCGCGGCCTATTCCCTGGCGCGGCGCGGCCTGTCGGTGGCGCTGATCGAAAAGGGCTATGTCGGCTGCGAACAGTCGAGCCGGAACTGGGGCTGGTGCCGCCGGCAGAACCGCGATGCACGTGAATTGCCGCTTGCCAATCTGGCGCTGCGGCTGTGGCAAGAGCTGACCGAAGAGATCGGGCACGACCTTGGCTTTCGCCGTTGCGGGCTCATCTATGCGACGGACGATCCAAGGCAGCTCGCCGAATGGGACAAGTGGCGCGCGGTTGCGCGGCGGTTCGACGTCAAGACGCGGATGCTTACGGCCGAGGAGGCCACTGCCGCCGTTCCCGCGGCTGGCGGCCGCAAATGGCTGGGCGGCGTCCACGCGGCAGACGATGGCAAGGCCGAGCCCTGGCTCGCCGCCCCGCGGATCGCCGAGGGCGCCCGCAAGCGTGGCGCGACCATTCATCAGAACTGCGCGGCACGCGGCCTGGATATCACCAATGGGCAAGTGAGCGGCGTCGTCACCGAGAAAGGCCTGATCCGCACCAGCGCGGTGCTATGCGCCGCCGGCGCCTGGGCTTCTGCTTTCCTGCGCATGCATGCGGTTTCGCTGCCGCAGGCCAGCGTCCGTCAGACCACCTTGCGGACCGGTCCTGCACCGGATCTTGGCGGGGCAATCTTTACCTCTGACGGTGCCCTGACGCGCCGGATCGACGGCAGCTACACGATAGCCGCCAGCGGCAGGGCGACGCTCGAGATCACGCCGCAGGGGATCCGCTATGCCCGCCCGTTTCTGCCGATGTTCATCAAACGGCTGAAGGCCGTCGAGATCGGCATAGGCCGCTCGTTCTTCGCAGGCCCGGAAACACTCGGTCGCTGGCGTCTCGACAGGCCGACCCCGTTTGAGCGCATCCGCGTCCTCGATCCCGCTCCGGACAAGCGGATGGCGGCAAGCATCATGACGCAGATAAAGGCCCTGTTCCCCGCCATTGCCGATGCCGGCATCGTGTCCTCCTGGGGCGGGTATATCGACTTCACACCGGACGCAGTGCCGGTGATTTCGGCGGTGGACAGCATCGGCGGAGCGTTCGTCGCCGCAGGCTGTTCCGGACACGGCTTCGGCGCCGGCCCCGGCATTGGCCATCTGGCGGCGGATCTGGTCGCCGGTGACGCGGCAAGCGTCGATCCGACGCCATTCCGCCTGTCACGCTTCACGGACAGATCCAAAATGGAAGTCGGCGCCTTCTGACGCGATTGACCGCAATGGCAACAGCAAAGGGCGCTGAGCGATCGTTACCTACGGGCTCAGGCGCGATCTGGACCGTTTGATGACCGCTCTCGCCGATGCGGTCGCCGCCGCCGCACCCTCTTCCGGCATCCAATACATACAGGCGCGCTTCAGGCACACAGCTTCACCGCGTCCACGGCGCATGTCCGCCAGAGTCCGGCGTGGGAGTTCGTTCCTTTCGGACAGAGGAAGCTGTGGTCGGTTCTCAGCGATGACGAAGATCTTCTTGAGTGGACCCTTCGGGGCGAGCTGATTGACTGTTCCGTGCGCAACGAAGATCGCGTCTCGAGCTTTGTTCCGTCGCCGTCGGTCACTTCGGCCCGGCCTACCAGCGCCATGGCACGCGCGTTCCTGTGCCCCGGCTCCTGGCCTGTCGCCAGAGCATATCCGCGACCGCCAGATCCTGCAGCGCGAGCCCGGTCATATCGAAGACCGTGATGTCGGCGGCATCGCGCCTGAACGGCATTTTTCCGGTCAGAAGATCGCCGATTTCGGTCGCCCGGCAGCCGGTGTCCCACTGGCCTTCGCCGACAGCGGCCGATTGTTCGCAGTCGTCGGCAAAGAGCCGTACCCGGCGAAGCAGGCCGTCGGGCAGTTCCCGCTTGCCTTGCGTATCGGCACCCACGGCGTTGATGTGCGTGCCGGGCCGCACCGCTTCTGCCGGAAACAGCGGCCCGCTGCCAGGGGTCGCGGTGATAATGATATCGCTCGAGCCGACAGCTTTGGCGGCTTGGTTCGAATGGGCCGGCGCGAAATCCTCGAATGCCGCCTCGAACGCCGCGTCGGGGCGGCCGTCCGCCGTCAGGTAATGGATGGTGTCCAGACCGGGCATGGCACGCAGGGCCAGGCGCAGCTGGATCCGGCCTTGGGTGCCGGTGCCGAAAATGCAGATCGACCGGCTTTCGGGGCGGGCCAGCAGGGTCAGGCCAATGGCGCCAGCCGCCCCTGTGCGCAAGGTGGTGATGGCGTTCCCGTCGATTATGCACAAGGGACGCCCGGTATGCGGGTCGAAAAGCACGATGGTCGCCTGATGCGGCTCCTTGCCGGCCTCGCGGTTGGCTGGCCAGAAGCCCGCTGCCTTGAAGCCCAGAAGATCGGCTTTCGGCACGTCGCCCGACTTGATACCGAAAATGCCGCCGGTATGCAGCTTCTCGCGCACAAGCGGAAAGACCCTGGCTTCGCGCGCACTGTGAAGCTCGAAGGACCGCCGCACGGCATCGAGGACGGCATCCGGCTCCAACAGCGGCGCGACCTGATCGCCCGCAAGCAGTACCAGCTGCGAATCGTCTGCGGTGACGGACATGACATCTCCCCGGCTTTCCCTCATTCTAGCCAGCGGTTCTCAGGGGAAGACAGCGGTGTTGGCTAACGAGCGGCATTTCCTACGGTTTGTCGCCCGCCATTCGGGCGAATGTTGCGCCAACCTTCCCATCGACTGCGATCGCCGGTTCGCGCAAACACGTATCCTCGCAGACAAGCCAGCCCATCGGCCGGCCCACCATCGGCAAAGTGAAGAAGGCGACCCGCAATGCCCCTCAATATCCCGACATTCGACGATGTTCTGACCGCCGCGGCGCGCCTCGCCGGATTGGCCCACCGGACGCCGGTGCTGACCTCGCGCACCTTCAACGAGCTGACCGGCGCCGAGGTGTTCTTCAAGTGCGAGAACTTCCAGCGTGGCGGCGCGTTCAAGTTCCGCGGCGCCATGAACGCGCTTCTGGCCTTGGAGATTTCGGTGCGGGCGCGCGGGGTGGTGGCCTATTCTTCGGGCAATCATGCGCAGGCGCTGGCCTATGCGGCCGCGATCAAGGGCGTCAAGGCAGTCATCATCATGCCCAGGGATGCGCCCGAGCTGAAGGTGCGTGCCACCCGCGGCTATGGCGCCGAAGTGATATTCTACGACCGCTACACGGAGAATCGCGAAGAGATTGGCGGCAGGATCGCCGCCGAGCGGGGAGCCGCCCTCATTCCACCCTATGACCACCCCGATGTGATTGCCGGGCAAGGCACGGCGACACTTGAACTTATCCAGGAGGCCGGCTCTCTCGATGCCCTTTATGTCTGCCTTGGTGGTGGCGGCCTGCTCGCCGGCGCCGCACTGGCGGCAGCGGAATGCGCGCCCGCCTGCCGGGTCGTCGGGGTTGAACCGGAGGCCGGCAATGATGGTCAGCAATCGCTCGCGCGGGGTGAGGTCGTCACCATCGAGGTGCCGAAATCCATCGCCGATGGCGCGGTCGTCACCCATCTGGGCGCGCATAATTTTCCTGTCATCCGCGACAAGGTTGCCGCTATCACCACGGTCAGCGACGACGAGCTCATCGAAATGATGCATTTTTTCGCCGAGCGCATGAAAATCGTGGTCGAACCCACCGGTTGCCTTGCAGCGGCGGCGGTTCGCAGTGAATCGCAAAGCCTGCGCGGCCAGCGCATCGGTGTCATCGTCAGTGGCGGCAATGTGGATCTCACGCGCTTCGCCAGCTTGATCATGGCGACCGCAGACAAAACACCTCGAGAGCAGGCCATGGCGCGCCCCGGGCCGGAGACCTTTCGCTAAGACACGCTCGGCACTGCTGGTACGCTGCGACCCCGTGCTGGTCGCCAGCGCACGGCAATGCTCTTCATTGGCTGTAATGCAGCGTTCTGTGAACACGCCTATTGCGCGCGTTCATGATACGCATGGACTGCAGATTTTGAGCGTGATCTCAAATCGCATCCAGCCGCAACGACACCAGCTTGATGGAGCGCTTGTAGATGTCGCTGGCGGCCGGAGTCGGCGGAATGCCGTCGAGATAGTCGAAGGCGATTTCGAGTGTATCGGCCTTGCCGAGAGCCGCCGGTGGAACGACGAACGAGACCGTTCGTGGTTCTTTGCCAGACAGCGTCTCCGCATGCACCCGAACACCGTTCACCGAGATCACCACCCTTTGCGTGATCTGCGGTGGACGAATGACGGCGGCCATTTCCAGCGTGGCCATCAGGCTGTCGCGGAGCGGCGGTATCTTCACGCGAAGCCGCGAGGTCTCGCCTAGCGAATGGGTGCCGTCGCCTGCCGACCCCGACCAGCCGCAGACCTTTATGCTGGCTGCCCGTTTGGCGCCGTCGCTCCGGAACGACACCGTCTGGCCAAGTGTGTAGCTGCCGGTCGCATCGCGATTGAGGCAGGTCGTCGTCCGATCGATGTAGTAGGCGCGATAGTCGGCGTTGACGTCCGGATTGAGAGCAAGCGCAAGGATGACGATCTCGGCCCCGGCCAGAACCGCCGCGAGCGCATAGCCGCCGAGCCAGGCGGCGCGCCGATACCGGGCCGGATCGTCAGACCAGGGCAAGGTAGCCTCCGATCCACGCCACAGTCGTGAAATAACAGGCGCCAAGGAAGAGAACCAAAGCCGCCAACCACATCAGCTTCGGCGCCGACAACAGGATGGCGAGCAGAATTGTCAGGGGCGCAAGCCCAATGACGTATCTGACCATCGAGGCCAGGTTGGTGATCAGCGGCAGGACGATGCAGAGCGCGCAGAACAGTGCCGCGCCATATTGCCTACGTACCGCCAGGACGGCCGATAGCGCCAGACCGGCGATCGCGGCGAGTGCACTCCATTGCGGCGACGTGGGCAGCCATCCGGTGGTCGGAACAGCTGAGAGCCCGTCCCATAGAAAGACCAGCGGATTGCCCGCCACCCGTCCGAACGCGCGCTGGATGTGCAGGAATGCAAAGCCGTCTCCGACGGTGAGGTACAGGAACAGGATGTAAGCGAACAAACCGGCCGGCGAGATGAGGACAGCGACCAGCAGATCCGGTCGGCCAAGCAGCCAACGCGGGAAAGACAGCGCCGATCCGCCCTGCCGGCGGTGCTCGCTGAACATTTGAATGACGGTCGCAAAGACGACGAAAACTCCGACCAGCCTGGTCGCCGACAGCAGTGCGGATGAAACGCCCGCGGCGAGATAGCTGGAGCGCTTGAGCGCCAGAAAGACGCAGGAGGTCAGCAGCACGAAAAGCGGTTCGCTCAGGAAGGTCGTGAAGTGAAACGAGAACGGCCCGCTGAGCAAAAACGCGCAATACAGTATATAGGCACGCATGTTCTTCTCGAGCAGCGGCCACGCCACCAGACAGGCGGCGTAGCTGCACGCAATCGAGGTGATCGTCGCGATCAGTATCGTAGGGAAAGGGAAAACTGACCGGATCGCCGCCACCAGCACCGGATAGAGCGGGAAGAAGCTCCAGCGACCGACATTGCTGTGGTTTGGAATGGGAAAACGCTCATAGCCCTGTTCGCTGATGCCAATGTACCAGGCGCAATCCCACCGGCACAGCGCACGGGCATAAGCCGCGAAACCTGTCTCCTCCGACACCGAAGCAAAAGCCGCATAGCGGATGGCCAGTCCGCTGATCACGAACAGCAACGGCACCGCCGCAATGGTCACGACCGTAAGCCGACCGCCGGCGTTCGCACGCACAACAGCTTCGAGCGCCACAATCTGCCTCCGCCCGTTGAAGTGGCTGACGCCACTCAAAACTAGATGACGCGCGCCATGGTGAATTCAAGGTATGCTGAAGCTGCGGTACCGCCTATCCGGCGCTTCTGATCCAGACCAGCATCTCGCCGGGATCGCGGTTGTCCCAGGCAAAATACGGCACGGCGGTGATTTTTGCTTCTTCAACCGCCGGCGGTTCGGTGCGATAGAGGCCGTTGTCCCAGTCTTCAAACGCCTCTTTCCTGGCAACAGCCGAAAGCGTCACGACGCCGCCCAAAAGGTTCGGCTGCTGATGCGCCTCGATCTCGGCTGTCGGCGGCAAGGCGATGCGGTGCAGCTGGCCGGCATTGTCGGTCTCCTCGACGCAATAGATCAGCGGACCGCGGGCAAGCGCGACGCGGCCGATATCCTGCCGCACCTGCGGGTTGGCATAGAGCCGGTCGATGGCCATTTCGAGGTCGAGCTCGACCTGGTCGCCCTTGCGCCATTCGCGCCGGATCGCGGCATAGCCGTCGCTGGTGACCGCCGGCAGATCGACCGCCTCCCCGTTCACCTTGAGCGCCGCCTTGCGGCACCAGGCCGGCAGGCGCAGGTGCAAGGTAAATGTCGTCGGCGCCTCGGGCTCGATCGTGATCGAGACCGCGCCGTCCCATGGATAGTTGCTGGTCTGGCGCAGCTCCGTTTGCGTTCCTGCGATATCGAAACGAGCCGTACTGTTTCCATAGAGATGGACGGCAAGGGCATCGCCGGACAGGCCGTAGAAATAACTGCCGATCGAGGCGACCATGCGGCCGATATTGGGTGGGCAGCACGGGCAGCGGTGCCATTTCCAGCGGTTGTGCTTGCCCCGGCTTTCCTGCGGATTTTCATAGAAGAACAGCGAGCCGTCGAGCGACAGGCCCGAAATCGAGCCGTTGTAGAGAGCCCGCTCCATCATGTCGGCGTAACGCGCATTGGGGCCCATGCCGAGCATGCGGCTCGCCCAGAACACCAGTCCGACCGAAGCGCAGGTCTCGGCATAGGCGGTTTCGTTGGGCAGGTCGTAGTCTGATGTAAAGCCCTCATTGTGCGACGACGGCCCGAGGCCGCCGGTGATGTAGAGGTTCTTGGTGGTGAGGTCGTCCCACAGCCGGTCGAGCGCCGCCCGCAGCGTGTCGTCGCCATATTCGGTCGCGATATCGGCCATCCCGGAATAGAGATACATCGCCCTCACCGCATGGCCGACGACCTTGTCCTGCTCGCGCACCGGCTTGTGCGACTGGCTGTATTCGTAGGTCTTGAAATGATAGGCTTTTGGGTCGGCGCCGCGGGCACGCGCCTCCTCGTCGAAATAATGCGGCTCAAGGCCGCGCTGGTCGATGAAGTATTTTGCCAGGTCCATGTACTTCTGCTCGCCGGTGACCCGCGCGAGCTTGACCAGCGCCAGTTCGATCTCCTCATGGCCGCAATAGCCTTTCCTCTTGCCGGGCTCGGCGCCGAAGGTCTCGGCGATATGGTCGGCATAGCGGCACATGATGTCGAGCAGCTTGCGTTTTCCCGTCGCCTGGTAGTAGGCGACCGCGCCCTCGATCAGATGGCCGGCGCAATAGAGCTCGTGGCAATCGCGCAGATTGGTCCAGCGCAGGCCGGGCTGGATGCGCTGGTACCAGCTCGACAGATAACCGTCGGGTTGCTGCAGCTTGGCGTACATGTCGATGACGGCGTCGATCTTCTTCTCCAGCGCGTCGTTGCGGCGGCGATACAGCGAGTAGGCGGCGGTCTCGATGGTCTTGCCCCAGTCGGAGTCCCAGAACATCTGGGTGGTGACCGTCGAGCCGGTGAATTCGTTGCCGGCGGTGGCTGCTTCGTCCGGTGAAGGTGAGTGGAACGGAATGACGACGCCCGGCGATGGCCGATCCGGATCGATCTGCTCGAGCATGCGTGCCTCGACGCAGCGGTCGTAGAGGATGCCGGCGGTCCTGGTGGCGACGGCATCGGCACGGTCGCCCCAGAAGCCGCGCACATCGACCTGCGGCACCGGCAGCGGACGAAAGGCGCGTTTCGGCTTGTCCAGCGAGGCAGCCGGCTTGGCGGATTGCGATGCAGTCATCAATTTACTCCGGTTCGGTTCGATTGGTCACTTCACGGCCCCTGCCATGAGGCCGCGGATGTAGAAGCGCTGCAGCAGCAGGAACAGCACCAGGCATGGCACCATCATCACGGTGACCCCGGCCTGCACCGCGCCCCAGTCGATGGCGCCGAAGCGGCCCGACTGCAGTGCCGTCATCATGATCGGCAGCGTGAATTTGGACTGATCGGTCATCAGCACCAGCGCTGCCAAAAATTCGTTCCAGGCGCCGAGGAACGCGAACAGCGCGATGGTGACGATGCCTGGCCAGACCAGCGGCAGCATCACCCGCAGCAGCATGGTGACATTGTTGGCGCCGTCCATGCGCGCCGCCTCCTCGATCTCGCGCGGCACCGCGTCGAAGGCGTTGCGCATCATGAAGATCGAGAACGGCAGCTGCAGCGTGACATAGACGCAGACCAGCCCGGTCAGCGTGTTGTGCAGGCCGATCTTGGTCAGCACCAGGAAGATCGGCGTCAGGATCGACTGGAACGGGATCATGATCGTCGACAGGATAAGGACGAAGAGCAGGTTCTTCAGCGGAAAGCGGAAGCGCGAGAAGCCGTAGCCGGCCAGCACGCTGACGATCACCGACAGCACCACCGTCATGACCGAGACATAGATGCTGTTTTGCGCCGGCAGCCAGAGGCCATCGCCAAAGGTGTTGAGCGTGGCATAATTCTCGACCGAAAAACCCGTCGTCGGCCAGGGCGGCAACGGCGGCTGGCGCGATTCCTGTGCCGGCTTGAAGGCCGAAAGCACGGTCCAGACGATCGGCGCCAGGAACAGCAGCGAGGCGATGATGCCCGTCGCGTGCTCGGCGATCTGCATGCCGATGCGGCGTTTGCGGCTTCGTGCCTGCGCCATCAGTCAACGCCCTCCGGTTGGCGCAGCAACCGCAGCTGGATCAGGCTGAGCGCGACCAGGATGACCAGCAGGACCATCGACAGCGCGGCGCCATAGCCGAGCTTGAACGACACGAACGACTGGTTGAAAATCCAGTAGACGGCGGTCAGCGTCTGGTTGCGCGGTCCCCCGCGCAGGATGATGTAGAACTGGTCGAAGGCGAGCACCGAGCCGGCAACCGACAGGATCAGCGCCAGCGCCAGCGTGCGGCGCATCAGCGGCAGGGTGATGGCGCGAAACCGCGCCAGCGGCCCTGCCCCGTCGATCATCGCCGCCTCCTGCAGATCCGGCGGGATCGATTGCAGGCCGGTCATCAGGATGATCATGGTAAAACCCGCCACCTTCCAGACGACCATGGCGATGATCGACCAGAACGCCGGCTGGAACGTCGCCAGCAGGTTGACCTTCCTTTCGGTCAGGCCGAGCTCGAAGGCGGCCGGGCTGAACAGGCCGGAATCGACATTGAGCAGCCACGACCACAGCAGGCTGGCCGAGGCGAAACCGATGACCGCCGGCATGAAGAACGACGTCCGATAGAAGCCGGTCAGCGGCCGTGGCCTTTCGATGAACAGTGCCAGCGGAAAGGCGACGACGAAGATCGCGATGGTGACGATCACCGTATAGTAGCCGGTGAATTTGAGCGCGTTCCAGAACCTGGTATCGCGCAGGATCGCCCAGTAATTGTCGAGGCCAATGAACGAGTGCGCGCCCATCAGCGGCCAGTTGTGCAGGGACATCCACGCCGTCATGCCAAGCGGAATGATGAAGAAGACGACGACCAGCGCGACGGCCGGCGCGACATAGAGCAGGCCGACCCACTGCCGGCGGCCGGCGCCAACCAGTTTGCGGCGGGTGGGTGCGGAGGTTGCTGCGATGGAGGTCATGGCTGGCCGCTCACTGGGTTCAGGGCAACGGCAAAAAACCCCCTCACCCGGATTGCCAACCGAATTGCAAAGGGCAATTCGGGGCAATCCGACCTCTCCCCGAGTGGAGAGGAGGTCGCCAGCGTTGACGCCAGCCTCTTCTCCCCAGCGGGGAGAAGGTGGCCGCGAAGCGGCCGGATGAGGGGGTCTTTTCTCAATGCGATAGCCTTGCTGTTAGCGCTACGTCCCCCTCCCCCTCGAGGGGGAGGGTCCGGCCGAAGGTCGGGGGTGGGGTCGCCTGTGCAGCGCGCCGACGCAAAGAGAACGTCGAGCACTGCCGACAACGACCCCACCCGGACCTGTGGTCCGACCTCCCCTCAAAGGGGAGGTAAGCCGGCGCTTACTGCTGCGGCGCCGAATCGATGATCGACTGCATGGTTTCCTGCGCGTTGGCGATGGCGCCATTGACGTCCTCGCCGAAGAAGACCTCGTTGACCATCTGGTTCCACGGACCGTTGGCGGAGTTGATCAGGTCGTTGAACACCACCGAATAGGGCGTGCGACCCTTGGCCATCGCCTCGGCGGCGATCTTGTAGCGCGGGTCCAGATCTTTCAGCGCCTCGTTGGCGATGTCGCCGCGTACCGGCAGGCTGCCATATTTCGCCAGGATGGTCTGGCCCTCGAGCGAATAGGCGAAATCGAGGAATTCCTTCACCACCGCAACCTTGGTCGTGCCCTTGGTGACGACGAAATTGTCGCCGCCGGCAAAGGACGACCAGCCGCCATCCTTGCCCGGCAGGAAGGTGACGCCGTAGTCGATGTCTGGGTATTGCGTGTTCAGGGCGCCGATGGCGAAGGCACCGGACGGCGAGATGCCGATATTGCCGGCGGCAAACGCCGCAAAGAAGTTGGAGCCGGTATCGGTCTGCGCGCCTGCCGGCACCAGGTCCTTCTTGACCATCGAGCGGTAAAGATCGATGGCGCCGCGCAGTTGCGGGCTGTCGAGCGTCGCCTTCGAGCCGTCCTCGGTGAGGATGTCGCCGCCCGAGGCCCAGATCAGCGGCGTGAAGGTGAAGATGTTGCAGCCGCCGCAATTGCCGGAGAAATAGAAGCCTTTGATATCGCCGCCAAGCGCGTTGACCTTTTCGGCATAGGCCTCGATCTCGGCCCAGTTGGTCGGCCCCTTTTCAGGGTCGAGGCCGGCCTGCTTGAACAGATTCTTGTTCCAGATCAGTACCGAGCTATCGGCGGAGAAAGGCAGCCCGTAGATGCGGTCCTTGTAGGTGCCGGTTTTGACGTGCGCCGGCGACAGGCTGTTGAAATAGGGCAGCGATTTCGCCCAGTCGGTGATGTCTTCCAGCTGGCCGGCGGCGGCGAAGGACGGCGTGTAGATCAGGTCGAGCGACAGCGCATCGGGCGCCGTGCCGCCGGCGGCGGCAGCGCCGTATTTCGGGATGATCTCGGCATTGGGGATGATGTCCAGCTTGATCTGGTTCTCATGCCCCTTGTTGAAGGCATCGACGATGCGCGGCATGAAGTTCGAGCCGTCGGCGCGAACCCAGATGTTGGCGGTCTCGGCAGCGGTGGCCGACCCGACCGCTGCGAGCGTGGAAAAAATGCTCGCGGCAAAAGCGAGCCCGGCAATCGTAGTTTTCATGGTTCTCCTCCTCATTTTTTTCTCCTCATTCGGCAGCGCTGCCCTGCAGGCGCGCGCGACCTTTTGCCTTGATGCATGTCGTGATCCCAAAACCGCTGCGCACTTTTGGGCGACATGCATTGCTTCAACCGCCCAGTGGACGGCCGCATGACTGACGCACCACCAGCCGGCACGGCAGTTTTCTTATGCCCGGCTCGGCGGGTTCGCCGCCGACGAGCGAAAGCAAGGTAAGGCCAGCCTCGCGCCCGAGTGCCGCCAGGTTCATGTCGACGGAGGTCAGCGGCGGGCGGGTTGCCTCGGCGACGATCTGCCAATTGTCGAACCCGATGACGCCGACATCGCCCGGCACGCCAAGCCCGCGCTCGCGCAGCGCGTCGATGACGCCGCGCGCGATCTGGTCGTTGCCGCAAAACACGGCATCGGGCTTTTCGCCCCCGCGCTTCGACAGCTTACCGTCGAAAAGCGTCTTCACCGCCTCGTGACCCCACGCTTCCGACCACGATCCGAGCAATGGTTCCATGACCGGCAAGCCTTTCTCGGTCAGCACGTCACGATAGGCCTGGGCCCGCGCGTGCACCACCGCAAAACTCGCCGGCCCGCTGACATGGGCGATGCGCCGCCGGCCAAGCCGGCAAAAATGCTCGACCGCCAGGCGCGCGCCGCCGGCATCATCAGAGACAAAGGCGATGGCGCCCGGATCGGGCTGGGTGAAGGCGTAGATCACGGGAACGCCGAGATTGGACAGATCGACCGGCAGATGGCGATCGATGCGCTTGCCGGTGGCGATGATGCCGTCGACGCGCTTGTCGAGCATGGCATCGACATGCAGCTGACCGAGGCGCTGGTCATCCTCGACATTGCACAAAAACACCGAGACGCCCTTGTCGACCAGCGCATCCGAAATGCCCGACATGACCGGCAACGAAAAACGGCCATAGGTGTCGTTGGTCAACAGCCCGACGGTGAACGAGCGCCGGCGCAACAGGCTCTGCGCCAGGCTGTTCGGGCGAAAGCCGAGCCGCTGCGCAGTCTCGCGAATGCGCTCGCGGGTCTCGGCCGTCATCCGCCCCTGCCCGTTCAGCGCCTTCGACGCCGTCGCAACGCTGACGCCGGCAAGGGCAGCCACCTCACGCAGGGTTACGGGCTTGGTGAAGACTGGCTGGGCGTCGGAGGCCATGGTGCGCAGTGAATTCCTTAGTTGAGAAAAGGTTTTCTCTTATCCTCTTGCGAAGTGCCGACTGGTGAGGTCAGCGAGCCCGAGGCGATTTGGGAAAAGGTTTTCTCAGAGGAGATTAGGGGAAGGATGCGGGGATGGCAAGAGGGATAGATTTGGTTTTGGGCGTGTCTGAGATTTCTTGCTAGGTGCGGTGATCTACGACCGCTTTGCGCCACTACCGGTCATTCGCAGCGCGCCTCGTTAGCTGACCTTCAGCCACCGGCCGGAGTCGACCCCCTTTTGCGGACACTGGTTGTCATCCGGATAGGAGAACACAGGATAAAGATTCATGATGCTAACATCCCGATTATTAGCCCGCCCAAGGCCCGGCTGCTCTTGAACGTATAAGCTTCGACACGATGGCCGGGATGGCAGCCTCGAACATCGTCGGCTTGGCGATTATTCTGACCGCGGCGTCCACGCTGCACCCGGGCGGCATCACCGAGATAGAGACCTCGGCACAGGCGGCGGAAGCGCTGCGCCCTCTTGCCGGCCCCCTTGCTTCGACGCTCTTCGCCCTGGGCATCGTCGGCACGGGCCTCCTTGCAGTGCCTGTTCTGGCCGGCTCGGCAGCTTACGCGATCGGCGAAGCGCTACGCTGGCCCACCGGGCTGACGCGAAAGTCCATGAAAGCAAAAGCCTTTAACGGAACAATCACGCTCGCGACCGTGATCGGGGCGGTGCTCAACTTCACGCCGATAAATCCGATAAAGGCGCTTGTCTGGACGGCGGTGATCAACGGCATCGTCGCCGTTCCGGTCATGGGGATCATGATGTATTTCGCCACACGCCGGGATGTGCTCGGGCAGTTCGTCGTCACCGGGGTGCTCAAATGGCTTGGATGGCTGACCACCGTCGTGATGGCCGTGGCTGTTGTAACGATGGGGGTGGCCGCCTTCGCCTGACGTGCCGGCGTAGGAGGGGCCCGATTCCCTGGCAAATCAATTCGGTCAATCTTCGCGGCCTGCCTGCATGTCCTTCACAGTATTTGGCGATCGGGCGAGCCGTTTCGTTGGTCAGCGTTAGCCATTCCGGCATGATGCCCGATCCTACCGCTCGACTACGCCGTCAGGCGTGAGGGATGCCTGCGGGGCAAAGATGCAGCCGATTGCGCAGCGAGCCGATGGGAAGGCGTCTGATCGCTGAGCCGGCTGTAGAGTTCAAATGCCGATTACGCGGGTCGATACCACGCTGCGGAAACCGGGTTGGACATCACCGCGTCCATCTTGCCCACCTGGACCGGGGCCTGAGCTTGGCGGCATGGCGGAGTTGCTCCCAATTGATCGCATCTTCGACTATCCGGCCATCTTGGCATTCCGTCGAACGCGTTCATCGACGCACCCATTTTCCTTCGTTCACGCGTGAGATGCGCGATCGATTTCATTTCGGAGCCGGCCATGCTTATTTTCCTTGGCTGCTGGAACTTTCAGTGAGAGCGCATGTTGGTTTCCCAGCTATGGGAGAGAAACCATGAACAAGGATGAAGTGAAGCGCTCTGCGAAAAGCGGCGAAGTTAAGGCAAAGCCTGGCAAACCGGCTGGTGACAAGAAAATGAGTGCCGGCGGAACTGCCGGCAAGCTTGACGAAAGCACCAAGAAGGGCCTTGGGAAGACCGAGGACAAGATCAAGGATCGTCTCAAGGGTTGATCAGACGTCAGGGCCGCAACCGTATCGCGGCCCTGCTGCCTAGACCCTTACATTCGGATCGTTGACGGTCACCGACCGCAGCACCTACACAGCCTGTTCTCACCCGCATCAGTGACTTCAGGCTTGTCGGTCATTTGCACTTGCTAAAGTTCACGGAACTCGCGACCTTGTTCGGCGGCGATGCCGGTTTCCCGCACCAAGCCTTGGATATGCATTAAGGTCGGACTTAGAGCGCTAAACAACTCTGCCGGTTGGGACGTCAACGGCCGATTCTGCACAACCGATCTGTCTGAAACTGCCGTTTAGAACTTCACCTGGCGGCATCGATTTCGCGACCTCTTCCGGTCGCGACGCGCAACTCTACCAACCTCCGGCGACAGTGAAAATCGCTTCCTGTGCGGCTACTGAAGAGGCGATTCTTGAAAACGGAACATCCCTACATTGTCGCAGTTTACATTAGTGTAAGATAAACAAGAGAACCGGGGCCATGGGCCGAACCCTGCTGGTTTTCTCGGCGTTAATGCTCTCCTTCGCTCAGGCGGGGGCGCAGGAATGGCAGGAGTTCGGCATCGAAAGGTTTGGGTTTGTTTTCGACGTGCCGCCCGAGTTCGAACTGTTGCATCGTTCAAAGGACGGCGATGGCGCGGCCTTCCAATCCCCGACGGAGCCCTCCTCGCCGTCTGGGGCACCGACGTCGCCGAAAGCGACTTCCTGCCTCAGGTCAAGAAACAGATCAGTCAGGACGAAAAAGAAGGCTGGAAATTCATCTATCGCGGCTGACGCGTGAATGGGCAAGTTACTCGGGGATCAAAGACGACCAGATCCGATATGTCAGAGGCATAACGGTTGCGGCGATCGCGCCGCCATGTTCCTGATGGACTACAGCATGGAGCAAAAAGTTGCCTACGATCGCTCGCTCAAGCCAGAAGATTGCTGACGGCTGGTCCGCACAATCCTTGGAACTTCGAGGGGACGGACCCGTTTTTGCTCCATACCGACGGGAAGGAGCAAATCATGACAAACCAGGACCCCGACATTCGTGAGACCCACGACCTTATCGCCAGCGACATGGTCGTCGGCACCAACGTCTATGACATCCAGGGAAATCACATCGGGCAGGTCGAAAGGCTGATCCTCGAGAAGAGGGGCGGCAGGGTATCCTATGCCGTTCTCAGCTTTGGTGGTTTTCTTGGAATTGGCGACGACTACTATCCGCTGCCGTGGCAGAAGCTCGACTATGACGAGAGCCTTGCAGGATTCCGCATTGACATCACGAAGGAGCAAGTTGAAGGCGCTCCGCGCTATGCTCGCGACCAGGATTTCGACTGGAATGCCGAGAGTGGCCGCCGCGTTTACGACTACTACGGCGTCCGACCGTATTGGGTGTAGCGAAGCCTCTATTGCGCGTTCGTGCCGGCAAGGCGAGTTGGACCGGCGGGCCTTTCGCAGAGACCAAGGAGCATCTGGGTGGCTTCCTGCTCATCGAGCGAAGAACCTGCGGAGGCGATGGAGATCGCGGAGCGGGACTCGCTCGCTCGAATGGGGGCCCGCTTCCGTGACGCCAATAGGCGGCCGGAATGGCCGATTCGGGTCATGCGCGCTGGTTGGGCCCGAATGTCCGGTTTCTGAAAGTAAAATCGGTCCCGGAAGGTCCGGTCAGGGTCAAAAGCGACAGTTCCAACTCTCCCCTTCGCGAGGCGCACCCCTGCACCGACCACCTTCCCGCTTTAGCTCGTCCATAATGTCAGCCGTTTCGGCCAGCAAGGCATCGATCTTCATGAAATGGAGCAAGCGGTATTTCGACACCGCCGGGCGGATCAAGATGATCGAGCTGACACTGCCTCACCTTGTTGGCAATGATCGACCGCATCATCAGTTGCGCGGCGCCGAACATCGGGTCGACTGAGGTCGGGTGTCCGGCGACGCGCCTCACTGCTTGAAGCAGTGGTCGCGGTGCCATTGCAGGAAATGAGCATGCGGGCGTTCAAACTGTCGGCGAGGCGGAAGCGCGCGACGGGCCTTGTTTATGAATGCCTGCACGCTGTCGAGGTCGTTGACCTGTCGCGAGATCAGAATTTCCAAGTCATCGGATAGGCTGATCAATCCGCGATCGAACATCCAATGTGCTGTACCAGACAGTGCGATCCCATTGTTGATGACATCCGGGCCGTTCGCTTCGACCGGTCGAATATGGGCGGCGGAAACTTCGGCCCGGCCGCCGCCATTGATCAACTTCAGTCCCGTGATCGCGCACCGCTCATCATAGGCGCGCAAGACGATGCGACGAAAAATGCGATCCCGCACAATTCGCGATCCGATGTAGCTTACGCGATCACGGCTCTGCTCGAATTCGAATGGCGCCTGCTCATCCTGAAAGCCAGCAGATGTACCGGTCTCATCAACGCGCGGTAGCAACAACTCATTCGTCTCCAGGCCCAAATCGATAATGCGGTTGAAGTCGCTTGGCCCAATCGGCCGAACGGCCGATTGGGCGCGACCGGAAATCCGCTCTTGGTCGTTGAGCAAGCCTCGTTCAACGAGACCGTCAGTTCCGTTGAACGGGACAGGATTGACGAAATCGAGATAGGTTCCGGGCTCAATCAGAGCGAGATACATATCAGGCGTCACAGGATCGGGAATTACCTGTTGGACTTTGGCTACCGCGTAATAGCCACGGGTATCTGTTACCTTGCTAGGCTCGTAATAAATGATCCAGTCACCGACGCATGCTTCGACACGGCGTAGATACGGGCGAGGAAACTGGTATTGCTCTGCGGGGCGGTCGTTGTAGATCGAATCTGGGCGGTGAATGAAGACCCCGAATCCCATGAGCTTCCTGCAATGCGTTCTTTGGGGAATAACACCAATCCGATCTTGGGAACTTAGTCCAGGTCGGAGAAGCTTTTCCCCATGGTATCGGTCCTTTGGAGGCGGATAGGGAAAGCCCCTAACAAGCGACCGCGCTATTTTCACGGAACGTGTCGCAAAGGGCCACCGCCATCCGTCCTCTGACAAAAGGAGAGCGCCATGAGAAAACTCATCGTCACCGAATTCATCAGCGTCGATGGCATCGCCGAGGTCGAGAAGCTGCCCAGCGTGACTTGGAGCGATGAAATGCAAAAGTTCAAGGAGGATGAGCTTGCCGACAGCGGCGCCATGCTTTTGGGGCGCACGACCTATGAGATTTTTGCCGGCTCATGGCCCAAGGAAACCGGAGATTTCGCCGACCGGTTCAACGCGCTGCCGAAGTATGTCGCGTCGACGAGCTTGAAGGCGCTCGACTGGAAACCGGCCGAGTTGCTGAAGGGCGCGTTGCCGGAAGCGGTCAGGCAACTGAAGCAAGGCAGCGGCGGCAACATCTATGTGCATGGCAGCCTCAGCGTCGCGCAGGAATTGCTGCGCCATAACCTGGTCGACCGCGTCAGGTTGCTCAGTTGATTTCGGCCACGCCATTCAGCAATGGCGTGGTGGCGCTTGAATATGCGCCTGTAGTTGCGAAGTCGTGATGAGCGAGCGCCGATGACGGGCAATCTCCCCCCTCATAGGTCCCTCATGGGGGAGTGCCCGGCAGGGCAGAGGGGGCGCGAAAGAACGCCGGCCTTCGTTTCAACCTGTGATGGGCTGGGAACTTGCGCGGTTACGCTATGCAATCGACTGATAGGTTGGCGGGACCGCGCCCCCCTCTGGCCTGCCGGCCATCTCCCCCACAAGGGGGGAGATCGGCAGCTTCAGCCTCGGCGCCCCTGCCCCCTGTCTCCTCCTTCTGCTCAGGACTTTCGGTGTGTTCGCGAGCCGCTCTCAGCCACATGCGGCTACATCATGAGCACGGGCACGACGCAGCGGCTCGCGCTCACAATGTTTATGTCTCATTCACCGAGGTCTCGATGCTAGCGATCTCGTCGATGTCAAGGACTTGCTCGGCCAACTGCCATGGGTCGCAAATGGTCGAGATGGCATCAAAAGAAGGCCTCCTTCCGCTAGTCCGCCCCGTCGGTTTTTGCCCGCTCGATAAATTTCCCCGCGACCGCTTTACCGAGCGCGGCGCCGGCCCGGTTGTCCATTTCATAGTGGATGCCTGCCCAGACGCGGGAATCACCCGCCTCTTTGCCAGCCGCGCGGATGAACTCCGCATGGCCGGGAAACAGGTACGCCAGGACCTCGCATCGGGCAGTCGAGAGCGCGGAGTGGTTCGACGGATAACTGGGATGGGCCGGCACCGCGAACAGGGGAGTGATGCTCGCGTCAAGCATGTTGGGCCGCAGGTACCAATAGGCGTACTTCCCGTCATTGCTTGCAATGAAGGCGTCGTAATGGACCGTTGCGAGCATCGCGTAAGCCCGCGCGGCACGCGGCGGGTTCGTATCCGTCTTGTCCTCGAACATCCACTTGCTGGCATAATCATACCAATCGGTGAACAGGCCGGATGGGCTTTGCCAGTAGAACGCTTTGTAGCTGCTAGGGAATTTTCGCTCAAACTGTCGGACTGCGTCCATCTCGGCCTTTACGGCCGCGGACTGGCAGTCGGGCGGCGCCGGCGGCCTGAATTCATCGGATGCCGCCAGCAGGATCGGCTTCCAGTTTGGCATGTTTACATTGGCGGGTTTGTTCCCGACCCACATGCACGGCCCGGTCGGAACAGTGCCGGTCCACGCCGCATCGGAGCCATCGGCCTTTGCCCGCGCAATCACCTGCTCTGCGACCCTGCGCCCCAACTCCAGGCCGGCTGAAGAATCGCTTGGGAACTGGACACCGGCAAGGACACGCGACTGTGCCGCTTCTTCGGCCATTGTCTTGAACGCCGATGTCTCTTCGGGAAAGAAATAAGAAAGAACGGTCGCGGCAGCTCCGGCGGCTGCGGCATGCTCGGATGGATAGGAGGGACTCCGCGGCGGCGGCAGCGCAGTCGCCAGTGTCGCATCCGCCTCGCTCGGGCGCGGCCGATTGTAGAAGTACTTCGCGTCCCAGGCAGCAATAGTGGCGTCATACATCGCCATCGTCAAATAGGAGTAGACTCGGTGCGCATTTGGAATCTGCTGGTTTTCGAGGAGGCGATTGTTGACCAGATCGATCCATCGATATCCAGGCGAGCCGGCGTCCCAGAAGGTGATTTTGTCGGCGGCAGCCGTATCCTTTTGCGCCAAGAGATCCCGCATCAGTGCCAATTCGGCTGCTGCGGCGGAGGCGTCAGGCGGCGGCGGGACTCGGAAGTCCTCGCCAGACGTGATTACCCATGTCTTCCACGTTCCAGCCTCTGGTTCTATCAACTCCGATTGGGCGAAAGCGCAGTTCCCTGAAAAAAGGATTACCGCGCAGGCCTTGCCGAAACCGCTGAGCATGCGATCCTCCATAGGTGCCCCCGCCCAAAGACGGAAGTTTTTCCGTTTTCAAACCTTTATTTTAGTGAAGGCTAATTATACTCCCAGACGCTGCCGGGTAAAAGGGATAAAGTTAGAGCCCGGCAGTGTCGATCTCAGTCGACCTGTCGCCCGGCGCCAATTCCAACCGGCAGGAGAAGCGCGAAGCAGTGGTGGGCGGTCGGTGCTTGTTGCCCGAGATGGTCATCTCCTCCAACAAGAGGGGAGATCGGCAGTTCGGGCCTTGGCGGTCATCTTGCAACGCTGGTGATTGGCGAAGGCGCCGATGACGGCCAATCTCCCCCCTTGAGGGGGAGATCGGCAGCTTCGGCCTCGGCGCTCCAAGCTCGCCCGTTTCGGTCATCAGCGTGCCTCGCCCCGACCTTACAGCGCCCGCTCCCCGCTTCACCCCATCCGCTGCTCAGCAGCAATCAGCATCTCGACAAACCTCGTCACCTTGGGCGGACGAAACCGTGCGGCGGGGTAGACTGTGTAGATGCCTCCGGAGGGCAGCTGCCACTCGGGCAGGACCTGGACGAGCCGGCCCGTGGCCAACTCATCCCGCACCAAAAAGTCCGGCAGCACCGACAGGCCGGCACCGGCGCGGACGGCCGCCAGCACTGCCGGCGTCGCGTCGATGGCGATCGTTGCCTGCATGCGCACAGCCTCATGCTCATCGTCGCCGCGCGAAAATTGCCATAGCAGCGGTTCGCGCAGCGCCATGTTGGCGACGAAGGGCAGCCCGGCCAGGCCTTGCGGGTCGCCGACCCTGAAGCGCCAGGCGCACTCGGCGCCGCACACCATGAATTGCCCAAATGTGCCGATCCGCCGTGCCTGCAGGCTGGAATCGGCCAGCCAGCCGACGCGGATCGCCACGTCCATCCCACCGGACGCCAGGTCGATGGTCTCGTCGCCCAGCGTCAGCTCCACCCGGCAGGCGGGGTAGCGCGCGCTGAAGGCGGCGACCACCGGCACCACCGCCGAGGTGCCGTAATCGTTGGACGCGGCGATGCGCAGCGTGCCGGTCGGCTCGGCGGCGGCCTGCGCGAGCTCGTCGAAGGCATCCTCGGCCTGCTGCAGAACCTGCAGGCAGCGGGCATGGAATGTCCGGCCGGCCTCGGTCGGATGGACGCGCCGCGTCGTGCGGATCAGCAGCGTCGTTCCGACATCACGCTCCAGCCGCGCCACCTGCTGGCTGACGACCGCCTTGGTTATGCCCAGCCGCTCGGCGGCCCGCGTGAACGAGCCGGCATCGACCACCGCAGCGAAATAGGCCAGCCGGTTCAGGTTCATGCGCGGCTCATGGCTAATGCGACCTCATTGTCAGGCAATGGCATACATTACGTCTATTTTGTTGGCCTTCAATACGCATTCCGCCTCTGGCATCTTCCCGGCATCGAGGCTGCGCCGGAAGATGCGCCCGCCCGAATTCCGCATTCTCAAGCCCAGGAGAGATCCATGTTCACACGGAGAGCCATCATGAAAACCACCCTCGCCGCCGGCGCCGCCGCCGTCTTCGCTCCCGCCGGGCTTGGCCGTGCAGCCGCAGGGCTTTCCTGGAAACATTTTCCGGCTGGCGAACACGGCTTCTTTCGCGCCCCGGTGCTGATCACCGGCGCCTCCGAGGCGCTGCTGATCGACGGCGGTTTCACCTATTCCGACGGCCGCGCCGTGGCCGAGGCGATCAAGGCGACCGGCAAGACGCTTACCACCATCTACGTCAGCCAGTCCGACCCGGACTATTATTTCGGCCTCAAGCCGATCAAGCAGGTTTTTCCGCAGGCACGGGTGATCGCCGCTGCCGAGACGGTGGCCGCCATCAATGGCAGCGTCGACAAGAAAATCGCCGTTTGGGGGCCGCAGCTCAAGGAGAATGGCCCGCAGGCGCTCGCCGATGTCGTCATCCCCGAAGTCTTCGACGGCAAGACGCTCACCGTCGATGGCGAGACCATCGAGATCGTCGATGCCGAAGGCCTTGCCAACCGGCGCTATCTCTCGGTGCCGTCGCTGAATGCGGTGTTCGGCGGGGTGATGATTTTTTCGGGCGTGCATGTCTGGACCGCCGACACGTCGGGCAAGGAACATCGCGCCGCCTGGCTCGCCAATCTCGATAAGATTGTTGCCAGCAAACTTGAAATCGTCGTACCCGGCCACATGACGCCGGGCGCCGCCACCGACATTTCGGGCGTCGAGCACACCAAAACCTATCTCATCGCCTTCGAGGAAGAACTGGCCAAGGCCAAGGACGCGGCCGCGCTCAAGACCGCCATGGAAGCCCGCTTCCCCGGCCTCGGCATGGGCGTGGCGCTCGACATCGGCTCCAAGGTCGCCACCGGCGAGATGAAGTGGGGCTGACAGCGCCAAGCTGGAATGAAGCCACGCTCCAATAGGGATTCTTGCGAAGATGGACCCCCACCCTAACCCTCCCCACAAGGGGGAGGGAACGCTGCCGCGCGCCCTCACTTTGCCTTTGGAAAGACAGGCAATTTGTCGAGGTCAGCGCCAGCAGAAGTCTCCCTCCCCCTTGTGGGGAGGGTTAGGGGTGGGGGTACATCGTAGAGCGAAAGCCTCGGCTATACTGGGAGAAGTGCCCGGCAGGGCGATGAGGGGCAGCGCAAACCTGGGGTGATTGCCGTTCGCGGTCGCTCAGCCCCCTCACCAACATTCTGAATCCGCCCCCAGGTGCTCTTGGTTCCCCGGATGCCGGAGCGATGCGCCTCGAACTGCACGATCTGGCTGTGGTCGACGAACAGGTTGATCTCGCGGCGCACGATGCGATCCGCGCAAATTGGCTGGGAACCCCTTGGGGTCACCGGGTGTTGGCACGCAGGAGATTCGAGAGCGATGCCGCAGATCGCCAACAATGCCGCCGTCCGAAGCAGCGCAAAGCTGTTCCTGTGTGGCGACGTGATGCTCGGGCGCGGCATCGACCAGGTCCTCGCCAGTCCCGGCGATCCGCACCTTGGCGAGCGCTATGTCAAATCGGCGACTACCTATGTCGAGCTTGCCGAACGCGTCAACGGCCCGATCCCGAGAAAGGTCGACGAGGCGTATGTCTGGGGCGATGCGCTGAGCGAATTGGATCGTGAAGCGCCCGACGCGCGGATCATCAATCTCGAGACCAGCATCACCACCAGCCTGTCCCTGGCGCCCAAGGGGATCAATTACAAGATGAACCCGGCAAACATCGGCTGCCTGGCGGCGGCACGGATAGACTGCTGCGTGCTCGCCAACAACCATGTGCTCGACTGGGATGAGCCTGGCCTCGTCGAGACCCTCGATACGCTGCGACTTGCCGGCCTCTCCTATGCCGGGGCCGGGCTTGACGCGGACGAGGCGGCGGCGCCTGCCGTCATTGAACCGGCCGGCGGGGGCCGCGTGCTGGTCTTCGGCTTTGCGCTCGAGACCAGCGGCGTTCCAGCTTCATGGGCAGCCGGAGCTTACAAGCCAGGCGTCAATTTGCTGGCGGATCTCTCGGCCCGGTCGCTCGAGCAGATCGCCCGATCCGTGCAAGCCATAAAACAGCCTGGCGACCTCGCGGTGGCCTCGATCCACTGGGGCGGCAACTGGGGCTACCAGGTCCCGGCTGAACAACGCGCGCTTGCCCATGCTCTCATCGATGTCGCAGGTTTCGATGTCGTGCATGGGCACTCCTCCCATCATCCCAAGCCGATCGAAATCCATCACGGCCGGCTGATCCTCTACGGATGCGGCGACTTCCTCACCGACTATGAGGGAATCACCGGCAACGAAACGTTTCGTGGTGAGCTTGCGCTGATGTACCTGCCGCGGCTCGCCGAACCGGGCGGTACGCTTGTTTCGCTCGACCTGGTGCCGTTCCAGCTCGCCAGGTTCCGGCTAAACCGCGCCCTACGCGAAGATGCCGCCTGGCTCGCGGCCATGCTTGAGCGCGAGTGCTCACCTTTCGGCACGCATGTGGCGCTCGGCGACGACCGTCTCGCCGTCCTTTGGTGAAGCGCCTGCGGTCGGCAGGCAATGGCACTAAAGCGCGTCGCGTTCGACCGGCTCAAGCGACGCGCTTTAGGTTGTTGTTTTATGCATGTCGTTATCGCAAAACCGCTGCACACCCTCGGATCAGGCCCGAGGGCATGCTTTTGCGCGACATGCATTAATTTTCAAGCCTCTCGGGCCGACCCCGGCCAAGCGCACCATCGGCGCGGGCCTGCAAATAGGCGTAGATGTCGTCGATGTAGGGAGCGACGTTGGGATCGTCGGCGAAGCCCTTCATCACCGAAGTGCCGCTGCGCACGCCGTCGCGAACATTGCGCCGAAAGACCTCGATGCCGGGCAGCCGGTCGACAAGCGCCGAGGCGAAGGTCGAGCCCATGCCGTCGGGGCCATGGCAGTGATTGCAGCTGCCATGGTAGCGACGAAAACCGTTATAGGTTCGCGCATCGACCTTGTTGCCGACAGCCTCGTAGAACTTGCCAGGGGCCAGCTCAGCCTGCGAAGACGCGGCGAAGCCGGCGGCAACGGTAAAGACAACAACAGCCAGGACGAACCATGGAGACATCGTCTGTCGCCCATGTTGCAGGCTCATCCAGCGCCGCCGCAACGCGCATGCCCCCGGATCACTCGATGTTGGACCACTCGATGTTGGATCACTGATGTTGGATCACTCAACCCTGGATCAGTCGACGGCGAGCTTCGGGGTAGAAACCACGATCCCGTCTATCGGATGCGGGCTTACGACAAGCTTGCCGCCGACACGCGATATGTCGATGATTTGGTCCGACTCGCCCAGTTTGCCCGGCACTGAGACCGCGACCATCTGGTTCTCGGTCAGTGTCGCCACGAAACGCACCGGCAAGCCAGCCTCGCCCTGCGCGATTGTGGTGACCACCCGATAGCCGTCCTCCTGCGGCGTGTAATAGACGACACCAAGGAAGCCGGCGAGATCGATGCTTTCAGCCTTCATGGCTCCAAGCTCGTCGGCATGCGCGGGCATCGCCGCCATGCAAAGTGCTGCAAAAGCAATGTATCTGTACATAATGCTGCTCCATCCCGAATTGTCCGGGACGAACCCGGCTCAAGTTTTCAACAATAGACGGTCGCGCGCCGTGTTAGTCGGCGCACGCAGGCAGAAATTCTGGATTAGTCCCCCCGGCTGCACCACAGTGGCGAAGGCCCGCGAGCCAGGAACGCGCTGAACCCCACTGGTTGTCACAGTTAAGTGTGACCTTATCTTCTGGGCGAGAGTATTTCACCGCCCGGGTGCTTGCGCATCCCCTGTTTGGGGGAGATAATCGGAATTTAAGCGATCGCTAAAATTTGGAGAGGCGAGAGCACTTGTGGGAGCGCGCTACTTTCCGCGTCGGACGCGCTGTCGACATGCGGGGGGCCGTCGATGGCCAAGGCATTGTCGCATCATGATCTGTCGAAGCTGATCGGCTCAATCTATGATTGCGCACTCGACCCGGGGCGATGGGAGCAGGCGCTGGCTGGGATCAGGGATGCGCTCGATGCCCAGACTGCGGTTCTGCAGCTTGACGACCTCGCCAATGATCAGCTGCTGATCTACAGGACCGTGGGAATAGAGCCATACTGGCTGGAGCAACAGGCGAAATATATCCCCGAGATCCACGCCCGGCTGCTCGAGGATCTCTCGACATGGCCTTCGCTCGATATGCCGCATGTGGTCTCACGCCATGTCCCTCAAACCTACCTGGAGACCTCCCGATATTTTCAGGAGTTCCTGAAGCCGCAAGGCCTGGTCGACGTCATGTCGTTCTTCCTGATCCACACCCCTACCCGCCTTGCCGGCTTCGCCGTTGCTCGGCATAAGCGGCAAGGCATTATCACCGAGCGCGAAATCAAGCTTGGCAGACTGTTGCAGCCGCATGTGCGCCGTTCGGTGATAATCAGCAACATGCTGGACATCGGCACTGTCGAGCGCGCAGGAATGGCCGAGGCACTCGATGCGCTCACATGCGCCGTGGTCCTCACCAATGAACGTGGCGCCGTCCTGCACGCCAACCGCTCGGCCAAGCACATGCTGCGGAGCGGCGGCCCGATCCAGGATGTCCGGGGCATTCTGCAAGCGAAGATCCCGTCGGCTTCCAGGGAACTTCACAGCGCCATCATGCTTGCGGCTCAGGATGAGGTCAGCATCGGTAAGACAGGGCTTGCCGTCCTCCTCAGCGAATCCGGCCTGCCGCCCGTCTTCGCCCGCGTGCTGCCGATGGCCGGCGGCGACCTGCGCGCCGGCATGGAACCCGCGGCGGTAGCCGCGGTGTTCATCGGCAATGCACCGGACGAGCATGACGCCGCCGGAATGCTGGCGAGAGCCTTCGGGCTTACGCTCGCCGAAACCCGCGTGCTCGCCAGCCTTGTCGCCGGGCACACCTTGGCCGAGACCGCCGCCAGCCTTCACATTGCCAACGCGACCGCCAAGACGCATCTCGACAATATCTTCCAGAAGACCGGCGCCTCCCGCCAGGCCGATCTGATGCGCCTCGTCATGCAGATCGTTCCGCCCGCCGGGCAGCCTGGTCCCTGAACCACACTCGTTCACCGCTTTGGATACAGGTATCCAACGCCGCGGATGGTCTTGATCAGTTCCGGCTTGGCCGGGTCCAGTGCCGGACCGGGAAGCGATCAGCCAAACGGTTCCGGTCCGGCGGAAAATGTTCGGCGCTTGCGCTTGTTTCGATTGAAGCCGCCAGGCGTCAGACTTTCCGCGCCACGCCCCCAACCTGCTTGGGGCGCTTGCTCGTGTCGGCCTTGGCCCGCGCCTCCACCGCCTTCTCGATCTCCCGCTTCAGCTCGTCCTTGATATCAGCCGTTTCGGCCATCAAGGCGTCGATCTTCATGAAATCGAGCACGCGGTATTTCGACACCGCCGGCCTAACCAATATGTCCGGCTGGCATTGCCTCAGCTTGGCGGCGATGATCGACTGCATCATCAATTGCGTGGCGCCGAACATCAGGTCGACGGAGGTCGGGTATTTGCGCCCGCCTTTGGCCGGCGCGCCGACGACGTCGACGGCGATGATGATGTCGGCGTCGTCCTCGATCAGGTCGAACGGCACCGGATTGTAGATGCCGCCGTCGATCAGCAGCCTGCCGTCGCGCATCACCGGTCGGAATACCGCGGGAATAGCCGCCGAAGCGGCAAGCGCTGAATGCAGGTCGCCGTCGCGCAGCACGGCGAGCTTATGGCCGAAGAAATCCGTTGCCGTCACCTTCAACGGTATTTTCAGCTCGGCGAAGCTTTCGGGTATGGCGTCGGGCATGAATGCCTTGAGGATGCGCTCGACATTGAACTGGGTGACACCCAGCCCGCCCTGCAGCGCCTCGGCAAAGGTGCCTGGCCGCGCCCGCCACATGCGCGCCGCCACTTCGGCGCGGCGGCCGAGGATCGAGCGCATGTAGTGGTGAATGCCGCTGCCGGCCATGCCCGAAGCCATGCCGGCGCCCATGATGGCGCCGATTGATGAGCCTGATATGGCGACCGGCCTTATACCCAGCTCGTCCAGCACCTCGATGACATGGATATGCGCCAGCCCGCGCGCGCCGCCGCCGCCGAAGGCGATGCCGAAGCTCGGGCTCATCCCCTGCCCCTCATTTGGCCCTGCCCCCCATTTGGGCTCATTCCTCCTTGGCCTCGCCGTGCTTCGGCCCGACGACCATGACGGCCGGCTCGGCGGAAAGCAGCTTTTTCGCCGCCGCCTTGACCTGATCCAGCGTCACCGCGTTGATGAGGGCGGCGCGGCGCTGCATATAGTCGCTGCCGAGCTTGTCGAGCTGCAGCTCGAGCAGCGTCGCGGCGATGGCGGCGGAGGAGTTCAGGTTGTTGATGGCGTAGGCGCCAATCAAGTATTTCTTGGTCGCCGCCAGTTCTGCTTCGGTCGGCCCTTCCTGGGCCATGCGCTTCACCACCTCGCGCACGACAGCCAAAGTCTCGGCCGCCCGGTCCGCGCGGGTCGCCGTGGTGATGGCCAGGGCGTTGGCGTGCCGGTGGTCGACCAGGTCGGAACTGACGCTGTAGGCCAGACCGCGTTTTTCACGCACCTCTTCGAACAGCCGCGAGGTGAAGGCGCTGCCGCCGAGGATCTCGTTCATCAGAACCGCGGCGAAGAAATCCGGCGCACTCCGCTCGACGCCGGGATAGGCGAGTTGCAGCGACGTCTGGGGCTGGTCGTAATTGACCTCGATCTGCTGGTTGAGTTTCGGATCGACATCGGCGACCGCGCTAAGCGCCTGATGTTGCGGCAGGCCGCCGAAGACCATATCGAGCTTTTTCTTCAACGTCTCGGCATCGATGGCACCGACCACCGCCACATGCAGGCCATCACGAGCAAAATTCGCCTTGTGAAAGGCGATGAGATCGTCCGGCGTGATGGTGGCGATGCTTTGCCTGGTGCCCTCTTCGGGCCACGCATAGGGATGGGCGCCGTATAGTGCCTCCAGCCATTTGCGCTGGGCGAGCGTGTCCGGGTCAAGCTCGTTGGCGATGATGCCGGACAGCACTTGCGCGCGAATTCGGTCGATTGGCGCCTGGTCGAAACGCGGCTCGGTGACCGCCAGCCGCAACAGGTCGAACGCCGCGTCGCGCTGCTCGGCAAGCATGCGCATCGAGCCATAGGTGCCGTCGCGCGCCGCTTCGAAGCTCATCTCGGCGCCGACGTCGTCGAGCTTGATCTGGAAGGACTCGCTGTCGAGATTGCCGGCGCCCTCGTCGAACAGGCCGCTCATCAGATTGGCAAGGCCCACCTTTCCAGCGGGATCCTGCGTCGTGCCGCCGTCGAAGGCGAAGCGGATGGCGACGAGCGGCACGGAATAGTCCTCCACCAGCCAGGCGGTGATGCCCTTTGACGACGTCACCTCCTGGATGCTCATGGCCGCACGAGCGGAAAGCGCCGGCAGGACGAGGAAGACGAGGGAGAGGAGCAGGGTAACTAAAGGGGTGGCAACGCGCGCGGCTCTCCCTTCTCCCCTTGTGGGAGAAGGTGGATTGGCGCGCAGCGCCAAGACGGTTGAGGGGTGTTGGCCGGAACGATGTCGGTGCCAAGCTGGAACACCCCTCATCCGACCTCGCTTCGCGAGGCCACCTTCTCCCACAAGGGGAGAAGGGAAGTCGCGGCTATGCTGGTCCCTCATCGATCAATTCCCTGCCTGTGTCTGCGGCAAGAGATAGCCTGATGTCGAATGGTTGAGATTGAGATAGCGCGCCGCAACCTGCCTGACTTCGTCGGCGGTGACCTTGCGGATGCGGCCCGGCCATTCCTCGACATCCCGGACGTTGCCGCCGGTGGCGAGCGTCGCGCCGTAGATGTTGGCCATCGAATCCTGCTTGTCGCGGGCAAAGATCATCGAGCGGACGAAACGATCCTTGGCCTTCTCCAACTCGCCCGATGTGACGCCCTCGCTGGCGATGCGGGCGACCTCGGCCTCGACCGCCGCCTGGACATCGGCCAGCTTGGCGTCGCCGCGCGGCGCGCCATAGACGGTGAAGTTGGTGGCATCGAGCATGGTGCCCTGGAAAAAGGCGCCGGCCTCGGCGGCAATGCCTTGCTTGACGACAAGCTGCTGGTACAGCCGGCTGCGGCTGCCGCCGCCGAGGATCTCCGCCAGCAGGTCCAGCGCTTCCGCTTCGCCCGGCTTCGCGGTGTGATAGGAGGGAACCACCCATTGCGTCGAAAAATTCGGCACGCTGACACGCGCGTCAGCGAGCGTCACCGTGCGCCTGGTGTTCTGTTCGGGTTCGACCGGACGGATGCGCGGCGGCAGGTCTGGACCACGCGCGACCTTGCCATAGGTCTTTTCGGCCAGCGCCTTGACCGCCTGCGGCTCGACGTCGCCGGCCACCACCAGCACGGCGTTGTTGGGCGTATAATATTTGTCGTAGAAAGCCTTGGCGTCGGCGCGGTTCAGCTTCTCCATCTCCTGCATCCAGCCGATCACCGGAATGCGATAGGGCTGGTTCTGCCAGAGCGTGGCGTCGACCTCCTCGCCGAGCACTGCCTGCGGATTGCTGTCGATGCGCGAGCGGCGTTCCTCGAGGATGACGTCGCGCTCGGTGGCGATGACGTCGTCGTTGAGGATGAGGTTGCGCATGCGATCGGCCTCGAAATCCATCATCTGCTCGAGCGCCTGCGGCACCACCGTCTCGTAAAAGGCGGTGTAGTCATAGGAGGTGAAAGCGTTGTTCGAACCGCCGATGGCGGAGACGGCGCGGTCGAACGCGCCGGCCGCATGGTTGGTCGTCGCCTTGAACATCAGATGCTCGAAGAAATGGGCGATGCCGGACTTGCCCGGCGGCTCATCGGCGCTGCCGATCTTGTACCACACCATATGAGTGACGATCGGTGCGCGGCGATCGGGGATGACAACAACCTCCATGCCGTTGTCGAGCAGGAAATTCGTCACCTTGCCGTCGTCCGGCTTGTTGTCGGCCAGAACCGGGCCGGTCATCACGACAGCCAGCGCAAAAAGCGTTCCGCGCAGCCAGTCAGCCTGAGATGTCATTAACGACTCCGGTTGTCATGGGGTGGGACGATAGGCGGGGGTATCGCCACAGGCAAATTGATTTGTTCGTCATTTTGAAGGCGCTGCGCCAACCTTCTCCCCTTGTGGGAGAAGGTGGATCGGCGCGCAGCGCCGAGACGGATGAGGGGTGCTGGACGGAGTGCGGCATAAAAATATCTAGCGATTTTAAGCACTTGCCTCTTCAAGGTAGAGAGCCTTCCAACACCCCTCATCCGACCGAGCTTCGCTCGGCCACCTTCTCCCACAAGGGGAGAAGGGAAGACGCTACTCATTCAACCTCGATAAAGCGGATGACGGTCTCGCCATAGCTTCGCTCGTCGACAACCGAAAAGCCCGGCCCTGCCTCGAACGGCGCCGCAGCCGCCTCCTCGACGACGCAGAGCGCGCCGGGGACGAGCCAGCCGCCGGCCTTGGCCGAGCGCAAGGCACGCTCGCCCAGGCGCTTGCCATAGGGCGGGTCGGCGAACACCAGGCCGAACGCGGCCATCGTGCCCGCCTCGCCCAGAGCCGTAGCGTCGCGACGGAATATCTTGGTACGCCCAGTGAGGCCGAAGCCCTCGACATTGGTGCGGATCAGGCCGCGCCCTTCCGCCGATTCTTCGATGAAGACGCCATAAGATGCGCCGCGCGACAGCGCCTCGAGGCCAAACGCGCCGGTGCCGGCGAACAGGTCGAGCACCCGCGCGCCGACCAGCCTATCGGGGAAACGATGCGCCAGCACGTTGAAGACAGCCTCGCGGGTGCGGTCGGTGGTCGGGCGGATGGCGCTTGAGCGGGGCGTCGCCAGCGGACGCCCGCGAAACTCACCGCCGACGATCCGCATTGCCTCCCCTGGATCCCTTGGGGCCGCTGCGCGGTCGGTCGCCGCCTTTGCCGCCATCATTTGGGCGTTCGCCACGCGGCTTGCCGAACGGCTTTGCGCCTCCGGGTTTTCCCCCTCCATGGGCGGGCTTGCCATAAGACGGCTTGAACGAGGCCTTGCGTTCCTTGGCTTCGGCCGCCCTGGCGGCATCGGCGTCCGCCCTGCCCTTGCCGATCGGCCGCGCGCCGGGCGCCATCCAGACATTGGCCTTGCGCTGGCCCGGCGGCTCGATCGGGCGCTGCTCGCGTTCGGACTTTTTCCCACCGCCCGGTTTGCCGCCGAAGCCGCCCGGCCCGCTACGTTCAGATTTGGGGCCGCGATCGGCAAAGCTCTTTTCCGTCCCGAAGCTTCTGCCGGGACTTGTCGACAGCTTGCCCAGCGCCTCGTCGCGGCTGCCTTCGCGGCGCTTGCGGTTCTTGATCAATCCGCCTTCGCCGATCGGACGGCGTTCGCCATCGCGGGTGAATTTCGGCCGCTCAGGTTCCTCTTCGCGCACCGCTTCGCGCCGCACCGGCCTGTTGGAAAACGGCTTGGTGATGTCAGCGTCGAAATTGGCGCCGGACTCCTCGACCAGGCGTTCGCCGAGCTGGTCGCGCAGCACCCGGCCCTTGATCTCCAGCACATGGCCCTCGGGCAGGTCGTCGAGCTGGAACGGTCCGTAGGAAATGCGGATCAGTCGCGTCACGTCGAGACCAAGCGAGCCCAGTATGTTCCTGACCTCGCGGTTCTTGCCTTCGCGCAGGCCAAGCGTCAGCCAGGCGTTGGTGCCTTGCTCGCGGTCGAGCGTCGCCTCGATGGCGCCATAGAAGACGCCGTCGACGGCGATGCCTTCGCGCAAGCCGGCGAGCGCACTTTCCTCGACCTTGCCGTGGACGCGCACGCGGTAGCGCCTGAGCCAGCCGGTCGCCGGCAGTTCGAGCACGCGCGCCAGCCCGCCGTCATTGGTGAGCAGCAGCAGGCCTTCGGTGTTGATGTCTAGCCGGCCGATGGTCATCAGCCGCGGCAGGTCGGCCGGCAGCACGTCGAAGACGGTCTTGCGGCCCTCGGGATCACGATTGGTGGTGACGACGCCGGCCGGCTTGTGGAACAGGAACAGCCGGGTGCGCTCGATCGGCGGGATCTCCATGCCGTCGAGATGGATGATGTCGCCAGGCATCACATTGAAGGCCGGCGAGGACAGCACCCTTCCATTAACCTTGACGCGGCCGGCCGCGATCAGCTCCTCGGCATCGCGACGCGAGGCAAGACCGGCGCGGGCCAGCCGCTTGGCAATGCGCTCACCAGCCTCTTCCGTCGCTTCGGCGGGACGCGGGCGCGGTTTGAAGCCGCCCGATGCCCCTTGGGGCCGATCACCAGCAAAATCGCGCTTGGGCCGATCGCCGAAGTCGCGTTTTGGGCGATCGCTGAAGTCTCCCTTGGGACGGTCGAAGCGCCTTTCGCTGCGCTCGCCTTCGGCAGCCGCCGGCCGGTCGCCGCGCGGCGCGTATGGCTTGCGCGGCCCCTCGCGCTTTTCATAAGGCTTGCCTTCCGGACGCGGCCCCTTGCTGAACGGCCGGTCGCCGCTTTTGAAGTCGCGCTTCGGCCGCTCGCCGTCAGCCGCCATTGGCCGGTCGCCGCGCGGCGCGTACGGTTTTCGCGGCCCTTCGCGCTTCTCGTAAGGCTTGCCTTCCGGACGCGGCCCCTTGCTGAACGGCCGGTCGCCAGCCTTGAAGTCGCGCTTCGGCCGCTCGCCGTCAGCCGCCAGCGGCCGGTCGCCGCGCGGCGCGTACGGTTTTTTCGCGCCGAAGGACGGCTTGCCGCCCTTGCCGGCAGCGACATCGCGACCACGCGGGCCCGATGGTTTCGAGCCGTTCTTGCCCGGACCCCTTTGGCGCGGGAATTTCTTGTTTTTGTCGTCCATGTAGCTTTGCTCGTTTGCACTACAGCGCCGCGCGTCCGTACGGACGCGCAAAGGACGCTGTAGGACTTTGATTTGGTGCATGATCCCTTCCGAAAACCGATTCCGGTTTTCGGGATCATGCGCTAGATAACAGGATCACGCCGGAGTAGCGAGGAGATAATCGGAATGGAAACCGCTTGAAGCGGCCGGATTTCATGGCGCTGGCACTGAAGGAGGCCGAAGCCGCCGCCCTGCGCGGCGAAGTGCCGGTCGGCGCGGTCATCGCCAGCGGCGATACGGTCGTTGCCAGTGCCGGCAACCGCACCCGCGAGCTTGCCGACCCCACCGCCCATGCCGAGATGCTGGCGATCCGCGAAGCCTGCCGCAAGCTGTCGAGCGAGCGGCTCACCGGCCACGATCTCTATGTGACGCTGGAGCCCTGCGCCATGTGCGCCGGCGCCATTTCCTTCGCCAGGCTGCGCCGGCTTTATTTCGGCGCCGCCGACGAGAAGGGCGGCGCTGTGGTCAACGGCGTGCGCTTCTTCGCCTCACCGACCTGCCACCATGCACCGGACATCTATCCAGGCATGGCCGAGCGCGACGCAGCCCTGCTGCTGAAGGATTTTTTCAGGGAGCGACGCGAACCCTAACGTCGCAGGATTTCTTAGCGCCGGCAGCTTACCACGGCAGCCAGTCGAACATGCCGCCGCTCTTGTTCTTGGCGGCCGCTTCCCGCTTGAGGCGGCGTGCTTTCTTGTACTCGTCCTCGCCGAGGTCATCGACCGGCGCGGTGGCGGAAGCGGCGCGATACTGCACCGGCGGCTCGCTCAGATATCGGCGGGTGTTCGGGTCGCCCTGCTTTTGTTCGGCAAGGCGGCGCTTGACTTCGGCGGCGCGGCCCTTGTCCGAATCCGCCGGCTTCCAGGCCGGCGGATGACTGGAACCCGAGTCCTTCATCGCAGCCTTGATCGCGGTTGGATCCGTCTGGACGTCATCGACGATCTGCGCCTGGTAGGACGGATCGTCCTGGTTGAGCGTGGCCTCGGCGCGCAGGCGAGCGCGGCGCTGCTCGGGCGATTCCGGCCAATCGGCGCTTGCCGTGGCGCTGTCCTGCGGCGGCGGCAGTTGCTTCTGTCCCGGCGCCGGCTTCACCAGTTCGGGGCGCGGCTTGTAGTCGATCCGTTGCTTGTTCTTCGGCATGACTGAAAAAGCGCTGGTGAGATCGCCGGCAAGCTGGGCGGAGGCGGTCTTGTCGGTCCCGTAGGTCGGCGAGCCCATGCAGCCGGACAGGGCCAGGCCGGATACGACAAGCGGCGCCAGCAGCGCAACGCGCGCGCAAGTTCTTTCGGTCATGCCAAAAAGTCCCACTCTAGACAGCCTCTCGATCGCCGCCGGCCAAAGGTCCGGTCCCCATCGCCTATGCTCTTCCGACGGAAATCCGGCGACAATTTGTCGTCCGGAGTTTCGCGTGTTTATCTCAACCACTCGTTAAGGGCAACGAGCCGAGGCCGATCAGCCGCCCGCCGTGGCATTTGTGCACCGCCTTATATACGACCAAGCGCCTTCAATTCATGCAGCACCGCCGCGTCCCGCGCCGAAACATCGGGGAATTGCTTGTCCTGCCCGACATCGGCCGTGTAGCGCCATGAGCGCGCGCATTTGAGCAGGCCGCGGTCCTCGGCCTTCTCGACCACCACAGCGACGCCCTTGACGTCGTCCAGCGTGAAGGCGCCGGAAGGCGCGTTGCCATGCGCAATGACCAGATCGCTGGTGATCGCCATTTCGGCCATGTCGACATCCGATATCGCCGCTTCGAGCGCCGCATCATCGAGCGTGACGACCGGCACCGCTTCCAGAGACGAGCCGATGACCTTCTGGGCGCGCGCGATTTCCAGCGCGCCGGTGACGACACGGCGGACCTGCCGCACCTTGCGCCATTTTTCCGCCAGCGCCTCGTTCTTCCAGCCGACCGGGATTGGCGGAAACTGGTCGAGATGCACCGAGACGGCGTCCGGATGACGGTCGAGCCAGGCCTCCTCCATGGTGAAGGGCAGCATCGGCGCCAGCCATTTCACCAGGCAGTCGAACAGATGGCGCACCACCTGCACGGACGCCTTGCGCTTCACGCTGGACGGCGCCTCGCAGTAGAGCGCGTCCTTGCGGATGTCGAAATAGAAGGCCGACAGCTCGACCACCATGAAGTCGAGCAGCGTGCGGGTGATGCGCTTGAACTCGAAGGCGTCGTAGCCCGCCCGCACGACTTCATCGAGTTCGGCGAGCCGGTGCAGCATCAGCCGCTCCAGCTCCGGCATCTTGTCCAGCGGCACGTCCTCGCCATCGTCATGGGCAAGCGTGCCCAGCATCCAGCGGATGGTGTTGCGCAGCTTGCGGTAGGCGTCGATGTTGGTCTGCAGCACGTTCTTGCCGAGCCGCTGGTCTTCCCAGTAGTCGGTGGTCACCACCCATAGCCGCAGGATATCGGCGCCCGACTGTTTGATGACGTCTTGCGGCACGACGGTATTGCCGAGCGACTTCGACATTTTCCGCCCCTCCTCGTCCATGGTGAAACCATGGGTGACGACGGTGTCGTAAGGCGCCCTGCCCCTGGTGCCGCAGCTTTCGAGCAGCGAGGAGTGGAACCAGCCGCGATGCTGGTCGGAACCTTCGAGATAGACGTCGGCCGGCCATTTCAGATCCGGACGATCCTCCAGGGTGAAGACATGGGTCGAGCCGGAATCGAACCAGACGTCGAGGATGTCCATAACCTGCTGCCATTTCGAGGCATCGTGATTGCCGAGGAAACGCTCCTTGGCGCCGGCCGCAAACCAGGCGTCCGCGCCTTCCTTCTCGAAGGCGTCGATGATGCGCTGGTTGACCGCCTCGTCGCGCAGGACGTTGCCGTCGGCATCGGCGAAGACGGCGATCGGCACGCCCCAGGCGCGCTGGCGTGACAGCACCCAATCGGGGCGCTCCTCGATCATGGCGCGGATGCGGTTCTGGCCGGCGGCCGGCACGAAGCGGGTGTCGTCGATCGCCTTCAGGGCACGGCTGCGCAGTGTCGTGCCGTCGCCGAGCTCCTTGTCCATAAAGACGAACCATTGCGGCGTGTTGCGGAAGATGATCGGCTTCTTCGACCGCCACGAATGCGGATAGGAATGCTTCAGCCGCCCGCGCGCGAACAGCGCATTGCGCTTGATCAGCTCGTCGATGACCGCCTGGTTGGCATTGCCCTTCTTGCCGTTGTCGTCGATGACGCGCGCCGCACCGCCCTCGCGGTCCGCGCCAAAGCCTGGCGCATCCTTGGTGAAGAAGCCGGCATCGTCGACGGTGAACGGGATCGCTGTGTCGATGCCGCGCTGGCGAAGATCCGAAGCTGCATCCATCCAGGCGTCAAAATCCTCGCGGCCATGGCCCGGCGCCGTGTGGACGAAACCGGTACCGGCTTCGTCGGTGACATGCTCGCCGGCGAGCATTGGGACGTCGAATTCATAGCCGCCATTCAAACCTTTGAAGGGATGAGAAAGCGTAAGGCTTCCAAGCTCTTCGGCCGAAATGCTACGGAGGCGGTCCATCGTCACCTTGGCTTTGGTCGCAGCCTCTTCCGCCAGCGCTTCGGCAAAGATCAGCCTTTCGCCAGGCTGCGGGCCGAAAGCATTCTCGGCCGCAGTGACCTCGTAGAGGCCATAATTGATGCGTGGCGAATAGTTGACGGCACGGTTGCCGGGGATGGTCCATGGCGTGGTCGTCCAGATAACGACATCGGCCTCCAGCAAGTCCAGTGACGTCTGCGTCAGCCTCGGATCCAAGGCTGGCTGCCCATCTTCGACGTTGGTGACCTGACGAGCGAGGCTGACGACCGGAAACTTCGCCCAGATCGTATCGCTCTCGTAGTCCTGGTACTCGACCTCGGCCTCGGCCAGCGCGGTGCGCTCGACAACGCTCCACATCACCGGCTTGGAGCCGCGATACAGTTGGCCCGACATGGCGAATTTCAACAGCTCGCCGGCGATGCGCGCCTCGGCATGGAACGCCATCGTCGTATAGGGATTGTCGAAGTCGCCGACGACGCCGAGCCTCTGGAACTCGCCGCCCTGCACCTTGATCCAGTGTGCGGCGAACTCGCGGCATTCCTTGCGGAACTCGTTGACCGGCACCTCGTCCTTGTTCTTGCCCTTGGCGCGGTATTGCTCCTCGATCTTCCATTCGATCGGCAGGCCGTGGCAATCCCAGCCGGGCACGTAGTTCGAGTCGTAGCCGCGCATCTGGAACGAGCGGGTGATGACGTCCTTGAGGATCTTGTTCAGCGCATGTCCGATATGGATGCTGCCGTTGGCGTAGGGCGGGCCGTCATGCAGCACGTATTTTTCGCGGCCGGCGGCGTTTTCGCGCAGCTTGCGGTAAAGCTCCATGTCCTGCCAGCGCTTGACCAGCAGCGGCTCCTTCTCGGGCAAGCCGGCGCGCATCGGAAAATCCGTCTGCGGCAGATAAAGCGTCTTGGAATAGTCGATCGTTTCAACAGTGTCGGTCATCGGCGTATCGGTCATTGGTCTGCCATATGCATTGCCCGGCAAAGAGCCCGGGCGTTGAACTATCATGGTCTGGAAAAAGCGCGAGAGGCCGCGCGCAAAATTCCCGGCGGCTCCGGCGGCGCTCAGGCCGCCCGGAACACCGGGCTTGTAATTCGTATCGCAATCGCGAGCGCGCGAGGAAACTGCGTCATGACCGGGCTTTTAGACGAGGCCGGCCCCATTGAAAAGCCCGAACTCGCGAACGCCTCCTTGCTTCATGTGCCAGTTGCGCCTATGTCTTTGGGCAAATGGCAGCGGAGTTAAAATATGTCCAGCTTGCACATCAAAGGTATCCAGGACACGGCAACGGAACGGTTTCTCGTTCATGTCACCAGGGTCGAAGGACTTCGCCAACGCGGCTTCAGCAATGACGAAATCTACAAGATCGTCGGCCCGCGACGGACATTAGCGCGTCGCAAGGAGCGAAACGAGACACTGACGATCGCCGAGTCCGACCGCGTCATGCGGCTTGAACGGATTTCGGCGATAGCGGATCGGGTTTTCGGCAATCACGAAAAGGCGCAGCGTTGGCTGCGCAAGCACAGCAGGGTGCTTGACGAGACACCTATCAACCTCTTGCAGTCAGAAACGGGTGCAGCGCTGGTGGAAGAAGAGCTCCATCGCATCGACCATGGCATCTTTGCCTGACATATGCGGATCTGGCGCATTTCCGGCTACGCCGACCTGCTGGGTGTCGGCGGTTTGGTCAGCGGCGGCCGTTGGCATGTCATGGGGACACCAATTGTCTACTGCGCCGATCACCCGGCCACGGCACTTCTCGAGATACTTGTGCATGTCGAGGCGGAAGACATGCCCCAGACCTATCAGCTTCTAGAGATCGAAATGCCAGACGACATTGCCATCATGTCTCCCGGTTTGCCCGATGACTGGAAGGACGATCTGTCCATGACACAACGGCTCGGGACGAACTTTGTCGCTGCTGCCACCCAGGCGGTCATGGAAGTCCCTTGTGCAATTGTCCCGTTCACAAGGAACTATCTTCTTAATCCGGATTTGCTGGCCCGCGACGGCATCCGTATCGTTAGCGCCACGACGCATCCGGTCGATACGCGACTACTGGGATAGGCTCACATCGAGAAATCGAAGCGATAGGTCGTCGACACGCCGATCGTGAATTGATCCCTTGAGCCGCGCTCCTCGACCAGGCTGGAATCGGCCGCCGGGCCCATCAGCCGCGAATATTCGGCGAACAGGCTGGCCGTCATCGGCTCCGTCACTTTCCAGGTCACCGCGCCGCCGAGGCCCGCCGACTTCACGCCACCGTCCGGTCGGTACCGGCTGAGGCCCGACGCCACGGCTTCCCCAGCGTCGACGCCGTAATAGGCGTCGAAATAATCCGACGAGGCGAACGAAACGCGCGGCCCGCCCGAAATCCTGACCTCCGGCGTCACATCGTGGAATGCGTCGGCGGCGATGTCGGCGACGAAGCCGTTATGGGCGCGAATGCCGTGCCGCAATTCGGCGCGGGCGCGCAACCAGTCCAAAGGATAGAATTCGAAGAAGCCGCCGGCCTCGCCGCCCCAGCGCACCGGGTCGAGGCCTCTCAGTTCGTCGGCGTCGTCGCCATCGCGCGAAAACAGGATTTTTCCGGCCAGGCCGGCGCGGAAGCCGCCTTCGTCGATCAGCCCCAGCGAGATGTTGTCGTTGCGCGAGGTGAAGCGGGCCGCAGGACCGGCCTTGCCGAGCGAGATGATCGGCTGGGCGCTGAGTATATAGTTCTTGCTGCCTTCGAAATCGGGGGCGACCAGGCCGGTGGCGCCGACTGTCAGATACCAGTCGCCGGACAGCCAGCCCAAGGCGCCATCGGCGGCTTCGGCGGCACCGGTGGCCCCAAGTATGAAGGCGGCCAGAACCACCGGATTCGCTCGGACAAAACGCATCATTACTCCATAAGTCGAACAGGTTGGCGATACAACCAGCCTTCGCAAGCCATGGCGCCAGTTCAGTAAAATTTGGCTTAATGTCCGAAACATCGGCGGCGTTTCTGAAAATGCGCTAGCAGCTGCCAACTGGCTTCCCACTCTGGAATGTCTCGGCTGCTTTTTGGATTTTGGCAATAGCCGTGTGACCCTGGCTGCTCACCCAAGAGTTACAAAAATCCGCGGACAAAGCTTCCCGCGCTGTGAAGAGTGCGGCGACCGGCACTCAATCCTGCATTCCAAACCGGCCAGGCGTGAATCATATGCGGCCAAATTTCGAGACGTACTTTGACGTCAGCCGCGCCAGCGGCTTGCGCGAGCCGAGTTGCGTCCGACAACAGCGTCTCGGCCGAACCGACCTGTATCAGCATTGGGGGAAATCCGCTCAGATCGGCGAACAACGGCGAGATCAGGGGATCGCGCCGACCAACGCCATGGGGAACATAGGCGGTGGCCAGTTCCTCCAAATACGCCCGGTGGATGATAGGGTCGATTGCGTCCTTAGTTGATAGTGTCGCGCCGGCCATCGAAAGGTCCGTCCAGGGCGAGACCAGCCAAAGACATCGCGGCAACCGCTCCCCTGCCGCGCACAATATATTGACCAAGCACAGGGTGAGGTTGCCGCCCGCACTGTCTCCGCCAACCACGATGCGGTCCGGCGCGATCCCTTGCCGGCTCAGAAAGCGCCATGCGGTGAGTGCGTCTTCATGTTGCGCAGGGAAAGGATGTTCCGGTGCGCGTCGATAGTCGATCGCGAGGGTGCGCATTCCCATTGCTCGACCTGCCTCGGTCACCATTCGACGATGGCTTTTGAGAGAGCCGGAGCAGTAGCCACCACCATGGAAAAAGAGCAGAACCTTATCCCTGTCACTCTCAGGCGCTAGCGACCACTCTCCCTCGAGGCCGTCGAAAACCGCATTCTCACATCTGACGTCGTCCGCAATCGGCCAGACCGAACCAACCTCGTCGAGCCGTGCCCGGCGTTCGTCCCAGCCCACCGGTCGTGGCTTTGACGTCAGCAAACTGCGGACGGCGTTGATCTCCGTCAGATCGAGGCTTTCGTCCACGTCGCTCATCTGCTTCCCTAGCCTCATCAAGCATAAAAACGGGCGACAGCAGCAGCCTCACGTCATCCAATAAAGCGTCACAGCCAGCGCTGGGCCACCGCTTTCGTTTGCGCCATGGCGAAGACAAGTGGACGACAGTCGTCCAGAACCCGCTCGTCATGCTTTAGCACTGCCGCCGCACATGGTCGAATATTACGTCTGATATTTGGCCGCTTCGGGTCTAGCCACGTCTGGCAAGCGATCGCTCGGGGTGTGGCGCTCGCATCCTGCTCGCTTTACCGGCAAGCCTGTCAGCGTTACCTTCCAAGCCGGCAAAGGTAACCTGAGGGAGAAGGGCGATGACACTGCACGGCGATGCCTTGAAAGATGCAATCGGTCAGACGCGGGCGAAATGGGGATGGTTCGTCGGGCTCGGCGTTCTGCTGCTGATCCTCGGCGGCGTCGCCTTCGGCAATCTGTTCATCGCCACCGTCGCCTCGATCTACGTCGTCGGCTGGCTGATGCTGATGGCCGGAATCATCGAGATCATGCATGCCTTCGGTGTGAAGACATGGACCCGGTTCTTCTATTGGCTGCTCAGCGGTCTTCTCTATGCCATCGCCGGGTTCTTTGCCTTCTACAATCCGCTGCTGGCCTCGGCGGTGCTGACCTTCCTGCTGGCGGTCGCCCTTCTCGCTTCAGGCGTGCTCAGGGCTTGGGTCGGGTACAAGCACAGACCGGAAAAAGGCTGGGGCTGGCTGGTTGCGGCCGGCATCATCAGCGCACTGGCAGGCCTGATCATCGCCATGGGCTGGCCAGTCAACAGCGTATGGGTGCTGGGGCTGTTTCTCGCCGTCGACCTGATCTTCCAGGGCTGGGCCTTCATTGCGGTCGGCCTGGCGCTGAAAAAATAAGTCCTTGGTTTGGCATGATCTGTTCCGAAAACCGGTTCCCACTTTTCGGGATCATGCTTTGTCTTAGCATGATCTTGTTCGAAAACCGGTTCCCACTTTTCGGGATCATGCTTTGTCTTAGCATGATCTTGTCCGAAAACCGGTTCCCACTTTTCGGGACCATGCTTTAGAAAGCAACGGCCGCGTCGAGCTCGGACAGCGGGCTGACGCCGGCAAGCAGCGCCCTCGCCTCGGCCTCGTCGCGTTTCATCTGCGCGACCAGCGCGTCGAGCCCGTCGAACTTCACCTCGGCGCGCAGGAAACCGAAGAAGGACACCGCGCATATCTCGCCGTAGAGATCGCCGGAGAAGTCGAAGACGAACGTTTCGAGAAGCGGCGTGCCGTTGTCATCGACGGTCGGGCGGCGGCCGAAGCTGGCAACACCATCATGAAGCGTGCCGTCGGCGCGGCGGAAGCGGACGGCGTAAATCCCTTCCTTCAGAGTGGCTTCCGGCGAAAGCCTCATATTGGCGGTTGGAAAGCCGAGCGTCCGGCCAAGCCGCTGGCCGCCGATCACCTCGCTCTCGACCGTGAAGCGGTAGCCGAGCAGGCCCGCGGCCTCGACCACCGCGCCTTCGCACAGCAGCGCGCGGATTCGGCTCGAAGACACCACCTCGGCGCCTTCGTCGCGAAAGGCGTCAACCAGGGTGACGCCGAAGCCGTGGCGTTCGCCGGCCGCCATCAGATAGGCCGGTCCGCCTTGCCTGTCCTTGCCGAAGTGGAAGTCGAAGCCGGTCACGGCGTGGATGATGCCGAGATTGCTGTCGAGCACATCGGTCACGAAGGCTTCCGCTGACAGTGCGGCGAAGGCGCGCGTGAACGGCTGCTCGACGAGTGCGGCAAAGCCCAGATGCGACAGCAGCCGTGCCTTCATCGGCGGCGGTGTCAGCACGAACAGCGGTATCTCGGGGCGGAACACCTTTCTCGGATGCGGCTCGAAGGTCAGCACCAGCGCCGGCGCGCCGCGCCGGCGGGCCTCGGCCAGCGCGCGTTCGAGCACGGCCTGGTGGCCGCGGTGCACACCGTCGAAATTGCCGATCGCTACCACGCCACCCCGCAAATGGGCCGGCAGCGGCGAGATTGCAGAAACGCGTTCGAAGGCTTCAGTCATTTCGGGGCTTGCGTCATTTCGAGGCTTCCGTCATCGAGCGAGCCTACTGCAGTCTCGGAATGACCGCGACCGGCCGGTAGCCGTGCCTTTCCAGAAAGGCGATCAGCCTGGCCGGATCCGGTCGTAGCGGATCGCCGTAGTCGCGGGCATGGATGCCGCCCGACACGTAGAGCACGTCGAAGCCATTGTCGGCAGCACCCTTGATGTCGGTCATCATGCCGTCGCCGATGGCCAGCACGTCCGAGCGCTCGACCGGGCGGCCGAGCAGGTCGGCGATCTCCTTCATCGCCACGTCATAGACCGGGGCATAAGGTTTTCCAGCAATCAGCGTGCGCCCGCCGAGCTGGGCATAGTCGCGGGCCAGCGCCCCGGCGCACCAGATCATCCGCTCGCCACGCTCGACCACGATATCGGGATTGGCGCAGATGAAGGGCAGGTTCCTGGCGCGCAGCCGCCGCAGAATATCGGCGTAGTCCTCCGGCTTCTCGACCTCGTCGTCGAACAGCCCGGTGCAGACCACGCCGGACGCCTCGAACTCCTCGACCAACTCGACATCAAGCCCGTCATAGAGCGTGAAATCGCGATCGGCGCCAATGTGGAAGATTTTTCGCGGGCCTTCCATGATCAGGTCGCGGGTCACGTCGCCGGAGGTGACGACGCGGTCATAGGCCGCAGAGGGAACGCCGATCGCATTCATCTGCGCCACCACATCGGCGCTGCGCCGCGGCGAATTGGTGATCAGCACGACAGGTATCTTCGCCTCGCGCGCCGTGGCCAGCGCCAGAGCCGCGGCCGGAAAATGCCGTTCGCCATTGTGGACCACACCCCAGACGTCACACAGGATGGCACAATAGGCTCCCGACAAATCCGCGAGCGAGCCGATGATATCGGGCGAGTCCGCCATATCGTTTCCCAAATCATGATGGTTGCGAGCGTCGCCGCCGACGTCCGCCGCGGCAGGTTCGCATTAACCGAAGCACTTGACCCTGTCACCAGCTTTCACATTTTTCTGGATTGCCCTGGTTTCAGGATTGCCCAGGGTTCAGGATCGCCTTGGCACTGACGAAGGCAAGCGCGCAAGCCGCTCTTGCCGAGGCTTACCCCATTCTGAAGGCTTCGGCGGCCGGTCCAGCCACGCGCAGCAATGCCGGCATCGGCCGCGTGGTTAACGAGTCTTGAAAAAGCAAGCCGATCTTGGATGTTTTTCAGCAATCTGAAATTTAAGGATTGATGGCATCTTTCGCCGACTAGGGGTTTTGGCGAGGGGCTGAAGACAATGATCCGAAAATTCGGTAGGGACCGGCGTGGCAACTATACGCTGATGACGGTCATCACGATGGTGCCGCTGATGGGCGGAGTGGCGCTCAGCGTCGATTACTCGGAACTGCTGCGCCAGAAGCACGCCACGTTGAACGCTTTGGACGCCGCCGGTCTCGCCACCGCTCAGCAGGTCGTCTCCGGCGCAACCGACGACGCCGCAAGGGCCTACGCCAAGACTTTCTTCGAAACCAATCTCGGCCCCGTCGATCCGGCCAACACGTCGCTTACCGTCACCCTGCCCAACAGCAGTGCGGGTGGCGGCACGTTGAAGCTCTGCAGCGCCCTGACCTATCACCCCTATTTTCTGCCGGCCGCCGCCATGCTGGGCGGCGGGACCACCAGCGGCGCTACAACTTTCACGGAGTGCTCGGAAATCCGCCTCAAGAACACGCTGGAAGTCGCTCTTGTGCTCGACAATTCCGGCTCTATGAACGAACTCGGTTCCGGCACCGGCGCGAGGCGAATAGACCTGCTGAAAACTGCCGCCAAGCAGCTTGTCGATACGCTGGCGCTGCAGGCACAGCAGATGAAGCAGGTCAGCAAACCGGTGCAGTTCTCCCTCGTGCCGTTCGCTGCTTCGGTCAATGTCGGTCCCACTCATGACCTGGACAGCTGGATGGACCAGGATGGCATCTCCCCGATCCAGCATGAGGATTTCGACTGGACGAAGTTGACCGCCGCCGACGATCCGAACAAATACGCCGAAAAGCTGAACGGCGTCTGGTACAAACGCGGCACCGGCTGGGGCGATACCGAGGATCAGCCACTGACCCGCTTCAGCCTCTTCGCCGACATGACGGTCGAATCCGGTCGCGAAGAAGTGCCCAACAGCAGGCAGTACATCTGCGATCAATACAGGAGAAACGGCACTTGCCGGACCGGCCACTGGACCACCCCGGAATACATCTACACCACCAGCCGCTATGCGAGCTGGCAGGGTTGCGTGGAGGCGAGGCCGTACCCCTATAACAACGACGACACGACGCCGAGCACCGCCGCGCCTGCCACGCTGTTCGTGCCGATGTTTGCGCCCGACGAGGCCGGCACCCTCTGGCTCGATTTCAACCGCGACGGCGCTAACGACGTGACCTCTCTGTCCTACGGTTACGGCAACAACTGGTGGGCCGACTGGCCCTATTACACCGACAACCCAACCGCTTCGCAGCGGCAGTCGGACATGCGCAAATATTTCCTGGTCAAGCCGTACGGCTCGAAGTCGGCTGCCTCGGGCGACGGCCCGAATTCGTCCTGCACGACCAACCCGATCACACCGCTCAAAGACGTGACCCAGCTTGCCCAGAAAGAGGAGATCGACAACGCCATCGACGCCATGGCGCCGAACGGCAACACCAACGTGCCGGAAGGCCTTGCCTGGGGCTGGCGGACGGTGTCGAGCAACGAACCTTTCACCGAGGGCCGGCCGAACACTGAAAGAGGCAACGACAAGGTGGTCATCGTGCTGACCGACGGCGCCAATACCTACAGCGCCGTCAGCGACAGCGACTATGCCAATAACAGGTCGACCTACGCCGCTTACGGTTACACCGGCCTGACATATCCGGGGTCTGGAAGCGTGACGCGCCTGTTCATGAACACAAGCACCGACATCGGCAAGACGACCTACACCGGCGCCAACTACACCGCCGCGCTGGACGAGCAGATGCAGACCCTTTGCGGCAACGCGAAGAATTCGAACGTTCTCGTCATGACCGTTGCGCTCGACCTGTCGACCACCGATGCCGGCGACAAGAAAGCACTCGACGCGCTGAAGGCCTGCTCCTCGGACTCGCGCTTCCGCAAGGATCCCACCGATCCGACCAAGCCGGCCAAGCTGTTCTGGAACGCGACCGGGGCGACGCTGTCGGACAATTTTAGGGAAATCGCCAACGAATTGTCAAACCTGCGCATCGTCGGCTGAAGGGGGTGGGGTCGGCTGAAGGCGATGGGACTGGTGACTTAAGGGACCCTCTTTCACGCGCAGCACAACCACATAGGGATTCTTGCGAAGGTGGACCCCCACCCTAACCCTCCCCACAAGGGGAAGGGAACGCTGCCGCGCACCTTTGACTTCGCCTTTGGCGCCGAAAGGCAGGCAATCTGCCGAGGTCGGCGCCAACGGAAGTCTCCCCCTTGTGGGGAGGGGTTAGGGGTGGGGATACATCGTAGAGCGAAAACGATCTCCCCCCGCGTGAGGAGATGTCCGGATGGCGACCGACACGCAGCGCCAAACGCCGCTTCCGCCTACATCGGCCGCCGGTCCGGCTGCGCCCGCTCCGGTTCGACCAGCCTGCGATAGAGATGCCACGTCGCATGGCCAAGCACGGGCATGACGACGGCGAGCCCGGCAAACAGCGGAATCGAGCCGATGACCAGCAGCACGGCGACCATCAGGCCCCACAGCGCCATCTGCAGCGGGTTTGTCATCACTGCCCGTGCCGAGGTCTCGATCGCCGAGACCACGCCGACATCGCGGTCGAGCAGCAGCGGGAAAGCGACGACCGTCGTCGCCAGCACGATCGCGGCGAAGACGAAGCCGGCCGCATTGCCGAGCAGGATCAGCGTCCAGCCCTTGGGCGTTGCCAGCACCTCGCGGACAAAGCCACCGATCGAGGCCGGCGGCTGAGCGCCGAACAGGCTGGTGTAGATCGATTGCGCGGTGAACAGCCAGAGCAGGAACAGTGCCACCAGCATGATGCCGATGACCGCGATCGCCGGCAGCGCCGGCGAGTGGCGCACCTCGAGTGCGTGCCACCAGGACGTGTCCATGCCGAGCTCTCGGCGGCGGCTGATCTCGTAGAGGCCGATCGCGGCGAACGGTCCAAGCAGGGCGAAGCCGGACATCAGCGGGTAAAGCAGCTGGATGGCGTAGGCGCCGGATGTCGTCCACTGCGCCAGGATCAATCCGACCACCGGATAGATCAGGCACAGGAAGACGTAGTGCGATGGCTTTGCCCAAAAATCCTCGACGCCGAGCCGCAGCACATCGATCAGGTCCGCCGTGGTGATGCGGCGCACCCTGGGCTGCACGTGCATCCCACGCGCGTCCGACATGACATGAAAGCTGGCCATACCCATTCTCCCGTATTCAGGGGGCGGCCACCGCCAGGATGGCCGCCCGTAGCTGCCACTTCAAGAGCGATGGCATGATAGCCGAATTCGATGTGCTTGTCGCGAATCGGGTGGGATTGAGCATGCGCGGCGCGGCACAGGCCGTGTTCGTGCCGCGCCGCTAGCTTGTGCTAAAGCGCGTCGCGGCTGAATGGATTCATTGCGACGCGCTTTAGGTTGTTTGTTTATGCATGTCGTTATCGCAAAACCGCCGCACACTTTTGCGCGACATGCATTAGGCACCAAAGCGTTCAATCACCTCGGCCAGCGGAACGTGGCCAAGGCAGGCACCCGAACCCGCCGGCGTTTCGCCGTCCTCGATGGCCTGCGCGTATCGCACGTCCGGATCGCTTTCGATCCGGTGGCGCAGCGCCGCCAGCCTGGGATAGGCGGCGCCGTCGACCGCCTGGTGGAACTCCGCCCAACGGGCCACGCCGATCAGCGTGGTATCGGCCAACGTCAGGCGGTCGCCGACCAGAAAGTCGGTGTCGCCGATCATCGCCTCAAGCCGGTCGTGGCGTTCGGCAACGGCCTGGCGGCCAAAGTCACGCAAGGTCGCCAGCAGGGCCGGTTCGGCCGATTCCATTTCATAGGCAGCCCAGAGCGGGGTGAAAGCGGCGGTGAAACCGGTGTTCACGAAAGCCATCAGCAGATGCATCCGGTCGGCTTCCGGCGAGCGCGGGTCGAAGCTGATGCGACGTTGCGTGTCGCGGGCTTCGAGCCAAGCGGCAATCGCCATGGTCTCGGTGAGCACTCTGCCGTCGTCGGTGATCATCACCGGCGTTTCCTGACGGCCGTTGATGCGGGCATAGGCGTCGTTCTTCATTTCAGTGAGCATGTCGACGCGGCACAGGCGGTAGGGCTGTCCGAAGCGTTCAAAAGCAGCGACGAGCCCCATCGAACTTCCTGCCGGGACACCGTAAAGGAGGATAGGTTCCATTTCTTTGTCCTCTTCCATGTTCAGGGATCACGCTGCGCAGCGAAGCTTGACCCTAAACGCTGGTCGTCCCATGTAAATTACGCACTATTTTGTAACCAGGATCCGCCATGAAAGATGTCGTCTCAAGCTGCCCGATCGAAGAGGCCATGCGTGTGCTCAGCGGTCGCTGGCCGACCTTGCTGCTCTACTATCTGAAGGACGGGACCAAGCGCTTCAGCGACTTGAGGCGTGACAACCCGACCGTGTCGCACCGCATTCTGGCGCTGGAACTGCGCAAGCTGGAGGAAGCCGGGATCGTGCGTCGAACGCCGCATGCCGGCTATCCGCTACGCGTCGACTATGATCTCACCGCAGCGGGTCTCAAGCTTGTGCCGCTCATCGACGCCTTGGGCGACTGGTGGGAAGCTACCGAGGACGATCGAGCCGGCCGGGTCTCATCGACGCCAAGGCTGGTGGCGGCGGAGTAAGCAGTGGGGAAAATCTGACGATTGCAACTATACGTTGTGCAACTGCTTGGGTGGAATCAGCCGACCGGGCCGAATACCTCAGGGAGCGCTCAGCGCCAGACGTTGTCTACTGGCCAACACCTGCGATTACCAAACAACGCACACGTGTATTAACCCCCCTATCACGTTTTTGGTGATTGTCACTTGAAATCCCCTCAATCACTTGTTAGGTGATTGAGAGGGAGAACTCATATGAAGACGGCGCACTACAAGTTGATCCTGAGCCGCGCTGGCGAACGCGCCATCGACATGACTTTCGCGGCTTATGCCGTCATGCACGACATCCTGGATCGCACTGCCTCTACCCAGCGCACCAACACGTATGAACTCCAGAAGCTCGCCTATGAAGCGATCCGCGCCGAGACGGGCCTGCCGGCGCGACTGGTGACCAATGGCATTCGCGAATACGCCTCCGGCGCCTGGTCGCCCGACCGGCTGCCGCTTGACGACAAGCTCATGTCCTTCAAGGGCGTCGACAAGGTTTCGATTTCTACCGTCGAGGGGCGTGTGATCGCGGGATTCCTGGCCACCGGCTACTCCGATAGCCAGGAGAAAGCGCAACTTTCCCATCTCGTACGGGATAACGGGGCCTATCTGCTCACCGTTCCGCTGTCGGCGGACATGCAACACAGGGAGATCGAAGCCATGCAGACCGAATCCATTTCCGGGCGCGTTTCGCGCCTCGCCGCCGGCCTGGTCGCAACCGTGATCGACGGCCTTGAGAAGAAGGCTCCCGAGGCGGTGGCCGAACAAGCGATCCGCGAGATCGACAAGGCCGCCGACGAGTTGAAATCCAACCTCGCAGCGCTTATCGCCGAGCGCAAGCGCTACACCCTGCAGAAGGACGACCTGACCGAGGAACGCGAGGGGCTGGACCAGAATATCCGTGTCGCCCTGCAAGAGGGCCGCGAAGACCTCGCACGGGCCGGTATTGGCCGTCAGGATGACATTGACGCGCAGGCCGCCTCTATCGACAAGCTGATCCAGGATGTTGATGTGCGCATTGACGAAGCGCGAGGCGCGCTGAGCGCCGCAAGTGCGGCCCGCCGCGATTCCGAGGAGCGGGTGAAGATAGCGCGTCGCGCCCGCGAGGCGCAGAACCCGGGCACGGCAGGCAACGCTGGCGGCGGGTTCCGCAAACCCGCACCAGAGGATCGCATTGCGGCCGCGCTTTCCAGCGTGGCGCGGCTGACCGACCTGCCCGCTGGCAAGCCGCGCGACAACGATCTTGTCGAACTCGAAGAATTTGGGCGCCAGCGCCGCATTGACGACCGGCTGGCGGCTCTGCGCAGCGAACTCAAGGGTAAGAAGTAGCGCCGATGGCAGAAATTCTCCACGCGCCGGCGCTCTATCTCTATCCGTTGCTGGCAGGGATGTTGCTGGGTGTCCTGCAGATCGTCCTGTTCTTTGTTGGAGCCGGGCATTTTGACCATGGTGGCGGCGAAGACGGCGCGGTCGACCATCTCCTCGACGCCACACATCTGGACGACGTATTCGATTGGTTGAATTTCGGTCGGGTACCCTTCGCCATCCTGATTCTGCTTCTGCTGGTCACGTTCGGCATGGTCGGCATCATGCTGTGGCAGATCTTCCCGGCCTTGCCGGCGTGGAGCTACGCTTTTGGCGCGACGCCGGCGGCGGTGATGGTCACGAAGATCACCGGCGGCTGGATCGCTCTTCTCCTGCCGCAGGACGAGAGCTACGCCGTCAACCACGATCGTCTGGTCGGGCGTCGCGGCACGGTCACGCTCGGGCCGCTGGACGACGGTCGGCCCGGCTCGATCCGGGTGCGCGATGAGCATGGCGAATTGCATACGCTGCGGGCGCGGCCCGCAGACGCGGGAATGAAAATCGAGAAAGGCGCCTTGGTCGTGGTGGTGAAAGCCGCCGAGGGACCCGGTCGTGTCTGGCTCGTAATGCCGTTCGAGGAACATATCTAGCCAGAGCGCGCTCTTGGCAAAGCCGAACATCAAACACTTTAAAATCTGGGGGCAAGCTATGGACAATATAGTTCAATTTCTGATCTGGGCCGGCATCGTTCTCTTCGTGATCGCGGTGATCGGCTTTGTGCTCGGGCGGCTCTACCAGCGCGCCGAGCGTGACGAGGCCTTTGTGCGTACCGGCGTCGGCGGCCGCAGAGTGGTCAAAGACGGTGGCGCGCTGATCCTGCCCATCTTGCATGCGCTGGCGAAGGTCAAGCTCAACACGGTCAAGCTGGTGGTCGACCGCCGCCGCGAGGACGCCTTCATCACCTCTGACCGCATGCGCGTCGACATCCGTGCCGAGTTCTACGTACGCGTCGACGGCACGGATGACGGCATCGGCCTCGCTGCGCAGACGCTGGGCGACCGTGTCAACGACCCGAAGGCGATCCAGGATCTGGTGGAAGCCAAGCTGGTCGACGCGCTGCGCTCTGTGGCCGCGCGCAACACGCTCGATCAACTGCATGAGAATCGCTCAGACTTCGTGAAGGCGGTGCAGGATGCAGTCGAGACCGATCTGCGCTCGAACGGGCTGGAACTGGAATCGGTGTCGTTGACGGGCCTCGACCAGACGCCGCGTGAGTTCTTCAACGAAACCAACGCCTTCGACGCCGTCGGTTTGGCCAAGCTGACAACCATCACCGAACAGCGCCGCAAGGAGCGCAACGAGGTGACGCGGAAGACCGAAGTGGCGATTGCCGAGCAGGACCTGAACGCCTCGCGCGAAAAGTACGCGTTGAAGCGGCAAGAGGAAGAGGCGCGGCTGGAGCAGGAGCGCGACGTCGTCTCCAAGCAGGCCTCCACCCGCTCCGAGATGGCCAAGGCCGAGGAAGCGGCGAAGCTCGCCGAACAGGCCGCCCAGATCGCGCGCGAGCGCGAGATCGCCGAGCATGCGGCGGAAGCGCAGCGCGCCAAGGAAGAGGCGCGCATCAACTCTGAGCGCGAGGTTGAATTGTCGCGCCAGAATATGGCGGTGGCCATCGCCAAGAAGAGCCAGGAAACCAGCCAGGCTGAAGCCAAGGCCCGCGAGGCCGAGGCGCTGACGGTTGCGGCTGAAGAAAAGGTGCAGACGGCGCGCGAACGCGAAATTGCCGACCGCGCCCGGCAGATCGCCGTTCTGCAAGCGCAGGAAGCGGCGGAATCTGAGGCTGTGTCGGTGACAGTTGGCGCGAGCGCCGAAAAAGCAGCGGCGGAAGACCGCGCCGAGGCAGCGCTGGTGGAAGCCCGCGCGGCGGCGGAAGCAATGAAGGTCCGCGCCGAAGGCGTGATCGCGGAAGGCGAGGCCGAGGCCGCGACCATCCGCGCGACGAACGAAGCGCGCAACCTGCTCTCCGATCGGCTGATCCAGCTTGAACTGACGCAGGCGCGGATCACCATGCTGCCGGAAGCATTAAAGGCGCTGATGGAGCCGGCGAGCCGTATCGATAGCATCCGCGTGTTCGACACGGCGGGATTTTCGGGCGGTCGCTCGGGCGGCGAAGGCGGGCGTTCGGGTCCGGGCGATCTGGCCGATCAGCTGCTGAAGTTCACCGGCAACAAGTCTCTGATCGACGCGCTCCTGAAGGAAGCCGGCATCGCCGGCGCCGGTGGCTCTCTAAAGGATCTGGTCTCGACGCGGCCGCGGGAAACGGATGCTGACGGGGCCGATCTGTTCGAGGAGGCAGACGGGGAGGACGACGCGCTGGTCGTCCCCCTGGCTGGGATACCGAAGGCCTGAACTGCCCAAAACGCTGATTTGATCGGGCGTGGAAACAATCCACGCCCGGTTTATTTGGCCGCCAGGATTGCGCTTATGTCAGGCAGGCGGCCTTGCCGCCACCGTGCTGCCCACAGGCGAAGGCGGCGGCGCTGGTGTCGACGTGGGATGGCCGCGCGGCGCGGCGCTCCATTGGCTCATGGCCGGCCTGAAGCGGCGAGCGCGGGATAGTCGGTATAGCCGGCGGAGCCGCCGCCATAGAGCGTCGCCTGATCGAACGTGGCCAGCGGCGCGCGCGTCTGCAGCCGTTCCACAAGGTCGGGATTGGCGATGAACGAGCGCCCGAAGGCGAACAGATCCGCCTTGCCCTCGGCGAGCCGCGACGCGGCGAGTTCGAGGTCATAGCCGTTATTGGCGATATAGGTGTTGTTGAAGCGCCGACGGAGCGATCCGAAGTCGAACGGCGCGACATCGCGCGATCCGCCCGTGGCGCCCTCGACGACATGGATGTAGACGATGCCCAAAGCGTCGAGTTGTTCGACGATATAGTCGAACTGTGCCTGGGGGGCGCTGCTCGAGACGCCGTTGGCGGGCGAGACGGGCGAAATCCGGATGGCGGTGCGCTCGGCGCCGATCTCCTCGACCACCGCAGTCGCAACCTCCAGCATCAGCCGGGCGCGGTTCTCGACCGATCCGCCATAAGCATCCGTGCGCAGGTTCGCGCCGTCCTTGGCGAACTGGTCCAGCAGATAGCCGTTGGCGCCGTGAATCTCGACGCCATCGAAGCCGGCCTCGATGGCGTTCGCAGCTGCTTTGCGGAAATCCTCCACGATGCCCGGCAATTCATCCAGTTCGAGTGCGCGGGGCTCCGAAACGTCGACAAAGCCGTTGCCGACGAAGGTCTTGGTCGCGGCCCGGATCGCCGAGGGCGCGACAGGCGCGGCGCCGTTCTCCTGCAGGTCGACGTGCGAGACGCGACCGACATGCCAGAGCTGCAGAAAAATCCGCCCGCCCTTGGCGTGCACGGCGTCGGTGACCTTGCGCCAGCCGCCGATCTGAGCCTGGGAGTAGATGCCGGGGGTGTCCTGGTAACCCTGTCCCTGCTGCGAGATCTGCGTGGCCTCGGAAATCAGCAGGCCGGCCGACGCGCGCTGGCCGTAATACTGTGCGGCGAGATCGCCTGGAACGAACCCCGGGCCGGCGCGATTGCGCGTCAGCGGCGCCATGACGATACGATTGGAGAGGGTCAGCGAGCCGAGAGTATAGGGTTCAAACAGCGTTGTGCTTGTCATAGGTCACCTTGTTGTCCCCGCCGCGGCGGGTCGTTTAGCGAAATGGCTTCGTTGGTGCTCAGGCGACCGTGCGATACCGCTCGGCGGGATGTTCGTTCCGATAGTTCGGAAGCATGGCCTGGCGTGCGGCCTGAAGCGCATCCCACTGCCCGGCATCGGGTAGCGGCGGGATGGTCACCAACTCGCGGCGGTCGAAGCCGACCAGCGCCGCATTCACCAGATCGTCGACCTCCATCACGTTGGAAAGCGTGTTGACGTCGGCCCCAACATGTCCCCAGATCTCCGTTCGCGTCGTGGCGGGAAGCACGGCCTGGACGTAGACACCCTTCGGCGCGAGCTCGAGGCTGAGTCCCTGCGACAGAAACAGCACGAAGGCTTTGGTTGCGCCGTAGACCGTCATGCCGAACTCCGGCGCCAGGCCGACCACGGAGCCGATGTTGACGATCGCCCCTTCGCCGGCCGCCGCAAGACGCGGGGCGATGGCGCTGGCTAGCCGCAGAAGCGCGGTCGTGTTGAGCGCAACCAGCCGCGCGACGTCATCGGTGCTCTGCTCGATAAAGCTTCCGCCGATGGCCGTTCCGGCATTGTTGACGAGGATCCCGATGCGGGCGTCGTCGCGCAGCCTCGTCTCTACCGTTGCAAGCTCGGCAGCCTGCGTAAGATCAGCCTGGATGATGTCGATCGCCACGCCATTTTCCTGACTTAGACGGGCCGCCAGAGCCTCCATTCGTGCCATGTCACGAGCAACCAGCACGAGGTCGTGCCCGCGGCGCGCGAAGCGCTCGGCATAGGCGGCTCCGATGCCGGTGGAGGCGCCGGTTATGAGGACTGACGGAACGGTGGTCATGGCGTTGCTCTTTTCTCTGATGGACACTATATTCATGACGATCATCATGATTGCCGCTAAATATGATGACCATCATGTAAATGTCAACGGCGCCGGCGGAGAATTTTGAAATGAAAGTCAGTCGGGAACAGATGGCGGAGAACCGCCGCCGAATTCTAGATGTTGCCAGCCGGCTGTTTCGCGACAAGGGGTTCGACGCGGTCAGCGTGGCGGAGGTGATGAAAGCCGCTGGGCTCACCCATGGCGGCTTCTATGGCCATTTCAGCTCGAAGGACGACCTGATCGCCCAAACCCTTGCCCATGTCCTCGCCGCGGACTCAAGCGGAGGGGGCGACCTTCGCGCCTATGTGGATGCCTATCTTTCGCCCCGGCATCGCGACAATGCCGCCGGTGGTTGCCCGACAGCGGGCCTTGTTGCCGACATCCGCCATCAGACCCCGGCTGCCCGCTCGGCCATGACCGAAGGCCTTCGCTCGCAGATCGACCATATCGGCAAGGCGCTGCCGGAGTTGGATCCGGCAGACGGACGCCGCGCAGCGATCGGATGCTGGGCAGCGATGGTGGGGGCAGTGATCCTCGCCCGGGCCGTCGACGATCCGGCGCTTTCGGACGAGATCCTGGAACAGACGCGTGCCTGGATCGATACCGGGATCAGCCAAGTGTCTGTCAGATAGCCGTCAGGGGTGCTCTTGCCGAGAGCAAGTGCGGCTATCGGCGGTAGGCCCTACAGTGTGGCTACTGAGCGGAGCGGTCGGCCAACAACGCCAGCCGGACGAGCTCGGACAGGCTCTTCGCCTGCATCTTCGACATGACGTTGGCCCTGTAGATTTCGACCGTTCGCGGGCTGATGCCAAGCTCGTGCGCGATCATCTTGTTCGCCTTGCCGTTGACGAGCAGGTCCAGGACCTGGCGTTCGCGTGCTGTGAGCGATCCTACCCGGCTCGCCGCCTCCCTGACGTGCGCGCCGTCCTGGACGGTCTTCGTCCGGCGGCCCAGCGCGGCGCGGATCGTCGCGACGAGCAGCTCGTCATCGAACGGCTTCTCGATGAAATCGATCGCGCCCTCCTTCATTGCCTCGACTGCCATGGGCACGTCGGCGTGGCCCGTCATCACGATCACGGGGAGAAGCGAGCCACGAGCCTTCAGCCGACGCAGGAATTCGATGCCATCGATCCCCGGCATCCGCACGTCGGTAACGATGCAGCCGGAAGCCGAACTCTCCACGTTTTCCAGGAAGGCCGAGGCGGATTCGTGCAGCCTGACCGCAAGGCCGTCCGAGGCGAGCAGGAATGCCAGCGACTGGCGGACAGCCAGATCGTCATCGACCACATGCACCACGGCTTCAGCCTGCATCGGAAAGCTCCTCTCGTTCCACGGACCGGAGCGTGAAGCGGAACGTGGTTCCCTGCCCTGGGGCGGACTCGGCCCAGATCTTGCCGCCGTGGGATTCGACAATCGTCCTGCAGATCGACAGGCCCACTCCCATGCCGTGCTTCTTGGTCGTCATGAAGGGCTGGAAAAGGCGGTTTTGCACCTCCGGATCGATGCCGGTGCCGCTGTCCTGAACGCTCACCTCAACCAAACCGTTTGCGACCGCTTTCGTTGCGATGACCAGCTCGCTGCGGCCACTCTCGCCCATTGCCTCCATCGCGTTTCGAACCAGGTTGAGGAGAACCTGCTGTATCTGGATGCGGTCGGCCAGGACCAGCGGAGCCTGCGGGTCCAGCCGGAAGCTGACGCGGATGCCCTGTTCCTTGGCGCCGACCAGCGCCAGCGCGCTGGCTTCCTCCACCAGCTTGGGCAGGCTCTCGACGTGGCGCTCGCTTTCGCCTCGGGCGACGAAGTCGCGCAGGTGCCGGATGACCTGGCCTGCCCGCAGCGCCTGGTCCGCCGCCTGGTCGACCGCGTCCCGCAGCATCGGCACTTCACCGCCGTCCATCCGGCCGAGTATCCTGCGGCAGCCCTTCAGGTAGTTCGCGATCGCGGTTAGCGGCTGGTTGATCTCGTGGGCGAGAGTGGACGCCATCTCGCCCAGCGCCGTGAAACGGGACATGTGGACGAGTTCCGACTGGAGTTCCTGCAGGCGGGTTTCGGTCTGCTGGCGTTCGGTCAAGTCGCGGATGAACCCGGTGAAGTAGCGGACGCCGCCGGACCGCATTTCACCCACCGCAAGCTCCATCGGAAAGGTCGACCCGTCTTTACGCTGACCGACGACCACGCGTCCGATGCCAATGATCCTGCGTTCGCCAGTCCTGAGATAGCGGTGCACATAGCTGTCGTGCTCCTCGCGATATGGCGAGGGCATCAGCACCTTGACGTTCTCGCCGACGACCTCTTCGGCGCTGTAGCCGAACAGCCGCTCGGCCGTGGCGCTGAATGACTGCATCCGGGCTTCTTCGTCGATAACGATCATCGCGTCCGGCACCGTCTCCAGGATCGAACGGAGATGCGCCTCGCGCGCATTGTGCGCCGCCTCCGCCGCGATCCGATCGGTGATGTCGCGGATGACCAGCGCGAAGCCGCCTGCCCGGCTCTCCGCCGCAGGCATGTGCGCGATCTGGAAATCGGCGGTGAACGAAGATCCGTCCTTTCGCATGCAGACCCGCTCCACGGCCTGCCGCCGGCTTTCACGCGCCCGATCGAGATCGGCGGCGGGCTTGCCGGAGGCGATATCGTCCTTCGGGTACAAAAACGAGTGACCCAGCTGCAGGACTTCGATCCGCGCCCAGCCCGTGATCCGCTCCGCCCCGACGTTCCAGCTCTTGATCCGCCCCACCTCGTCGAGAACGGCCATCGCGGTGTCGGCGACGAAATCGACCAGGCGCTCCGCGTCGCTGGTTTGGGCAGCTTGGGGAATGGCTTCGTCCGGCATACCGGAATCCGTCTGCTCGCGTTTCTGCATTGGGGCATGGCTCCTTCGAGCAACCAGGGTACGGCCGGGACAGCAGGATCGCCAGTCCTGTAGCTCCCTTCAAGGTCGGCAGCACTGAAGCGCGTCGCGTTCGACCGACCTCACGCGACGCGCTTCAGGTTATTGCTTTATGCATGTCGTAATCGCAAAACCGCTGCACACTTTTGCGCGACATGCATCTAGGTGCACATTGGCAGCCGCGAACGGGTCTCGCCTCAGGCCGTCTTCGGGCGATCCATCTCAGGCCTGTAGAACAGACCGATCTGGAAGCTCTGGGCGATGCGCTCCGCCTTGGCACGGAATGTGGCGCCGACGCGCTCCTCGAAGATTTCGTCGACAGTCTCGCCGAACAGTTCCAGCCATCGCTCGAAAAGCTCGGGCGTGATTCCTTTCACCCGCATATGAACGGCCAGCGGATTGCTCTTGTAGCGCCCCGTCGCCAGCATGAGGGAGGACCAGAAGTCGCACATCGTTGCCAGGTGTGCGCTCCATTGCTCCGGCGCGATGGCCGCCTCGAATACCGGGCCGAGTTCCCCGTCACCGCGTATTTTGGCGTAAAAACAGTGGACGAGGCGCTCGACCGCCTCTTCGGAAACTGCCGCCAGACGGCCGGCGCGGGCCATCGCCAGTGCCTTCACCGGATGTTCGCGGCTTGCGATCGAATTCGTGCGGTCGTCCATGTTTTTATCCAAAACATCTGAAGGCCTGAGCCTGGCTGGTCATAACTGGCTGGTCATAAAATGAGAAGCGCGACACCGAGCGTGACCGTGCCCCAGACCAGCATGTTGATGAAAGACCGGAACAGCCCGCCATCATCTTCGATGCTGATCTCGCACTTCTGCAGTACGAGGGTTCCGGGGTAGAGGAAAAGCTGCAGGAGCAATCTGAGAAAGCTCATCGTCGTTCCTTTCGGGAGAGGGAGGACGACCCAATGGCCGTCCTCCGCGTCTCAATGGCTGTGGGTTGCTGGCTGCACCGCCTTCGCAGTGCCGGGACCGTGCGGATGCTCGGCGCTGTAGGAGTGGGTGGAGGTGTTCCTTGCGGTCGCGTTCGCCTCGATGCCGTAGAATGCGGAGTGGAGACCCCAGTAGCCGGAGGCGACCGCCACGAGCGCCACGGACAGGGCTGCGGGCACGGCGACCATGCGCCGCGTGCGAAGCGGAGCGGTGGTGGCCTGGGCGGCATCCTTGCGGACGGGATCGACGGCGATCAGGACCAGGGCAGCCATGATCATGGCGTGGCCGATGAGGTCGATGCGCCCGAAAGGGTATACCGCAGTCGTGAAGATGACGAGCAGCGAGATCGCCGAGAGGCGCCGCACCAGCGGGCTCCATATCAGCCCGAAGCCGAGCGTGAACTCGGCCACGCCGGCCATCGGGATGAACACGTCGCGCGGCATGCCGAAGGTCAGGAACGGCTTCTCTACGACCAGCGGGTAGAACCACTCCGGATAGGCGAATTTCTCGAGGCTCGACCACATCAAAGCAATGGCCACCCCCCAGAAGAGCACCGCGAACCGCTTTTCGCGCCAGCGCCGGTCGTCCAGGGATGCGAGCAGGAGATAGCCGGCCACGCCGACGCCGAGGGCGAGATAGTCGAGCAGGTGGAAAAAGTCATAATCGCGCAGCGCGATCAACCATAGCGCGATGATGCCGGCGGCCGAAAACGGCATGGTCCGGCGCGAGAAGATGCCCGCGGCGACCGCCAGCTGCGCCCAGGACACCAGTTCGGACGGCGTCTGCAGATCCGGGGTGAGATAGACCCCGCCGACCGCGAAGATGGCGACGAAGAACGCCGCGGTCGCGGCGCGCATGAAATCGTCGGCCCGGAACGCGACAGGGGCGGTCACACGGTCCATTGCAGCAAGGACGTTCTGGCCGAGCGAGCGGCGCTCGATCGCGATTGCGGACAGAAAGAATGCCAAAACCAACGCGATCCCCGTCCAGAACCATGTGTTGGTCAGCGTCGCAGCGATCGGCTGAGGCGAAGCATCGACGATATAGGGCGCGAACCATTTGACGTGCGCCGCCGCCGGGCTGGACGCCGCGACCAGCGCGGCGGCTGCAAGCAGCAGGAGCGGCCATTGAAGGACAGTGCGTTTGAACGGAACGCTTGTCGGTTGGTTCGCTGCGCGGACTTCGGGAGGCATGTCGGATCTCCGGGATGTTGATCGGCGCCCGCTACCGTGGAGGCGGGCATAGTCGGCACAGGTCGGAAGCCAATTGCTATGCGTCCTTGCCTGTCCCGATATTTACGGCCTCAGTCTGCTTCCGGAAATTCAGGTGCTTCGCCTAAGTAATCCTACGTAGGAAGCGAGCGGGATTTCTGAACGCCTGCCCGGCAAAAGCCACTATTGCCGCTATGTCAGGCAGGCATGACGCTCACCGACACCGCCAATCAACCATCCCTAGAACCCCGCCCTGACGAAATGCGCCCGACGCCAAACAGGCGAATGCTGCTTAGAGCTGCCGGCGTTGCCGCACTGGCCGGGCTTGCCGCTTGCGCCACTGTGCTGCCCACCGGCGAAGGCGCCGGGGTCTCCGCCTCCGCCGTCGACACGCTGGCGGGCATCCGCGCCTCAGCCGGCCTCGAACCGCTTGTTCCCGACCGTCAGCTCGAACAGGCAGCCCTGCAGCAGTCCGGCTATATGGCGCGCGGCGGCCGCATGACCCACTCGACCGGCTGGGGCAAGGGATTTGCTTTGCGCGTCAAGGGCAACGGCATTGCCGGTGCTGCCGCCGAAAACATCGCCGAGGGCCGTTTCGATCAGCAGAAACTGTTCGACATCTGGATGCATTCGGCCGGCCACCGCCGCAACATGCTCGACCCGCGCTTCACCCGCTTCGGCCTGGCCTATGTGCGGGACGGCCGCGACAGCTCGCGGCGTTACTGGAGCCTTGTCCTGGGCAAATAGCAACGCGAGCACAGGCCAATCCGCGCTGGCGGCAATGCCGCCTTGGCTGAGGAGATCGTGGTCGACCCGTCAATCCATGGGTTCGCCACTGAGCATTTTCTCGATGTCGGGGGCCGAAACCGGTTCGCTGAAATGATAGCCCTGCATTTCATCGCAGTTGTTCTTGCGCAGGAAGGCCACCTGATCGTCCGTCTCGACGCCCTCGGCAATGACCCTCAGATTCAGATTTTGACCCAATGATATTACGGCGCTGGCGACAGCCTGGTCGTTTTCGTCAGCAGCGATATCGTTGATGAACGACTTGTCGATTTTCAGCCGCGCCACTGGAAAGGTCTTGAGCGCACTGAGGCTGGAGTAGCCTGTTCCGAAATCGTCGATCGAGATCTGAACGCCCAGGTTTTGCAGATGATTCATCGTTGCGACCGCCAGGTCGATATCCTGCATGATCAGGCTTTCGGTCACCTCCAGCTCGAGATATCTGGCCTCCAGACCGCTGACTTTCAGGGCATCGGCGACGCGGCCGATCAGGTTCTTTTCCCTGAATTGCCGCGTCGACACATTCACGCAGACGGTCATCGGCGGCAGGCCGGCATCCTGCCATGCCTTGTTCTGCCGACAGGCCTCGTGCAGGACCCAATCGCCGATCGGCACGATCAGACTTGTCTCCTCGGCCGTCGGAATGAAGGCGGTCGGTGCCAACATGCCCCGCGTCGGATGATTCCAGCGTATTAATGCTTCGACGGCAAAGACGTGGCCCGACCGAAGATCGACTTGCGGCTGGTAGAACAGCGTGAATTCCGAACGGGCCAGGCGTTACGCAAGTCCTCCTGAAGCACGAATTTCTCATGCGCTCTGGTGTTGAATTCGGGAGCGTAGAACTGGAAATTGTCGCGGCCGAATTCCTTGGCGCGATACATGGCCGCATCGGCATTGGCCAGCAGCGTGTCGGGGTTGGTCCCATCCTTGGGGTAGCTGGCGATGCCGATACTGGCCGTCGCCCTCAGCCGATGTGCTCCGAGCTGAACCGGCTCTGCAATCGCCGCCCGAATTGCTTGCAGGGTCTCGGAGATGAGATCGACATTCGTCGGTTGATCGAACAGAACGACGACGAATTCGTCGCCACCAAGCCGCACGACCGTATCGGTCGCCCTGACGCGCTCGACGATACGGCCGGCTACGGTCTTCAACAGCTCGTCCCCGGCATTGTGGCCAAGCGTGTCGTTGACGAGTTTGAAATTGTCCAGATCGATGAACACCACCGTCACCCAGCGATCGTATCGCTGCGCGTAGAGGATCGCCTGCGAAAGCCGGTCCTCGAGCAGAGCGCGATTGGGCAGTCCGGTCAGCACATCATGGTTGGCCATGAAGTGGATCCGATCTTCGGCCAGCTTGCGCTCGATGGCGATCCCGGCAATACGCGTCGTGAAATCGATGAGCCGGGTCTCGGCTGCGGTCGGCTCGCGCACGGTCGTCGAATACATGGCAAAGGCGCCCAGCACAGCGCCCTGGTGCGACAGGATCGGGGTCGACCAGCACGAACGGTAGCCATAGGCCGCCGCCAGGTCGCAGTGATCGTGCCAAAGCGGGTCGTGCATGATATCCGCGACAATGACCGGCTCGCGCCGGTAGGCGGCGGTTCCGCAGGATCCCATTTTGGGGCCGACGGCGATCCCGTCGATGGCGCTCGTATAGGCCTTTGCCAAGCTCGGCGCGGCGCCGTGCCGCAAGTGGCTGCCATCCTTGTCGAGCAACAGGACGGAACCGAATATCCCCGTCAACTGAGACTCGGCGAGGCGCATGAGGCAGTCGAGCACATCTTCGAGCGGGGCGCTCGTCGCGATCATTTCCAGTATCTTCGCCTGCCCATCTCGAAGGGTGTCCGCCTGCTTGCGGGCGGTGATGTCGTGGGCGATGCCGACCAGACCGAAGATATCGTTTTGAACATTGCGCAACGGCACCTTCGTCGACGAAAACCATTTGCCGGCGCCTGACGCATCGACAACGAACTCTTCCTCATCGATCATCGGCTGTCCGCTGCGCAGCACGCCTTGCTCGATGGCGCGAAACTTTTGCGCAAGGTCGGGGGCATGAAGATCGGAATCGGTCAAACCGATCATGTCACTGGTTTTGGCCTTGCCGCTGTCGGAAGCAATGGCCCTGTTGGCGACGACGAAGCGGCTTTCGGTGTCCTTCACCCACAGGTAGTCGGGCACCCAGTCGATCAGCGTTTGCAGCGAGATGCGCTCGTCGACGATCAGGCGATTGGCGGTGAGCTCCGTTATGTCCTCATGCGTGGCCACCCATCCGCCGTCAGGCATCGGCTGATGGCAGATCTGAATTGTCCGGCCGTCGGTGAGATTGGCGGTCCAGTTTCTCAAGGTCGTGCCCGAATTGACCGCCCGGGCGAATGCGAGATAAGCGTCGCTGGCCATCGCGGATGTCCCGGCAGCGATGCGGCGTTCGACGATTTCGCCCAGCGTCCGGCCGGGGCGCAAGTGTTCGGGCGCGATGCGGTAAATTTCCGCATAGCGGCGGTTGCACAGGATCAGCCGTTCAGCGGCGTCGAAAAAGCAGATGCCTTGCGAGATGTTGTCGATCGCCGTCTCGAATCGCAGCGCCTGCTGCTCGAGTGTTGCGATCGTAGCCCTGAGTTCGCGCTCGAGCGTCTCGTACGAGGAGCCCGCCAGTTTCGCCAGCGTGGCATGCTCGGTCGGTTCGGGCGCCTGGGCGGCTTGCCTCGATGGTTTCGTGACCAACCACAGTTCCTCCGGTTCGGCGCCTGGCGCAAAGCAAGGAAAGCTCGCTGCAAGCTAAGCGACCGCATAGTGGTCCAGATATACTAATGGCGTGTGAACCGGGTCGATGCCGACCGGGGCATGGCGCAGTTCTTGCCTTCTCCCCTTGTTGTGGGAGAAGGTGGATCGGCGCGCAGCGCCGAGACGGTTGAGGGGTGCTGTGCTGTCGGTTCCAAGCTGGAGCACCCCTCATCCGGCCGCGGCGCCTGTCCTCGGGCTTGCCGGAGGCAAGACCCGTGGGCGGCCACCTTCTCCCACAAGGGGAGAAGGGGGAGCCAATCTCGTGCAGGCCCATCGCACATGATGGCCGATCCTGCCGGTGAAAATCTTGACAGGCGGTTCGGCGCGCTGCGCCGGTCCAAGAGGTCAGTCCAAAGACTCGGCATTGTGCCAGAAGCCGGCAAGTGTGCATGGCAGCCCATCATGAACGATTGCGAATGAGCATGGTGACCACGAAGAAAGCGCCGACCGAACTGGTGATGATGCCGATCGGCAGTTCCTGCGGCGGCAGCAGCGTGCGCGCCAGAAGGTCGCTTGCCAGCAGCAGCACCGCTCCGAAGAGGGCGCAGCTTGCAATCAGGCGCAGATGCAACGGGCCGGCCAGGGGCCGGGACAGATGCGGGATCATCAGCCCGACGAAACCGATGACACCTGCGACCGAGACCAGGATCGCCGTCGAGAAGGCAGCGACGAGAAACGCCGTCCTGCGCATCCGCACAACCGGCACCCCAAGACTTTCGGCAGCATTCTCGCCGGCCAGGAAGGCGTCGAGCTTGCGATGGTTCCACAGGCCATAAGCAAGAATGGTGCCCGCGCCAAGAGCAGCCAGCCCGACATTGTCCCATCGCGCCAGGCCGAGCCCGCCCATCGTCCAGAACAATACCGAGTTAGCGGCGCGCTGGTCTCCGGCGAAGACGAGATAGTTGGTCAGGGCGATGAACATGAACGAGACGGCAAGCCCGGCCAGTATCAGCCGTTCGGGGCCTTGCCCCCTCACCCGCGAAACCAGCAAAAGCACGATGCCGGCGGCCAATATGCCGCCGGTGAAGGCGGCAACCGGCAACGTCCAGATGCCGAACCGGTCGCCAAAAATGGTGATGACGGAAACAGCACCCGCCGCCGCACCGGAGGAAAGGCCGAACAGGAACGGATCGGCGAGGTCGTTTCGGGTTACCGTCTGCAGCAGCGCGCCGATGACGCCCAGCCCGGCGCCGACACAGATCGCCATGATGGTGCGCGGCAGCCTGAGATCGACGACAATCTTGGCAACTGGGATCTTGGCGACCGGGATATTGCCGACTGAGCCGGGCACGAGGTCTCCATCCAGCCCGGCCGCATGTCCGAGCGCAGCAACCACGTCGCTCAACGCTATGACTGTCGATCCATAGGCGATCGACAGCAGAGCAAGAGCGGCGATTGCTGCCACTCCTGCTGCCATGGCCAATTCGAACGCCCTGTGGCGCAAGCTCAGAAGGCTTCCGGGTGCATCGCGCTGGCGATCTTGCCGATCGCCTCGATGTTGGCGGGTCCGGGGGTCAATTCGGCATAGCGCAGCGCGACGAAGCGCTCGTTCCTGACCGCATCGGTCTCCTTCATTGCCGGATGGACTTTGAGGAAGTCGAGCAGTTTCCTGTAACCGCCGCCGTCCTGATAGTCGAGCAGGATCAGGAACTGCGGATTGCGGGAAGCGACCGTTTCCCAGTCCGTGTTGCCCCAGCTCGTCTGCATGTCGGCCATGATGTTGTCGCCGCCGGCAGCGGCGATCATGGCGCTGGGGATCGCGAACTTGCCTGATGTGAAGGGTTTGTCTTCGCCGGAGTCGTAGAGAAACACCCGCGTCCGCTCGCGGTCGCCGACCTTTGCCGTGATATCGGCGAGTTGCGCTTTCCAGCCTGAAACAAGTATTTCCGCCTTGGCTTCCTTGCCGAAAATCCTGCCCAGCTTTTCGATGTCGCCGTAGAGCAGGTCCATCGAGGCGGCGGGGCGGTTGTTGTCGAGATGGACGCAGCTTTCCGTCAGCACCAGCGTCTTGATGCCGTGCGGCGCCAGCGTATCTGGCGTTACCTCGCCGCCCGGCTTCATGCCGTAATACCAGCCGGCGAAGAAGAAATCGGGCTCGACCGCTACCAGGTTTTCGAGCGTCGGGTATTTCGGCGCGAGTTCCGGAATCGCGCCCTGCCCGGCCTTGAATTCCGGACCGACCTTGTACCATCCGGTGATGCCGGTCAGACCGACGATCGACGGTTGAAGCCCCAGCGCGAAGGCCATCTCGGCCATGTTCATATCCTGGATGACGGCGCGCTTCGGTGCGGCGTCGAACGTCAGCGGTGTGCCGCAGCTGTCGACTGTTACCGGGAAAGCGAAGGCGGCCTGGGCAAGCAGCAGAGAGGCAAAAGGCAATGCGAGGCGTTTCACGGGTGTTGCTCCTTGGTTAGATCAGAAGAGGCACGGTTCGGGACTTCGAACACCGTGAGTTCGCGGTCTTCGGTGGGATGGCGCAGCCGAAGCACCTCGACGCCGAAAATCTCGCGGATCAACTGCTTGGTCAGCGCCTCGCGCGGACCGGCGAGTGCCTGCAGGCGGGCCTCGTTCATCACCGCGACCCTGGTGGCAAATGGCGTGACCAGCGACAGATCATGCAGCACCGCCACGACGGTCATGCCAAGCTGCGATACAAGTTCGAGGAGTTCGCTGCGGGCGCGCGGATCGAGATGATTGGTCGGTTCATCGAGGAACAGGATTTTCGGCTCCTGGGCGATGGCGCGCGCCAGCTGGGCGCGTTGCCGCTCACCACCCGACAGCGAGCCGATCGTGCGGCCGAGCAGCGGCAGCAGGCCAGTTCTGCGAAGCGCTTCGACGACGATGTCGCGTTGCTCGCTCCTGCGTCGCCAGCCGGCATGCGGGACCCGCCCAAGTCCGACGTAGTCGATCACGGCAAGCCGCGGATCGGGCTGATCGGTCTGGCCGACGACCGCCATGTGCAGCGCCCGCTCGGCGGCCGGAAACGTCTCCAGCCGGCGTCCGGAAAATCTCACATCTCCCGCGCTCGGACGCAGCGTGCCGCATAGCATGCGCAGCAGCGTCGTCTTGCCGGCGCCGTTGGGACCGATGATGGCGAGGCGGTCTCCCGCCGCGACCGAAAGGCTGACCGCACTGACCAGGCGCTGGCCATTCGCCGTGGCGCTCAGTTCACGCGCTTCAAGAAGAGGCTGGCAGGCGTCCAACTTACCGTCACTTTCTCAATGGCGACGGAAGGAAGCTGGACCGGCCGACAAGACCGATGTCCACGTCTCCTCCCGGCACACCCCGTCCGGTCAACTCGTGCGATGGCAGGTCTCCTGGCTCGCGGGTCCTTGCGCCATCCTGCCTTCCCAGCCTTGGCCAGTGGCGTTTCGGATTTTGCTCGCCGCTTACAGTTGCGGGGGCAGCCACGGCCTCGATCCGAAGATCTCACCGTGTTCCCTTTTCACCCCTCGCCTTTCGGCTTGGGGACCATCAGTCAGCCACCCTAGTTTTCCGCCAATCCCAGCGCAATAAATTTCCGGGTTCCGGAGTGCCCCGCGAGCAATGGTCTTGTCAGAACGAGCATACCGAATCTCGTAATGTAATAACATTACTACTTAAAAGACAACGCCTGCTCCCGTCAAGCCCTTCGCCCAACGCCTTCGACTTGCCGACCAGCGTCGCATTGCGCGGTGCGCAATTTCGATCAAACTGCCTCCACCAAGAAGCGATACCATGACCTGGCCGATGCGCAGTCCCACAGCAAGGAGCCATATGAACCCGACCGAGAAAGCGCTGTGGTTCGTCGAAAGCCATCTGCCGGAGGCCCTCTCGCTCGACGATGTCGCCAACAGCAGCGGCGTGTCGCGCTTTCACGTGACGCGGGCTTTCGGTGCGGCGACCGGACGTTCGGTGATGGGCTACCTGCGTTCTCGCCGGCTGACCGAGGCGGCGCGCAGGCTCGCCGCCGGCGCACCGGACATCCTCTCGGTCGCGCTCGACGCCGGCTATGCCTCGCATGAGGCTTTCACCCGTGCCTTCCGCGACCAGTTCGGCACCACGCCGGAACTGGTGCGCGCGCAAGGCTCGCTCAAAAACCTCGATCTCGTGGAGCCGATCCTGATGGACCAATCCTTCCTCACCAATCTCGAGCCGCCGCGTTTCGAAACCAGCCGGCCGTTCCTCATCGCCGGTCTCGGCGAGCGCTACAGCTGCGAAACCAGCGCCGGCATTCCGATGCAGTGGCAAAGGTTCGGCCCCTATGTCGGCAACATTCCAGGCGAGGTCGGCGACATCGCCTATGGCGTCTGCGTCAACGGCGACGATGCAGGCAATTTCGACTATATCGCCGGCGTTGAGGTGTCCGATTTTTCGGACCTGCCGAAGGGGTTTTCGCGCGTACGCGTGCCGGCGCAGAAATACGCCGTGTTCGCCCATCGCGACCACATCTCGACCATCCGCCGCACGGTCAACACGATCTGGAACAAATGGCTGCCGGCCTCCGGGCACAAGATTGCCGACGCGCCCGAATTCGAGCGCTACGGCCCCGAATTCGATCCGCGCAGCGGCAATGGCGGGCTGGAAATCTGGATACCGGTCAAAGGGTGAGAATGGCCGCCTTGTCTTGCCTTCTCCCCTTGTGGGAGAAGGTGGCCTCGCGAAGCGAGGTCGGATGAGGGGTGCTCCAGCTTGGCACTAACAGCACTCCGGCCAACACCCCTCATCCGTCTCGGCGCTGCGCGCCGATCCACCTTCTCCCACAAGGGGAGAAGGGAAAAATGCTACAGCTCCAGGTTCCAGTTCTGGCCGACCAGATCCTTGCCGAAGGCGTGGTGGCGTTCCTGATTGGCCAGCTTGAACCCGGCCGCCTCGTAGATGCGGCGCGCTGAGGTGAGCACGTCGTTGGTCCACAGCGTCAATTTCTTGTAGCCCTTGGCACGGGCAAAGCCGATGCATTCCTCGACCAGCCGACTGCCGATGCCGAGACCGCGCGCCGAGGGCTCGACATAGAGCAGGCGCAGCTTCGCCACCGCGTCCGACTGGCGCACGAGAAAGACCGAGCCGACGACTTCCCCTTCCCGCTCGGCGATCCAGCTGCGTTCCCATTTCGGATCGTAGGATTTGACGAAAGCGCCGAGGATTTCGGCGACCAGCGCCTCATAAGTTTCGTCCCAGCCATATTCCTGCGCATAGAGCAGGCCTTGGCGATGGATGATCCAGCCGATGTCGCCGACCTGCAAAGACCGCAGCATGTAAGGGACCCTGGGCTCTGCACTCTCGCCCAGCAGGCGCTGCACCGTCTGCATCGCCTTGACCAGCCTGTCCTGTTCCGGTGCGGAAAGCCGGTCGAGCAGGGCCGCGACCTGATCGTGCGAACCCTGGTTCAGCGGCGCGAACGCCGCTCTTCCCGCCGGCGTCAGCGCAATCGACGAGCGCCGAGCATCGGCTTGCGTAGCGGCGCGCTCGACCAGGCCACGCTCCTCGAACTTTTTCAGCAACCGGCTGAGATAGCCGGGGTCGAGACCGAGATCGCGCGCAAGATCGGTGGCGGTCAGGCCATCGCGATGCGCCAGTTCATAGAGCACCCGGGCCTCGGTCAGCGAGAAGGCGCTTTTCAGCAGCCCTTCGTCGAGCAACCCGATCTGGCGGGTGTAGAAGCGGTTAAAGCCCCGCACTGCATCGATCCGCTCCCTGCCGGGTTGATGATGAATCGTCATGGCATCCTCCTGCCCGCACAAGATCAACCATTTAGTTGACTTAGTCAATTATCAGTTCGAAGCAGGCTGCGGCTGGCGATCAGCTCACTCAGCGCCTTGACTCTCGCCAGCCACCGGATTATCTCAACGCCACGTTAGCACTCGCCATTGGTGAGTGCTAAGCGTAGGTCCGGCGCCGCCGGGCTTATAGGTTTGTCCGGCGCCGCCGGACGGAGGAACTATTCTCACCATTCTCACCGAGGAATAAAAAATGGCAAAGTCGAAGTTCCGCCCGCTTCATGACCGCGTGGTCGTACGCCGGGTTGAATCCGAATCCAAGACTGCCGGCGGGATCATCATTCCCGACACGGCGAAGGAAAAGCCGCAGGAAGGCGAGATCATCGCCGTTGGTTCCGGCGCCCGCGACGAAGCCGGCAAGCTCGTCCCGCTGGACGTCAAGGCCGGCGATCGCATCCTGTTCGGCAAGTGGTCGGGCACCGAAGTCAAGCTCAATGGCGAAGA
>NZ_JBVVQN010000023.1:0-110073 GCF_055811075.1 Mesorhizobium sp. WSM4820 | reverse complement strand
CAAGGAATGCCTCGTCGCACTGGGCGATGATGTCGACAATGGCATTACCGATACAAAGCACGTCATAGTTCGGCATCTATTCATATCTCCGCCAAAAACCCACCCTCTGCCGCGCCGGGCGCGGGCGGGTTTTTGCAGGTGTGGAATGGAGTTGCCGTATGCCGCTGCATCCAACTCGGCGCATCACGCTGCTGCCGGTCCTGCCTCACGCAGCAGGTCCTCAGCTCTGTCCGTCCTTTCCCACGTGAACTCCGGCTCTTCGCGGCCGAAGTGTCCGTATGTCGCGGTCTTGCGGTATATTGGGCGTAAGAGATCAAGCATCTTGATGATGCCTTTCGGTCGGAGATTGAAAAGCTCAAGAACGACGCGCTCGATCCTTTTTTCGTCGATCTTTGCGGTTCCGAAGGTATTGATCAGGATAGACACCGGCGCGGCCACACCGATCGCGTAGGCAAGCTGAACCTCGCAGACATCCGCAAGGCCGCTTGCAACGACATTTTTTGCGACGTACCGCGCCGCATAGGCGGCCGAGCGATCAACCTTGGACGGGTCCTTGCCCGAAAAGGCGCCGCCGCCGTGACGCCCCATCCCACCGTAGGAATCGACGATGATCTTGCGTCCGGTGAGCCCGCAGTCGCCGCGCGGCCCACCGACCACGAACCGGCCTGTTGGATTGACCAGGAACCTTATCCCCGTCGTATCCAAGTCGTGGGGCAAGACCGGCCTTATGATCTCCTCAATGACGCCTTCGCGGACTGTGGCTTGTGAGACCTCCTCGTCATGCTGCGTCGACAGGACTATGGTATCAAGCGCTACCGGGCGCAAACCCTCATAACGGACGGACACTTGAGATTTAACGTCCGGGCGAAGCCAGCCAAGGCGTCCGGTTTGGCGCACCTCTGCCTGTTTTTTTGTCAATTCGTGAGCGAGTTGGATTGGCAACGGCATCAATGTTTCGGTCTCGTTGCACGCGTACCCGAACATGAGACCCTGATCCCCCGCTCCCTGCTCGAGATCCTGCCCTCGTCCCTCGTCGACGCCCTGGCTGATGTCAGGCGACTGCTCGGTCAAGGCCAAGATCACGGCGCAACGCCGGCCGTCAAAGCCGATCGCATCGTCGTCATATCCAATGTCCAAGATGATATCGCGGGCAACTTGGCTGTAGTCGATCTGCGCGTCGCTGGTGATCTCGCCAGCCAGAACGACCATCCCTGACTTCACCAACGCTTCACAAGCAACACGAGCCGTAGGATCCTTGCGGAGGATCGCATCGAGGACGCCATCTGAGATATTGTCGGCCATCTTGTCGGGATGTCCCGCGCCGACGGATTCGGAAGAGAACACGAATTGTCTGGTCATGGAATGTCCTCGCTTCAAACGTTGGAATTGGATGTGACAGTTGATCTGGCCGTCTTACCTGTCGGAGATGCCAGGCACGTCGAACGCAGCGCAGAAGTCGGCAACGTCTCTGCGCACCCTGGCATGCACGTCCGAATCATCGGGCTGGCGACAGACCAGGTCGATGAAAGCGGCAATCTGCACCATTTCCGCCTCGCGCATGCCCACAGACGTCACTGCTGGCGTGCCTAAGCGTATGCCGCTGGTGAGCGCGGGATGGCGCCGGTCGCCCGGCACCATGTTGAAATTCGTAATGATGCCCGCTTGCGACAAGCGCTCGGCATAGGCTTTCCCGGATAGCGGCCGGTCCCGAAGATCAAGGATCAGCATGTGATTGTCAGTGCCCCCCGTGACGAGCTCATAACCTCGCTGTAGAAGCGCCTGGGCCAGCGCCTTGGCATTTTTGACGATCTGCTGACCGTACACACGGAAGGACGGCTTCCCTGCTTCGTGCAGAGCGACAGCTAGCGCGGCAATCGTATTCATGTGCGGTCCGCCCTGGAGGAGAGGGAACACGGCACGGTCTATGCGTTTGGCCAGATTGTGTTTGCTCTTGGAATGATAGAGCGCCTGATAGCGGTCCTCATTCCTTGACAATATGAAGCCACCGCGGGGGCCGCGGATCGACTTGTGAGAGGTGCTGGTGACCACATCGCAATGGCCAACAGGATTCGGATGCACTCCTGCGACAACGAGGCCGGTGATGTGGGCGATGTCGGCCACGAGATAGGAGTTCACCTCGGAAGCAATTTCGGCCATTGCCTCATAGTCAAAGATACGCGGATAAGCAGTTCCGCCGACCCAAATGAGCTTCGGTCGTTCCCGTTTGGCCGTCTCGCGCAAGCGGTCATGGTCAATCTGCTGCGTCTTGTCGTGCAGCCCGTACGGAACTCGCTGATAGTCAGTGCCGGAGAAGTTGACGACCCAACCGTGAGTCAGATGCCCGCCGCCGGGGAGCGTCAAGCCCATCATCTTGTCTCCCGGACACAACAGCGCTCGACAGACAGCCTGATTGGCCGGCGAGCCGGAATAAGGCTGCACGTTGGCGTGTTCACAGCCGAATAGCGCCTTCAATCGCTCGATGGCGAGGTTCTCAAGCTCATCGACGATCTCGTTTCCGGCGTAGTAGCGCGCGCCGGGATATCCCTCGGCATACTTGTTGGTGAAAATAGACCCGGTCGCTTCCAACACCGCCGAGGACGCGAAGTTCTCGGAGGCGATAAGTTTGAGGGTCGTCCGCTCCTGGCGCTCCTGTCTTAAAAGCAGCTCGTGAACGCGAGAATCTACGGCAGCCAGGTGAGGCCACCCGTAAGTGTCAGGCTCCGCGATGGCGCCGCCAGTCGAATTGTTCATATCAGCTTCGTGCTCCATTGGGACTAAGTTTCAGGACAAGCAGGCGGCCACCTTGGACCGCGCCCCCTGTATCGCCTCCAGGCGCTGTAGGTCTTGTGTGTGATGGCCATCGCCGTGGGGCAGGAGATCAACCAGCAATTGAACCAAGCCGCCGTCCGAGCCTCCTGCTTCGAGGTGGTACGAAGGCCAGGGGCGCTGTTCGTTGCCGAGAAGAAAGCCGGCTCTGGCGAGCTGGCGGACGTGTGCGACCACGTGCTCGCGAGACAGACTCAGAACTTCTGCTAGCTCGCAGACGGTTAGGTCCGCATGCGCACAAAGTCCCAGGATTCGAAGTCGATCAAGATGAGCCGCGGCCTTTAGGCGCATGACCAGTGTCACCATCGGCCGGCACTCCTTGTATTGACTTCGTCCATTTGGCGTCCTCCCACTAATTTCAGAGGCAATCTTGCCGTCCGGCGAGGTCAATACGCCCGACCGCATCGCAGATCGTTTCCGATACGCCACGGTCTCGACCCGCGGCCCAAATGACAGGCTCAACGTACATATTCTCAGCGGTTTAGAGTGCTAAAAGTCCGCGATTTTCTTTGAAGGATCTGTTGCGACACGTGCATACCGGCTAGGATGCGCCCCAGCACAACGGCGGCTGCGCGGTAAGGCCGGCTTGCGAAGATGCGGCGAACGGCCGAGGCCTTCATGCGCTGGTCCCCGCGCGATGGGCAGGACGCTCAGCATCGACGGGGATGAAAAATCCATGTTGTCCATGGCTCCGATCTCTATCCCGATGGCCACATCCCAGGGAAACCAATATCCTGCTCGAAGTCGCCGCCGTCCACGGCGAACTCAAAGCATGGCTGCGGCGCAAGGCTCAATGCAGCTGACGATTGGCTTCATTGATTCTCAACAAGTGATACAAATCCTCGGACTGTAACCCCTTAGTCCCGAGATTTCGTATCAATGCCAGAGCCCGCTCCCCAGCGCCAAATCGCCCACGCACTTCTGACAGTGCGCGGAATCGCGCGTCTCGCGGAGCTGCGCAACGCCGGCGTAACAGCGGCCACGATGAGTCGCATGGAACGGGATGGGGAGGTGCTCCGGCTCGCACGCGGCCTCTACCAGCTCTCCGATGCGCCGCTCGACGCCAATCATAGCCTAGCCGAGGCTGCCAAGCGCGTACCCAAAGGCGTTGTCTGCCTTGTGTCAGCCCTGGCATTCCACCAGCTGACCGATTAGCTTCCGAGACAGGTATGGCTGGCCATCGGCCAGAAGGACTGGGCTCCCAAACCCAACGGCACACCCATTCGCATCGTGCGTTTTACCGAAAGTCTGCTCAACGACAGCGTCGAAACTCATGTTGTCGAGGGCGTGACCGTAAAGGTCTTTGGGGTTGTCACAACAATCGCGGACTGTTTCCGATATCGCAACAAGATCGGCCTGTCGGTGGCGATCGAGGGCCTCCAGGAAGCGCTTCGCCAGCGCAAGGCCACGCCCGGCGAAATTGCCAGGCAGTCCGAGCGTGGCGGTGTCGCCACGGTCATCCGGCCGTATATCGAGGCGCTGACTGCCAATGGCTAAAGAGATCAAGAACATCGGCGCCTCGGTGCGCGCACGTCTGCTGCAACTCGCCAAGGTAAGTGGCCAGAGCTTCGATCTGGTTCTGACCCGCTTCGCCCTCGAGCGGCTGCTTTTCCGGCTTAGCCAGTCACCCCACGCCGACCGTTTCGTGCTGAAGGCGCGATGCTGATGATGAGCTGGTTCGATGATCCGCACCGCGGCACCCGCGACCTTGACCTGCTGGATTTTGGCGATCCGAGCGCGGAGCCAATGCTGGCGACCTTTCGGGAGGTCCTGGCGCAGGACGCCGGCGATGGCGTCGAGTTCGACGCTGACGCACTCCGGGTCGACCGCATACGCGAGGAGCTGGAGTATGGTGGGCTCAGGCTGCGGACGACGGCCTCGATCAGCGGCGCCCGGGTCAGCCTGACGATCGACATCGGCTTTGGCGATGCGCTGGAGCCTGGTGCCGAAGAGCTGGACTATCCTTCCATGCTCGACTTCCCATGCCCCGGCTGCGGGCTTATGCGCGGGAAACTGTCATTGCCGAGAAATATCAGGCGATGGTGGCGCTGGGGCGGGCGAATAGCAGGATGAAGGACTTCTACGACATCTGGATTCTCAGCCGGTCCTTCACCTTCGACGACGACGCCTCGCGGTCTTCCCGCACCACGCCATTCCACACCGTGCGCTTTCCCGTTTTACGGGTAAGCCCCGCATATTTCGCGATGCCCATGGCCTCAAGCCGTCTGGCCATCTCCATTGCATAACAATGGGTGCAGCCTGCCGTAACGATCGAGCACCCTGCGACCGGGTTCCAAGTGGAGTCTGTCCACTCTATCTGAGTTCAGTCATCTTACCCTCCCGAGCATTTCTTGACCCGCCGCATCAGACCGCTCCGCGTATCGGATTGACGACCTCGAGCCCGGCAAAGTCTTTTTCGTTATCCGTTACCAGCACGCACTCGTTCGCTCCGGCGACAGCGGCGATGATCATGTCGAGCCCGCTGCGCGGCTTGCCGGCCGCTTTTCCTCCTGCCATCAGCCGCGCCCAGATCAGCCCGGCTTTGTCGTCGAACGAGAGGATGCGGCCCGCAAACAGCGCCGGCGGCCCCTCAGGCCCAGAGAACCACTTTTCAAGTGCGTCGCGTTTTTTCCCGCGCGGCTTCTCCAGAACCCCGCGAAGAATTTCCGCAACGGTCAGCGAAGCGATAAACAAATCCTCGTCACGCTGTCTCGACATCCATGCCAGGAGCGATTCCGACGGCTGCGATTTGACGACATTGCTGATGATGTTGGTATCGAGGAGGTAGCCTGTCACAGGTCGATCTTCCGTCCCTCTTCATGGGGGCGGGAAAGATCGAGGTCAGCTCCCACCAGCGGCGAACGACGCAATGCGGCGAGGATCCCGCCAGGCTTGGGTGGCTCGCCCGCGATGGTCTGGCTGACAGCAGCGCGCAGGCTAGAGGCATCCGGCCCATCTTCGGCCAGGCGGCGAGCCAAAGATCGAATGAGGTCGCGATCAGCATCGCGGCCAAGCACTTCGAAGCGCGCCAAGCCGCGCTCGCTGAGGCGAGATCGATAGTTTTGAATGGCGCGTTTTTGCGAGCTGCCCATAGTTGCCTCCGACATATTTCCAGTAATATAACCAGAACGCAGGGTTTGATCAAGGGGCGGGCAGTCCGGGCGGTGCTCCCTTGCGGTTGGATGGCATCGGTCCAGGATGCGTGATATATGTTGCGCGACGGTATTTAACGAGCGTCAAGCAGCCGCCGGGAGGCCGCGAGGTGCAAAATCGTCCAACTGGTCCCGATAGTTTACGAAACTTCAAAATTCTCTCGTTGCCAGAAAACATTTGGCAGTGAAAGGGCCGTCTGTCTCTGTCACCATCAGATCGATGGGCAAGTGCAGGCGAGAGAGCGGCCGCGATCCGAACGGGTCATCTCGGCTTTGACGGAGAAATAGCAGCCGAGCATCGCCGCACGTCGAGCCTCGCTTTTGCTTCCGGTGAACCAGTGAAGCACGACGGTGCCGCGATCCTGCGGGAGATATTGTTCCTGCAGGTGCCGCCGCTGCTCGCCTTAAAACTGTCAGAAAAGTGTGGCGAGCGCCCAGACACCCGTATCACGATTCACTAAGGCTCAGGTGTTCAGCTCCGCGCTTCCGACGACTAGGCTCTGAAGCCGCACCTCCAAGACAATAGGTTTTCCGTTTGCCGGATGGAGGCGGTCAGAAACCCAACGCTTTGGCCAGCATCGGTTCAAGAACCAGATGCGGCCGACCTCCCTTTTCGCGAAGCTCCATTGCCCTGATGATCTTCGTGCCTTCGTGGCTGTGCTTCCAGTCCCGAGACGCTTCGGCCGCGACGATGAGGTAGTCGGTCTGGCCGCAGACGGTGTCCTTCCAATCACCGCCGCGTTCGCAAATCATCGCAGCGATTACTTTTCGAGGGCCGATGGCGAATTTCCCCGTGAGGACGAACATCCGGCTCGGAATCACGAACTGGCTTGCATCCTCCAAGGCGCCGTCAATGACACCCACATTGCCGAAGGTAGGCAGCCCCGTGTCTGTCGCGCTGTCGCCGACAAGACGGGCAATCCACCCGCATATGTCTTCTGCCTCGTCGGCGGTTATGCGACCGTCAGCAAAAGACCTTCTGGCAGTTTCTCCGAGAGTTGCCACGCGGCTGTCTCTGCGCAGGACCACACTCGAGTCCAACCTGGACAGCAGTTTTTCGACCTCTGCTGGCGTGATGGAGTTGTCGCAGGCGATACCGGCACAGAATCCGTAGAACTCGTTGACTTCGTCCTTGTCGTCAGCTGCGACAAACTCCCGTGAGCGTATGCCGATTATTGTTTCAAGGACGGCGTAGATCTCTTCGGGTGCGTTACCCCAAATATCCAGATCGCGGATGAGCTCGGCAGCATCATCGTCGTGAAGAAGGGACAGGAACTGCTCAGCTTCGACCCTGAGTGGCGGCATCTCCGCCCGCTCGACCCGCTCGCTGGCCATCACGCCCTTCAAGAACCCGAGCCAGTACCCCAACGCCTTGCGGTGATTTGCCTGCGCATGGACTCTACCGAGCGCGGCCCCTTCGTGTTCGAGTTTACCGCTCCTTCCGCGGAACACTTCAACCATTGTCGCCCCCCTCGACTCTACTTTTCGATTGTAGCAGACATCACAACACTCATCTATCCGCCGACTAGACAACGCGTGCCGAAACCGGAAGGCTTAATCCCGTTAGCTCCTTGCTTTCGACAAGGATAGGGCCAGGTTGCCACCCCCAGGAACAGCGTAAGCGGCCGACCAAAGAAGACGCTCTGGACACACCAAGGATCAGGCCGCCTGAACCCGCTCCCGCTCCGCCTCCGACGCGCTCTGTCCCTCGCGCAGCCGTGCTCGTCCTCAAGGGACGCTCCGCTCAAGCCCTTGCGGAGTGCGCGCGCCTGCGCTTGACGGGACGCGCGACGGCGGCTCCGGAGATCAGGCTTGGTTCCAGATCGCTTCGTGCGGGAAGCTAAAGCTCGGAGACCGCCTTTCGCCTACTGCGCCGACACTGTTCTGTCCCTGGCGCTGCCGTGCTCGACGATGTCACCTTGGATTGCATCTGCCGAATTCTCGCGTATCCTGCGGCTGCGCATGTGAGCACAAGGTGGCGCCTGGCGCTTCGACGAGCCACCCCAGCGAGAACCAGCGTCGGCATGGCGACCGAAAATGCTGAGGCAAGAGACCGCCACTCCAGAAGGAAACGTTCGTCATGGATTCCCATGCCGTTATTGCGTCCCTGCCAGTCGCCGGGGCCGACCGTACTGTGCTTATCGAGGCTGCCAACGCCGCGTTCGAAAGGGTCGTTGAGCGGATTGAGCCGGACAACGAGAAGCTGACTCGCACCCTTTGGGACGCCGAGTCCTATATCGATAATGAAATCACGGCAGACATGTTACCGATTTCACGGGACGAGGCTGCGTACCTAGTCGACGTGTTCCTGGTGCATCATGTCATTGGACTAACTGTCGAAGCAGACCAGGAGGCCGCTGAATCCCGGCCGTGAACCTCCCCGGAGGCAGCTGGATCTGCCTGCTGCAATCTCGCGGGCAGCGCGATCAATGCACTGACCTTTGCCGCCACCTCTTCAAGGGTGGCAGTGAGGCGGTTTATCTGCGAGGCGGTGGCGGCCCGTTCCGGGCCGTAGCGGGTGACGAGATATTCCCGGTTCTGGCTAAGGGACTGGAGATGCTTGGCCGTCTTCGCGCGAAGGCGCAGGCCCGCCTCCAGTGCGTGCTCCGTGCGTCTCGACAGGTCGTGCTGCAGTTTGCGGATCTGATTGGGATTGTGCCCACGATGGAGCAAAAGCGCGGTCAGGTGGAGTTCGATCGCATGAATCGCCGCCAATCTGAACGGCGCTCTGGTGAGCGGCTTGCCGGGTCGTCCGAGCTCAAGGAGGTGGTTTGCCGCCTTGCGGTTTTCCTCTGCCAGCTCGTGAACCTGCTGTGGCGACGCTAGCTCGCCGGGATATTTGCGTTCTTCGATAGCCATATAGCGCAACATAAAGATGCTGATTTCCTGTGCATATATTCAGCGCGAAAACAAATCGAGTTTCTTGCTGAGTGACCGGGGCCACTACACGCGTCGGAAGGCGGGGCGGCCCGTTCTGGCACTGCGGCGGTCAGGCGAGAAACGGCTGACGGAAAGGCGCTACAGCAGGCCGGATCCGCTCATCTCGCGGATCCTGACGTTGCCTCCCGTCCGGCGGCCGGCCATCGCGTTGGCTCCCGAGTAGCGGCGCGATGGAGTGGCCGTTCCGACAGTCCTCTACCTAGACTTAGACTACTAGGGAGACGGCGCCGCCACTTCGTCCTCCATGTCGAGCGATTTTTCGACTGCCTCCGGATTCCGGGCGATGGTCCAAAGGAGAGTATTCGCCGCTGCATCCGGTTCCGAGCGACCTTGCTCCCAGTTCCGAAGCGTTGCCAGATCGAGGCCATACCTCACGGAGAACGCCTCCTGGGACAGCTTGGTGCGATCCCGAACTTCGCGAACGCTTATCGGCCGCGGCGCATGAACCTTCGCGATCACTCCTGCGGACGAGAGTTCGTCCTTAAGTGCCCGCAGGTCGTCGACGCAAGGAACAGTTACGAACGCCTTGCCGTGATCGACCATTTCCGTGAGTACCGCATGGGCCGTCCTCAGCGGCAGCTGTCTCCTGACAAGAACCCGAGCAGCCTCAGGAGTATTCGCGCCGTGTAGAAAGCTGAGGCTCAGCCGGACGGGAGAGCCTGACGACACCCGGACGACGTCCCGGGTTCGCACCCGTTGTCCGAACCGCTCCATGAACTTCGATGTAGTCGACATTAAGCTTCTCCGCGATCACTCGACCGAGCTTGCGCAATTTGGATCAACCCCATTGGACCTGGGCATCGCCCCCGATATGCAGGTCACGGACAACCAGATGGTTGCTGCCCATCTCCACGTCCCCCAATAGCTGAAGCACGCCATCGGGCTAGACGACATCAAAGAGGAGGCAGGGTCCTCCGAAATGTCAGCGTCCACAATGAGTTCGATATCATAGCTGCACACGCGATCCCTACGCAAGTTGCTTATAGAAAGCATGTCAGGTGCTGGCGAGGGTCAAGGCCTCACCGATCTTCGAATTGGCGCGATGCTGGCAACACTCGCCGGCTATGTTGTCTAAAATCGATTTTTGTTAATGGGACCTGCGAGGAACCCCGATGACGAAGATAGCTGTACGTATGCGTCGCGGCCAAGGGTCGGTGGGCAAGCGGACGAGAACCTTTCCCAAACTGGCTGAGAAATTGCAGATGCGTCGCTTGGCCAGGATTAACGCCGTCCTGCAGAGGGCGGAAGAATCGGCCTGCGCGCTGAGAAGGACGGCAGGATTGCGGGACGGGTGAGTGCTGATCTAATTAAGAAGGCCAAAGCTCGAAGCGGATTGACATTTGATACCGAGCTCGTTGAATTTGCGTGCAAACGTGGCTCTGGAAGACAACTTCGCCGAGACCTTCAGGAAAACACGGGAAACTGTGGATCCGACGCTGAAGCTCGGATTCTGAATTGACCGATTTCGACTTTGGTGCGGCCGTAAGATGGTCGCGATTTGATTCCCAAAAACCCTTGAGCCGCGGCCCCGAAATGGAGCTGCCGATCATCGGCAACCTCGTCGGGCCTGAAGTTGCGGGCGAGGGCGGCAATGACTCGGGCCATCTTCCGCAGTCGCCTTACCCGGATGCCTCATTCATCCATGCAGGAAGGTCGAAGACCTGCGGCAGCCTGATCCCGTTCCAAAAGCTCAATGCCAGACGTCCCGTTTGGACAGGCAGGCCGCGTCATAATTTGGGTGGGATATAGCGTCCAGATTTGGCCATAGCCTATCTTGATCTGTTTCTTTGCAATTCAATATGATAGGAGCCAATTCGGTCAGAAACTCGAATCTTCTCTCTGACAGGAGCTAATGCCATGGAAGAGGTCACGCGAGCGGTTCAAATGCGTACGAAAAGAGCCAAGGAAGGTGCTTTGCTCACTTCGAAGGAATTCGTTGGCTCTGGAAACCGTGCGGCAGCCGATCAAGCTCTGAGCAGACTTGCGAAAAAGGGCGAACTGGCGCGCGTCTACAGAGGAATGTACACGCCCTCAAGGAAGACGCCGTATGGATATGTGCTGCCGGAAGCGGAAGCCATCGTGAAGTCGTACGCTTCCTTGTCAGGTGAGAAGGTCGTCAATTCCGGTGCTACGGCGGCGAACCAGCTGGGCCTGACGACACAAGTTCCGGTTCAAAAAGTCTTTCTCACGACCGGAAAGTCGAAGAACCTGAAACTTGGCCGCCGCACAATACGCCTCAAGCACGCGCCCGCTTGGATCACGAGCCTGCCAAAGAACAGGTCGGGCGAAGCCATCCGGGCAATCGCGCACCTTGGCCGAGCTAACGGTGTCCACTACGCGAAATTGCTCAAGAACAGACTGACCCCCGAGGAATGGACTCGCGTAGTCGCCCTCAAGGCGAAAGTGCCCGCTTGGCTCCATACGGCGATCTCGAAAGCAGAAAATGAGCGGTGAATCCTTCTTCGATTTGAAACGTGGCCAGCAAAGAGACGCTCTTCTGGCCGCTTCGGCAACATTGGGACGCGAGCCGCATATCCTTGAAAAGGATATCATGGTCGTCGCGACGCTTGACGCTGTCTACACCTCCGCATTTAGGGACCTCCTGTATTTCAAAGGGGGTACTTCGCTTTCCAAAGTCTATCGGCTGATTGACAGATTCTCTGAAGATTTGGATCTGACCTATGACATGACAAAGTTCCTTGATGGTGGGAACTTTGATGAGGACGGCATTCCTCCGAGCGGATCGCAGGCGAGCAAACTAACTGAGATGGTCAGGAAGCGCTTGCCGGAGTGGATTAAGGGCGAATTCGCTCCGATGATGGCGCGAGCCATGGCCGACAAGGGCATCAAGGTGACCTTGGCCTATAATTCCTCGGAAACGCTCAATGTCGACTTTGAGAGTCGTTTCGATGGTCACTCTTACGTTCGCTCATCGGTTCTCTTGGAGTTCGGCGCTCGGTCCACAGGTCGGCCGGCCGAAGAACACGCAATAATTTGCGATGCGGCTCAGGCGAACACAGGTCTCGTGTTTCCGACCGCGTCGGTCCACGCGATGGCGGTGGAGCGCACCTTTTGGGAGAAGGCGACAGCGGCTCACGTTTATTGTCTTCAGCAGAACCTCAAGAAAGACCGCTTCTCGAGGCACTGGCATGATCTCCATTATATCTACAAGTCGAAACATTGGGCATCTGCGCTCGAAGACGCGGAGCTCGCGAGGAAGGTCGCGCGCCACAAGTCATTTTTCTTCAAGGAGAAGGACAAGGACGGCCAGATCGTGGACTACGGCAAGGCGGTCTCCGGCGAGATCGTTATGGTGCCTTCTGGCACCGCCTTGAAAGAACTGGAGAAGGACTACCGCATCATGCAGGAAAGCGGCATCACAGCCGCAGACGCGCCGGATTTCGGGGCGGTCGTGCAGAGCTGCAAGGAGATGGAAGTTGCCATCAACAGTGCCTTGGGTTCGGCGAGGAAGAGGGCGTGAGCTGTGCAGGGCTGCCTGCTGTCCTTTTTGTATGAACGCGCCGGTCACCGTGGCTTTGTCGGGAAAAGCATCTAGCGCGACGCAACTGGAAACGCTGGTCGGCAGTCCTGAAGCGCGGTTTCATCGCGATGATGGATGTGGATGCGCTGTCGCTCAAACAAGGCTTGACCAAGCACACCGACATAGGAAGCGTAATGAACCGCAATGCGAGGCGTGCCGCGCAAGCGCAGGCACGGACGGGAACTATTTGACCGTATCGCGGCGAGCAAAAGGGACACGCCCAGGTGCCGGAAACAGAAACGCCCGTGCTGCACGTCGACCTGATGCGTGCCGCAGGCCAAATATCCAGGAACCGCCTCATCGCCGGACCTCAGCCCTGTACCAGGCCGGGCCTGCTCAGGATCACGTGACGGACCGCCTCATAATAACGGACATAACCGGTGCAACGACAAATGTGCGGCGCAAGCGCCTGCTCGATTGTGCGTTCGACATCCGCCCTGCGGACCGGCTTCTCTTTGAGACGCTCAACCAGCACGGTTGCACCGGTGACAAAGCCCGGCGTGCAATAGCCGCACTGGAACGAAAAACGTTCGACGAAGGCCTGCTGAATCGCGGAGAGCCGAACGACATCGCCATTCGCGTCGCGTTCGGCATGCGCTTCGATGGTGCGGACAGACTTGCCCTTGAAGAAATGCGCTCCGGTGATGCAGCTGCGGATCTCGCGGGAACTTCCTTCCGGCCCATCGAGAATGATCGCGCAGGCGTGGCAGATGCCTTGGCCGCAGCCAAGCCGCGAGCCCGTAAGGTTGAGATATTCGTGCAGGAAGTCGATCATCATGAGATCGTCAGGTACGTCGAACGGACCGACCTTGCGATTGTTGACGGTCATCGAAAGTGGTCGTGTGGCAACGGTCACGGCAGGGCCTGCAGAATCTTCTCTGGCGTGATCGGCGTCTGATAAAAACGCTTGCCGATGGCATGGTTAACGGCATTGACGATCGCCGGAACGATCGCGATCATCACAACCTCGGCCATTCCCTTTGGTGGATCGATATCGGAAAGCGGCGCCAATACCTCCGATGTCTGTGTCCAGACCGCGACATCCCTGGCATGCGGCAGGCGATACCGGTTCCAGTTCCACGTCCCGTCGCCGGGACCGTCCTCATAGAGCGGCAACTCCTCGAGCAAGGCGTGGCCGACGCCCATAGCCATGCCGCCTTGGAGCTGACCCGAGACAAGTTCCGGCACGATCTGAGTGCCGCATTCGAGGATGGAATGATGCGAAAGGAGCTTCACGTCGCCTGAGGCGGTGTCCACTGCGACTTCGGCGATCGTCGCCACGCCCGTGTAACAGGTGCCAGCGGCGTTCTGGCGCTGTACCGGCGGATAGAAGACCTGGCGCCGGTCGAGAAAATGGAAGCCGCCGCAGGTCATCAGCGCCTTCAAACCAGCCGGCGCGCTTTGGCCATAGCAGACCGAAAGCGCGTCGACCGGCAAGCGGACGGCGCCGACGTTCGGCACATCGAACACCGCCTCGGCCCATTGCCCGCGATTGAAGACATGGACGCTGACCCCCGTGACCAGGCCGAGCCTGTGCGCCGCCGCCGCGAGTTGTTCCAGTGCGAGCGGCTCCATCCCTCCAGCCGTCAATTTGCCATCTGCGATCCGCACGTCCGCCATGTCAACAGCGAGCGGCCCCGCCCGCCCGCCGCCCGGTCCACTAGACCAGAGCGCGACCGCAGCCGGCCAGAGCGACAGGTGCAGCAGCGCGCGCGCCGCCATCCGCGTGGCGTGGCCGATGAAATAGGCGCTGTTTGAGGCGCTCATCGGTGAAATAAACGAGGGCGTCCAGCGTGGATTGCGTGCCAGCGCGTCCTCCCTGTCCTGCGGCGTCGTATAGGGCTCCTCGGTGGAGGCGAGAGGCATCTCGGGCCAGTCGACGATCCCAAAGGCATAGTCGTGCGGCACCCGGCCGATGATGTCGGCGACCATCGCCGCCTGCGAGGTGGCCAGGCCCGTGCCAATATCATTGCCGTTCTGGCGCATGGTGAGCCGGCCGGACGGATCGAATGACAGCGTGGTCACCGCTGCCTCGGCTCCGGTGCCGTAATCCTTCTGCACCTGCGCGAAACCGATGCCATAGCGCTCACCCGGATTGGCGGTATCGAACGCCGCTTTGTTCGTATCGCGATCCCTCCACAATGGATGGGCACGAGCCCGCTCCAGGATCTCCTCGGTCCTTAGCGCCCCGCCGGCAATGGCGCCCTGCGAGCTCTTCATGCCGGTCTTGAACGCGTTCTTGAGGCGAAGCTCGATCGGATCGATGCCGAGCAGTTCGGCGGCCTCATCAACCATCATCTCGGTCGCGGCCATGGTCTGCAGCGTTCCGTACCCGCGCGTCGAGCCAGCATCGACAGCGCGCGAAGCGCGGACTTCGACCGAGAAATCGCTCTTCGGCAGATAATAGATGCTCTGCGCCGCGCTGGCCCCGACCTTGCCAACGTCGGGCGAGAAGTTGCGCCGCCCTCCGGCATCCATGCGATACCTGCCTTTCATGATGCGGAAGGCGTGCGTGGAGCGATCCACGACAAGCGTATTCTCCATCCAGAAGGCATGGCGCTTCAACCCCATCTGGAATTGCTCGAGGCGGTCGTTGGCAAGACGCACCGGGCGCCCGTCGCCATAGAGGCCTGCCAGGATAGCGTAGTAGGGAAAGATGGAATGATCCTTGGTACCGTATCCGACCGTGTGACCGATCGAAAGGTCGAGCGCCTTCACCGCGAACCGCGATTTCGACAGCATTTCCAGCGTCGAGGTCGCCACCTCATAAGGCGATTGGGTCGCGATGAGTGCGTGCAGGGTCGAACTGCCCGGCTCGAACCAGGCATTGCCATTGTCGGGTTCCATCGCGCAGGCGTCGGTCGACTGCGAGAAATAGCTTCGCTTCAGGACCAACGCATCGTCGCCGGTTGCTGTGATCTCACGCTCGATCTCGCCCGCCGCCCACAGGGCGCGGGCCGCCGCATCGCCGCTCTGATCCGGCTTCGGCCAGACGACCCGATCGCCGTCGAAACTGCCGTAGATGGTGGTGTCTTCGAGCGGATCGGTTTCATTCGATGTCGCGCCGCCGATGCGCACGAACCGGCTGGCGCTGTAATGGGGTGGCGTGTCGTAGCCGCCGACCGCGCCCCAGCGCACGATGCCCTTGGCGAAACGGACCAGCCGCTTGGCCGCGTCGAACCGCGCGAAATCCTTGTAGATCAAGAGCGCGACCGGCTGACCGAGCAGGCGCGGAATGCGTCCCTTCGGCACCAGGAACATGTCGCCATAGAAGCCGGGAGCCGTCGTTTCTGGCGGCGCAAGACCATCGCGCACAAGGTCTTCGCCGGCTATCAATTGGTCGGGCTTGAGACCTTCGCCCAGCAGTGAGAGGTCCAGCCCGTCCAACGGGGCGTCGGCCCAGGTGCCGCGGATCAGGAAGGCGTGGCTCTGTTGGTGCGGCCAGCCCGTTATGTCCCGGGCGCGAAAATCGCGGGTGAAGGTCTTGTCCCCCGTGACCTTGGCCACGGCGTCGATCCTGAAACGCGGCCGACCGTCCGGTCCGATCCAGTTTGGCGAATGGCCGGGCGAATTGGCAATGGGCGCAGCCGATGCGGGCCGGCCCAGAAAACGGATCTTGACCGCGATCCCCGCGCCAGCCGCCGCTGCGATGAACTGGCGCCGCGAAACCCTGCCGCTCATGCGGTCTCCCCGAAAGGCCGAGAGCCCGACCCTACACCCGGCTGGCTCGCCTCACCTGTATACTGCCGACTCGGGGCCGTTCCGCCATTCCGGCATCGCTGACAAACGGAACGGCCTTGCCCGGTCATGAAAATCGCCGGGCCTGTTGCATCAGTCCGCAATATTGAAGCGCATGACTTCTGCTTCGAATCCGAATGTTTGGATAGCATGTCCTCTGTTGTGAGCCCGTCCGAAGGATCTGGTCGAACTCGATGGGGTCGGGCGACGCAGGCTGGCTTGTGGTGGTGTGTCGCCAGGCGCCCCACGGAATCAACATTGCGAGTATTTTCCTTCCTGCATCGGACTGTCGTGATCGGGCGGCTATTTTCATAACCAAGAGTGGCCGCCCACCGGCAGAGCTCCCGTCATACCCAGTAGCGTTGCGCGGTTTCCGGGACGTCCAGTCACGTTTGCAATGCGCGTGTTGGAATCGGTGAATCTGCGACACATCACCGCCGCGGTTTGGCCACGGAGTTGCCGCAATATCCCACGACATAGCCGGCGTTGCCTGAGACGGTTCGGTCCGGCACCGGCTCAACCAAGCCCCCCCGCTCTAGGGTCAGTGCCGGATCGAACCACTCTCTTCCGACCCCCGAAATGCGCTCAGCAGAAGCAAGCTGATCCGCTTCAACGATGCGTGGTCTCCCAAATCGCATGGGGCGGCAAAGACCTGCACAGCAAAATGGTTTGAGGCGCGCCTCGGCTTCAGGCGAGAGGCAACTCTGGCCGGCTCTACGATGCCTTCGTTGTGAGAGCTCGTTCAAAGTAGCAAACTGTTGCTGGTCGCTAAGCAGGCTTGCATACCCATCGCCTCTGTCGATGCTCCCATCATAGTTGGTGCCTCAACCATGCCTGATGATCCAACGATTTCGTCATGGCGCAGTGATCGTGGTAAATCTCGGTCTCTGTGCCTGGGATCGGCCCCCCGTTCCCCAGGTCGTGGTCGAAATCAATGCTGGAACCGTGTACAGCCGCTTCTCAGGCCTTCACACGTGAAAACACGCTGACCGTCTACGTTGCTCTGCGTATCGGGGTCCCCCAGGACGTGGAATGCCGCTTTGTAGGATCGACCTCTAACGATATCAGGCCTGGGTCCAACCTCTGGCAGCCAGACAAAGTTGACAGCGCAACCGACGCAATGATGCCTGTCATGTTCATTTCCCCTCACTGTGTATCGCGGTTCCGTGCATCGTTTGAGGATCATCTGCTGCACTGAGCGTGCCAAAAAGAAAAAGGTTTCAATTACACGGTTTAGGAGCCGCCCTTGTCCGTCGGACCTCTGACTTTGTTGCAAAGCCGACACTGGTCGTCATGGCTGGCGACAGGGCTTGGGATCTTCGGTCGCGACCACGCAAGCCCAGAGCCGACTCGGCGGTGAGGCGCGGGGGCATAGGCAAAAACGTCACAAGTACGTGCCCATGCTCCCTCTGGCGAATACAACATTGCGGTCGGATCCACTCGAGAAATCTGGCCTGACAGTTAGCGTAGATCGTTTGCTTTGGCATCGCGCAGAAATGTGGGTGGCGAGAGTGTCTAATGCCGATCGCGACGGTAAGCTGAAGCGTATTTGAGCCTTGATAGGGCTTTCAATTCAGGCTGCGCCCATGAACAGGCATGGTGGCGGCCAGGATGGCTGCATTCCGGCAGTAATGCCAATCGCTTCTCACAAGCAGAGCGCGTCGGCGCCACTTGCACCCTCATTCACCCCCTTGCACCCGATCGTGTAGGACCGTGCAAGGTTGGCCCCAGACTGCAGCGTGAAGAACTGAACCCGTCTTTAGGGAATTGAAATTTTCTGTGAGTCCTGCACCGTCGAGGGGCGTGGAAGGCGAGGGATGATGCAGCCAAAGCAAGTTATATCGATGGTGCGCCTGCAAAGATGCGATTGGGGCAGCGCGGCAATTGCAGCCGGTCATGTTGCTGCGGAGGTGGCGCTGAATATATGCCGTCCGTTCCGCGGTGGCTGCCAGGCGACTCCCGTTGAGAAAACCCAGGCCCAAAGGCATTGAAGAAGTCGCGATCGCCCAGGCGTTGGTTGGCTCGCCACCGGCTGGTGCTGACGACCGCGGCACTCATAGACGACACACGGCCGAGTGAAGGACGGGGCGGCATTGCGCGACCGTGCGGCCCGCCCACGCGCGATTTTTCCTCGTCGGACCTTTGCTCCTCGCCTAGCGCCGGCTGGGTCGGGAGATTGCCACGGGCCTCCAGCAGGAATGCCTTAGTCGCGGGCATGGCACAGTGATGCTATTGGCGCGGCGCTGCGCAAATTACCGGTCAGGTCGCGACTGTTTTCCTTGCCGAGGGAGCACGACAACTCGGCCGCGGCTGATCAGCCGGAGTGGGCGATCCTCGTCATGAAATCCTCGAGCATGCAAACCTGCGCTCAAAGGAGAAGCTGCTGCGGCGGACATCATGCCGGGCTCTTGCAAGGACCGGAAGCAGCCAAAGAGTCGGCGACGGCGTGCCATTCATGCGCTCAGGCAGAACTCACTCATCGCATTTGATGCCAGCCTCATCATCTTTGGCTTAGACGGGGCTGGGAACCCTCTGCCAGACTACAACTGTAACATCATATCGGTTCAGCAGGTCAAGCTTCGGTGGTAACCTCATTGCGTAGAATAACGACTTTGGAGACCGAGCATGGATCGCGATAACAAACGCGCACGCGCAGCTGCAAGTTCATCCCAAGGCGGGAGGGAACCCAGTAACATCCTGTCCCTTCCAGAGGGGCCATTAAGCGAGGTAGCAGAACGGCTGGTAACCGCTAACCCACGCGATACAGCGCGAAATCTTGCGGGCTTCAAAGACCTCGGGAGGCAAGCGCGAACAGCCGTTCGGGGCACTCAACCCGGGTCAGAAACTGAACTCGCAAAATTTGAAAGGCGGGGCAATCAGCTCGGACAATCAGCCAGAGAGCTGACCTGGAAATTGACATCCGAATTGGGGTACCGGCCGGATAACGTAGCATTGGAGCAAGTCAGAGCGGTCAGCAACATAGCCAATTACCTAACGCCACATATGCAAGATGCTGTTGTCAATCGCATTGGCAACATGGAGCCGGCCTCGCAAGCTCTCGGAGCTTTTAACGTTGCGCCAAACTTCGGTAAGTTCAATGAGGAAAACAAATCTCGCATTCTTGATCAGGCCGTTGAATTGGCTTCTGATCCGGATGGCAACATCAGGACGGTGGCACGCAATGCTATTATAGCCGCGTATCACCAGTTCGATGCAAATCAACAGGCCCAAGCTCACGCAGTTCCCGGCATGGAAAACGTCTTGCGGCAAATGCCTCCGCCGCAGCATGAGGCAGAGGAACGAAATGCGAATCTGGATGGCCACATAGCAGGTCTTGAGGCTGCAGCCCGTGCGACAGGCGCGCAAATCTCCTATGAACAGCTTCAGCGGGGTGGTTTAATCGGGCAGGCCATAAACCGCAACTACAGTCACGCCCGAGCGGACCTACTGGAGGCCACCAGAAACAGGGATCGCGAGGGCCGTTGAGGTCTCGGCCACGGTATAGGGACGCTTTCTCTCCCGAATTCCGTTTGCGGCCTTGCCGTTTCCAGGTCGCTGGCCGTTGACGTACCTGCTTAGTGTAACTTCAAAAACCACGTCTTCCGGGTGGTGCGATGCAAGCGTCGCACCACCCGCTGCGGCATCGATCTGTCGAGTGGCGACATCGCGCGCGACGTCGGTTCGGTGTCTGAAGCAAGCGCAGCATTAGCTACGGCTAATCGGCAATGGAACAATGCCTTCAACAAAAACGACGCCCCCTAACATAGCCGTTAGCATCGCCTGCTCACTCGCCTTGGGCTTCTGTGCGGCAAGTCTGTACGCAACCTTCCGCCACGGCGGTGGCGGCGAGGCTCTGATGACGTTTGATGTCCGTGCCTTTTGGTTTGAGACGCCCTTCTATCTGGGTTTCGCAACCCCCGTTTTCTATCGGGGCGCGGCTATCGTGCTCTCGACATCCGCGGTCGTCTTGCTGATTCAGCAGATCGTATTGCGCCGCAAGCTCGAACACCACGGGACGGCTCGTTGGGCTCGAGTGGATGAAATGCGACGCACCGGATATCTGCGACGATACCGTGGCGTGACAGGCCCGGTATTTGGGAAGACGAGTGGCCCTTTCTGGCCTGGCTACTACCTGACCAATGGCGAGCAGCCTCACAGCCTCATCGTTGCACCGACCCGCGCTGGCAAGGGCGTCGGCATAGTCATTCCAACGCTACTTACATTCAAAGGCTCAGTGATAGCTCTGGATGTCAAAGGGGAGCTCTTTGAGCTCACCTCGAGGGCGCGCAAAGCCGCAGGCGACGACGTGTTCAAATTCGCCCCGCTGGATTCGGAGCGGCGCACAAACTGCTACAATCCGCTGTTGGATCTTATAGCGCTGCCGCCACAGCAGCAATTCACCGAAGCCCGCCGCTTGGCCGCAAACCTGATTACGGCCAAGGGGGAGGGCGCGGAAGGTTTCGTCAGCGGCGCGCGAGATATCTTTGTCGCGGGGATCCTTGCCTGCATCGAGCGGGGCACGCCAACAATCGGCGCCGTCTATGATCTCTTCGCCCAGCCGGGGGAGAAGTTTAAGCTCTTCGCGCGACTCGCCATGGAGACCCAGAACAAAGAGGCACAACGCATATTCGACGACATGGCGGGGAACGACACGAAAATCCTGACCTCCTACACTTCCGTGCTCGGCGATGGCGGGCTCAACCTGTGGGCGGATCCCGCTGTAAAGGCAGCTACAAGTCGCTCGGACTTTTCGGTCTATGATCTTCGCCGTCGCAGAACGTGCATCTATCTTTGTGTTGGTCCGAACGACCTTGAGGTGATCGCGCCTTTGATACGCTTGTTTTTTCAGCAAATCGTTTCAATTCTGCAGCGGTCGCTGCCCCGCCGGGATGAAAAGAACGAGGTTCTCTTTCTGCTCGATGAGTTCAAGCACTTGGGTAAGCTGGAGGCGATCGAGACCGCAATTACGACCATCGCGGGCTACAAGGGTCGCTTCATGCTCATCATCCAGAGCCTCTCCGCACTGACGGGGGCCTATGGCGAGGCTGGCAAGCAGAATTTTCTCAGCAATACCGGACTGCAAGTGTTCATGGCCACTGCCGATGACGAGACTCCGAACTACATTTCCAAAGCTATCGGTGAATACACATTTCAAGCCCAATCGATTTCCTACAGCCAGGCGCGAACGTTCGATTGGAACATCCAGAATTCACATCAGGGTGCACCGCTGTTGCGTCCCGAACAGGTGCGGCTACTTAATGACGAGTACGAGATCGTTCTCATCAAAGGTCTGCCACCATTGCAGTTGAGGAAGGTGCGATATTTTTCGGATCGCATCCTGAAACGCATCTTTGAAAGCCAGACAGGCGCCCTCCCGGAGCCGGTACCCTTGACGATAGCAGACGAGGGGCTCTCCGCAGAATCTCAACTCGATGACCCGCTGCGTGGATCGGCGCAAGACTTTGACGATACAGTTTGATGTGAGGCTAGTGTGGACCCGCGAAATAGTAATCCATCCCGTGTAACAGCTTTGTCGCAGGTGCAGGACGCCGGGTTGGAAGAGGGGCAAGCGGACCAGGCCCGGCAAGTGGGCGATGAGCAGCACCTTGCCGAGGCCCGGAGGCTGTTCGATCAAGCTGACGAGTCGCCAACCAATCCAGAGGAGGTTCTGCGACTGGAACAGGGGTTGAGCGAAGTGCTTCAGCGACGGCAGGATAATCTCGCCGCCTCGTCTTTTTTCAGCGACCCAGGGATGCCCGCTGGACCGGGTGACCACAACAGCATCGTGGCGGACGCTTTCGTAGCGGCCGGCTCTGGGCACGCCGGAGTTGAGGCCGCCGCCCCGCCAGCGTTAGCTGCCAGCCAACAGCAGATCCGGCCCTGGCCGGATGCGCTTGACCAGGGCAACCATCTGCCACCCGGGTGGGTCATCATCAACAATGAACATTCCACAGCGCTATTGAGGCCAGCGGAGAGGCAGAGGGCCCTGAATACGCCGCAAGCCGCCGCCATTCAGCAGCCGCTGAGCGAAATCGGCCATTCAGGCGGCCGCGTGCCGATGCAGCCCCCCATGCAGCAGTTGGGTGAATTGCCATTGGAAGGGGTACCCGTTCAAGGGACTGGGTCCGAACACATCGGAAGGCTGCATGCGGAGGCCGCGCCCTCCGCAAGGTTTGAGGCACCCCCCGCTGCGATCGAGAACTCCATAAACATCTCATTCGCCATCCCCGAAGGCTTCTCCCATGTGACTCAACGCGTCCCAGACGCAATGCTCTCTTTTCAACGCGTCCCAGACGCGATGCTCTCTTTTCAACGCGTCCCAGACGCGATGCTCTCTTTTCAACGCGTCCCAGACGCGATGCTCTCTTTCTTGGGCCGCCATGACCCCTTGCCGGATGCGGGCCAGGCCCGGCACGTGAGCTTTGAGCAGCACGTGGCCGAGCCGCGCCGAGCCGAACCTGTCGCGAGTGGCGCCCGTGCTACCCGCTATCGCCATCTGTCCGGCGAACACCGGGACGTGATTGATAAGGCGATCGCCCACGCTGCGGCTCAGCAACACCATAGCGCGGCGACGCTCCGAATATACTCGCATGCGCTTCGCCGATTGGCGAATGATCTCGGCGCTCGCGGCCAAGCGACTGATCTAAAAAATCACCAATCCCTGGTCGATCACCTAGATACTTTCTTTCCGCAAAACGTTGATATAAAGACGGCGTTGAACGTCCTGCGTGCGTATCATGAGCCGGGCTATTCAGCGACTGGCCGGTGGCCAGTGCCGGTGCCCTCAAAGGCAGACGCGCATGTCTTAGAACAAGTGACCAGTGACAGCAGCTTGGCCTCAAGCACCCGTGCTATCTATGGTCGTAATCTTCGCAAATTTTCTGAGGCGCTTGAGAGTCGGGGCCAGACGATCTCTGGGCTGGATCACTATTCGCGGATCGAATTCGCCGAGAGGTTGTTTCCAGGCAACCGCTATCTCCGCTTAGCGCTGGAACGGGTTCGCGATGCGGAGCCCGCGTCAGACGTTTCCGAGGCTCGGAGGCTGTTCGCTCAAGCTGACGAGTCGCCAACCAATCCGGAGGAGCTTCTGCGACTGGAACAGGGGTTCCGCGAAGTGCTTCAGCGACGGCAGGATGATCAAGCCGATTCGTCTTTTTTCGGCGACCCAGGAAATCTCGCTGGACCGGATAACCTCAACAGCAGCGTGGCCGACGCTTTCGCAGCGGCCGGCTCTGGGCACGCCGGAGTTGAGGCCGCCGCCCCGCCAGCGTTAGCTGCCAGCCAACAGCAGATCCGGCCCTGGCCGGATGCGCTTGACCAGGGCAACCATCTGCCACCCGGGTGGGTCATCATCAACAATGAACATTCCACAGCGCTATTGAGGCCAGCGGAGAGGCAGAGGGCCCTGAATACGCCGCAAGCCGCCGCCATTCAGCAGCCGCTGAGCGAAATCGGCCATTCAGGCGGCCGCGTGCCGATGCAGCCCCCCATGCAGCAGTTGGGTGAATTGCCATTGGAAGGGGTACCCGTTCAAGGGACTGGGTCCGAACACATCGGAAGGCTGCATGCGGAGGCCGCGCCCTCAGCAAGGTTTGAGGCACCCCCCGCTGCGATCGAGAACTCCATAAACGTCTCATTCGCCGTCCCCAAAGGCTTCTCCCATGGGACTCAGCCCGTCCCAGACGCGATGCTCCCTTTCTTGGACCACCATGGCCTCTTGCCGGATGCGGAAAACCCGAAATGGAACTACGAGATTAAAGGTCACGGCTACACCGCCGAGAGGCCAGAAGGGGGCAACGACTTTTGGCTCGTCGATCGCGGTCCGATGAGGGAAGCTGCAGCGGCAGCAGTACTGGCAAAGGCCCCAGAACCCGCCTCGCCAGCGAACGCCAGGCTGTCAGACACCTATCGCGGTGTTCCATTAGTCAATCTGACCACCTCCTCCGATGCACGGATCGCAGCGCTTCCGTCAGGTTCGTCCAACCTCCCCGAGGGGGTGGTGCTCGGTGCCGACCTGCTGAGCGACGCCCATATCCACAGGGATTACCGGTTGCTGGAGCAGGACCTGCAGGAGGCCCACCCAGCGCTCGCCGCCCGAACGCGGCTGGTGGATCCCTTGGTCTCCCAGCAACTGCGCCGTCACGACCGGGAACCGCAACTTACATTGCTGTCCATCTATCATCACAACGACGTCGCAGCCGACTTCGTGTTCCTGCCGGTGAACAGTGGCAACCCTTTGGCTACGGTGGCAACTGATGGACGCAACGAGCATTGGTCGCTGCTGCTCGTTGATCGCCGCGACCCGGAAAGAGCGGTCGCCTATCACTACGATTCCATCCATCAGAGCTATGGACGGGGATACAATGACGCGCCTGCACGAGAGCTCGCAACAACACTGGGCGCGACCACCCTGGTGACACCCGCCATGGCCCGGCAGAACAACGGTGTTGATTGCGGAGTCTTTGTGGTGGACGGCACGCGCGCGCTGGTTCAGAGATTGGCGAACCAAGAGTTTCCGGAACGGCTGCGGCCGCTGCACCTCGACGACCTCGTCGCCGATCGGCAGGCGCTGCAAAACCGACTGAGGCAGGGCCGCTTGCCGCACGAGCTTGCCGCAATCCCCCCGGAAGCTTTTGGAGCCGCGTCGCAGGTGCAACAAGCCGTGTTGCAAGAGCAGCAAGCCCGACAAGTCGCGCCAGCGCCGTTTGAACGGCGCTTGGGCAGGACTCGCGAGGCCCAGGACGAGCTGACGAGTACACTCGACAGGAGCAACCTCGTGAACAGCGGGGGCGTCGTCATAAACAATGAACACTACACAGCGCTATTGAGACCGGGGAAGAGGCAGAGGACTGATAATCCGCAAAGCCTCGCCATGGGGCGGCAGCCGAGCGAAGCAACCACGACGTCCATCAACCAAGCCTCCGATCAAGCCCGAGCCGACCTAATGGCTTCCTTCAGAAGCAGAGAGCGCTCCGACGCGGGGCGTTGAGCTCCATGGCTGGGGTCAAACAGAACGGCTCTTTTGACGACAGAGGCGCTGATCCGATCTCCGGACCGGTAGCTCTCGCCGTAATTGATCAGGCTGGCACTGCTGGAAGGCGATGTAGGCCTGGAACTCGCCGATCGCCCAGACGCTGAGACGGATCGCCGACCTCTATAAAGATCGAGGACGATATCCGCGGCCGATCGGCCGATGAACGCCGCGCGATGCGTCAGGAAAATAGCCGCGCTATTGTCGCCGATTTTGAACCTTGGCTGCGCGAAAAGCTCGGCCTGATCAGTCAGAAGACCAAGCTCGCCGAGGCAATCCGCTACACGCTCTCACGCTGGGAAGGCCTCTCGCGCTTCCTTGACGACGGCCGCATCGAGATCGACAGCAACACCGTCGAGCGCTCAAGCCGTCCGATGGCGCTCAACCGCAAGAACGCGCTCTTTGCAGGTTCAGACGGCGGTGCCGAAAACTGGGCAGTCATCGCGTCGCTGATTCGAAACCTGCAAGCTCAATGGTGTCGAGCCACTCGGCTATCTCGCCGACGTCCTCACCAGGATCGTCAACAGCCATCCGAACAGCCAGATCAACGACCTGCTGCCTTGGGCCTGCATCCGGGCGCCCGAGCTCAAAGCCGTGGCCTGAGAACAGCGCTCTGATGACCGCTGTCAACGCTGTGGGCGCACAAAATCATCCGATCCGGGGAGCGGCTGTCGTGCTGATGATCGCGTATGGGAGGAGGCGGAACTGAAGGACGTCGGTGATCAAGCTCTGATGCGCGGGTTGGCTACCGCATTCCCGATTGTGCGTCCGGGGCTGTTCCTATCTTACTGCGGGCGTCGGTCAATTTGCCGGCCACAAAGCGTCTGACGGGCATTCCCCTGCCGTGGTCCCGCCTCCGCCCATGCGCGAGGTGTACACTGCCGCGGCGAGCGATCAGGTGGAGCGTGCCTCCCTGGCGACGGCCCACATGAAGCCGACTAGTTCGCGGGCGATCGCCGTGCAGACCACCGTCGTTCGCTTGCCTCGCCCGACCAGCTTTCGATAGCGGGTCGTCAGGCGGGCTTGAGCCTTCCATGCGATCTCACCGACTTTCGGCGGCGCCTGCTCCAGCCGGTACAGCTTCGCTTTGCCGATCCGGGGAGGGTGTCGATACGTCCAGGCGCTCTCGACCAGCATGTGGCGAACGCGGCCATTGCCTGCCTTGGTGATGCCGCCACGCCTGATTGTCTCTCCAGTCGATCGCTCGCCGGGAACGAGGCCGAGATACCCCATGAGTTGGCGAGGGCTCTCAAAACGGCTTACGTCGCCGATCTCGGTAGCGAACGTTACGGCGACGATCAGATCGACCCCACGCAATGTCTGGAGCGCTCGCACGATCGGCGCCAGCGACCAGTTCGGGATGAACTCTTCGATCACGCGCTCAAGCCGTTCCACACGCTCTTTCGAGACGCGCACCGCTTCGACCATCTCCTGGAGTGCGATCTGATGTGCAGGATAATCGAACCGCTGCTCCTGCAACCAACGCAGCTAGCGCATGGTCCAGTTCTTCCTGCGTGGATAGGCACGACCATGCTTGAGCATGAAAGCGCCCACCTGCTGGCGATGGACCCGCAGCCTCTCGACCGCGGCGGCCCGGGCGCGAACGAGATCGTGCATGGCTTCGTGGTCTTCATCGGGGACCCACACCGCGGTCAGCTCGCCGGCGCGCAGCAGCCTTGCCAATGAAAGAGCATCCCGGCGGTTCGTCTTCACCCGATCGCCAGGTTTCCTTGGAATCAGCGATGGCGCGACTACGGTGCATTCATGGCCAAGGGAACGGATCAGTCGGTAGAGGCCATAGCCGGTTGGGCCCGCCTCGTAGCAGAGGTGGATCCGATCGAACTTGGCGGCGATCCGTTGGATAACGCGGCGCATGCTCGTATCCGATGCATCGACCTCGCCGAAGAAGCGAACCTCGCCCTCCCGGCCGGCTTCCGCAATCGCGACGGCATTCCTCTGCTTCGCAACATCGATTCCGACAAATGCTTCCCTATAATCTGCCACGGCTCGTCCTCCTGTGATGAGGATCGGCTCGGCCCGCCCGAGCAACCCTCGGACGCGCAGTGTAGGGCGAGCCACCTCACCGGCAGAAGCGGACATACGGTCTTACGCTTGAACAGCCTCGTCAGCCAATCTCCAGCATAACTACCTGTCACGCGGCCAGGGTGCCTCCGTAGCTAACGTCTACGTCAGCGTTGAAGAAGTACCCTGCACCACGGCATGTCTTGACTAGGCGAGGATTGGCCGCATCAGCCTCCAGCTTTCGGCGCAAGCGCATGATTAGGACATCGATACTTCGATCGTACACCTCTTCTCCACGCACACGGCTCGCGAGCAAAAGCCGTTCTCTGGATAGCACGTTGCGGGGGTTCTCCAGAAATGCGATCAAGAGATTGAACTCACATGCGGTAAGCTTGACCTCGCCACGCTCCGTACAGATCAGTCGCCGCTGCTTGACGCTGAGCTTCCAGGCCCCAAAGCGAAATGAGCGCTGATCTTTGGTTCGCGGACTGGAAATGCGCTCGCGTAACGCTACTCGAATGCGGGCCAAGAATTCGCGCATCCCGAAAGGCTTGGGAATGAAATCGGTTGCGCCGAGCTCCAGTGCAACCACTTTTTCCGCCTCATCAAGCCGGTCGCCGCTGATCACTATGATAGGAACATCCGATCTTGTCGCCAGATTGCGGACAATCGCAAGTCCATCCTCCCGGCCTAGGTTAAGGTCAACAACCACGAGATCGACTGCCTCATGTGAAAGAACATAGTCAAACTGCTTGCTATCGTGGACTGCGGTTACCTTCAGGGCATGCATCGTGAGATACCCGGCGATGAGGCGCCGCATTGCGGCATCATCGTCAATGACAAGAACATGTTTCAACGGCACACCTTCAATCTTGAATCCCCTTGTCTAAACCTGTTTCTGAGCAACCCTGGGGCACCGACGCAGAACAGCTGCCCCTTGATATCACTCGCCGTTGCCTGCGGCCAATGTGAGGCCGTGCTCGTCCTGGTCTTTTCATCCGTGGCGAATTGACCGCACCCAGGCAGCCCGTGGCCACCAGACAGGTCCAAGCGCCGAGATGACCCTGCCGTGTGGTCCTTCGCTTTTTCGCTTCGAGCTCCCCCGTTGGTGCAGGCCTGCCAATACCATTCGAGTTCGACCTCATGGATGCCAAGTTTCCTGCTATGCCCTTGCATCCTTGTCATCCTGGAGTTTGCGGACCTGGATCATCTCGACATCCTCCGGCTCGTGGATCCAGCTCGGACATGGTTGAGCAGCGCGGCGTTTGGTTGATCGGAAAGGCGGTCGGCGGAAGAAGACCGTGATTCGCTGCAGCGGCCTTGTGCCAAATAGTATGTCTCCTGCCAAGCCGGCTTCGTCCAAGGTGGCCGGCGGCCCAAATGCTGTTTCGGGCGACCGGCAGGTCGCCGATTGCGGTGAACGTCCGGGCTAACATTTCTCAGTTACTGCAACTCCTCCATCTGGAGGGTGTCACTATGCTTGTCCATTGCGCCGTCGGACTCCGTTAATGGCGTGCGGTTTTCTGCCGATGGGACTGTGCATGATCCACCCGTTGGCGGCGCGACCGATCAGCTGAACCAGGCTCGCACCAGGTGGGCTGCGCCGCCACGTATTCCCAGTTGACCCTCGCCCCCGCGGATTTGCCCCTTCGAGCCAGCTTCGCGGACGAGCTCGCGGTCTCAAACAATGATCTGAGTGTGCAGGGCCGCGCATGGCTGTCTCTTAAAGCACCGGCAGCATATCGGCAAAGTTGGGCTGCTTTAGCGCCTTCGTCGATTCCCCACGGTGATCCCGAGCCTGAACAAACCCGCCAAGCTTCCCATTTTGTCCTTGGCTTAGCGCTGACAAAAGGTCCCATCACCATCCATGACGCCGAAGTCGCGGGCCACGGTCCAGGAGCAACGGACGGCCGGGACGAGCAATCCCGCACAGGAGTCATCGTACCAAGATGCTCCAGATGTCGCTGGCTGATCGGGCCGGCGCCACCCCACGCATGCGCAAGCTGCTCCACCCACGCTGACACCAACACGGTCTTTGCTTCAGTTGAAACCGAAAAGCTGAAATTGAACATCACAGAGTAACAAACCTCCCCGATAAGCGCGTGCCGGACAGGGGCAGAACTCGTGCGGCGGCTTGGAAAGGCAGGTAATAGGGAATGTTTATTGCAGCTTGGCCCCTGGCCATCGTCCTGTTGACATCCATGTCACTCCCAGCCGAGCCCGCGCCACTTTCTCCCCGTGAGTTCCACAGCCTGTCGCGCAAATGCGCTCCATGGGTTGCGCCGTCCACCCTCGCCGCGATTGCCAAGATTGAAAGTGGCTTTGAAACGCTGGTGGCTCATGACAACACCACAGGTGAGCAGCTTCGCTGGATAGATCACCTGGAAGCCACGCGGGGCATCAAGCACCGCCTCGAAGCACAACATTCTGTCGATGTTGGATTGATGCAGATAAACAGCAACAACTTTCCCATGCTCAATCTCACGCCGGAAAAAGCTTTCGAGCCCTGCGCCTCGCTTTCGGCTGCCGCCCACTTACTTGAAAGCCGGTATGCCGGCGGCACGACTGCTGTGGCACAGCAACTGGCGCTTCGCCGTGCCATCTCGGCCTATAACACGGGCGACGTCACGCGTGGCTTCACCAACGGTTATGTACGCAAGGTCGAGTCGGCCGCAAAGGACATGTCAAGTCTCCTTGAGCGAACGCTGGAGCCGACCGCTCAAGATGTGCCAGGCCTTGAGGCAGCCGGTCCGAAAACCGTGCCCCCTCTGCTCGAACAGAGCCAACAGACTAATGAAAAGCAGCCCGCACAAGATTCGTGGGACGTTTGGGGCTCCTATCAGCGAAACCGCTCCGGGGCCGATCCCTCCGGTCCGACAGGCAGCCAGGCTGCGGACGAGCGGGAACCCTCGAACCCGAACAAACTCGTATTCGATTGAAACATGGAGATACAATGATGAAGCCACTCAAAATACTTCGTGCACTTAAAACGCGTGTTCCTTCGCCTTTTTCCATGCTGCGCATGGCGGCTGAATATGTACCGGCCGCTGCTGCGGGCGTCGCGTGGACGGTCTTCTCCAGCGGGCCGGCCGCGGCCCAGGTGACCGGAGGGACGGATCCTGCCAAGATGGTCCAGAATATCTGCGCCTTCATACTTGGTCCCTTCGGACAATCACTGGCCGTGCTCGGACTCGTGGCCATCGGCATCTCCTGGATGTTCGGTCGTGCTTCACTTGGCCTGGTTGCGGGTGTTGTTGGAGGAATTGTCATCATGTTTGGCGCCAGCTTCCTGGGCAAGGCGCTCATAGGCGGTGGCTGATGAGCGACCGGTTGGAAGTGAGCACCCTCTATGTGGCGGCGACACGCCCCGCACTGTTTCTGGGGGTGCCGCTGACACTGGCCGGAGCGCTCATGATGCTGGCGGGGCTCATCATCATTATCCTTAAGAACCCGCTTTATGAAGTCGTGCTCGTGCCACTCTGGTTCGGAGCACGGCTGATTGTTGAGCGTGACTATAACGCCGCAAGCGTCGCGTTCCTCTATTTGCAAACGGCCGGCAGAAGCGTGGACGGGCCGGTCTGGGGCGGCGCGAGCGTCAGCGCCAATCCGATCAGAGTGCCGAAACGCGGAAGAGGAATGGTGTAATGTTTGGCGCCAGTGGCCGGACCGAGAGATCTGGCGAGATCTACCTTCCGTATGTCGGTCATCTAAGCGATCAGGTTGTCCTTTTGGAAGACGGATCGATCATGGCCATGGCACATGTGAACGGGCTGCCGTTTGATTTGGAAGACGCTGAGATGCGCAACTCGCGCTGCCGCGCGTTCAACACTCTCTTGCGCAACATCGCAGATGACAATGTCTCGATATACGCTCACCTTGTGCGACACAATGATGTGCCGGCGCCAGCGCCGCGCCAGTTTCAAAGTGCATTCGCTGGCAGTCTGAGCGAGGCCTACGAGCGCCGTGTGCTGTCGGGAAAGCTCTTTCGCAACGATCACTTCCTCACTGTCGTCGTGTTCCCCCGCAGCGCAATCGGCAAGATCGGCTTGCGGCTTTTCAAGTCCCCCAGCCGGAATGACAATGATCTAGCCGCCCAAATTCGAAGCCTGGAAGACCTCTGGCAGATCATTGCTGGCTCACTGGGCGGTTACGGTCTGCGCCGGTTGGGTATTCGTGAGAAAGGCAACGTGCTCTTCACCGAAATCGGTGAGGCGCTTCGGCTGATAATGACGTGCCGGTTTCTTCCGGTTCCGATGGTTACCGGCTCACTCGGCGCCTCGATCTACACTGACCAGGTCATCTGCGGGAAGCGGGCGCTTGAGATTCGAAGACCTGGGGATAGCTCCGTGGGATCATTGTTTTCATTCCGTGAATATCCGGCGACGACGCGGCCAGGCATGCTAAATCCCTTGCTGTCGGCCAACTTCCCGCTTGTGCTCAGCCAGAGCTTTTCCTTCCTCACACGGCCACAAGCTCATGCGAAGCTTAGCCTTAAGTCCAGCCAGATGACGAGCGCCGGCGACAAGGCTCTCACCCAGATCAATGAACTTGCCGAGGCAGAGGACGCACTGGCAAGCAACGAGTTCGTCATGGGTTCGCATCATCTGAGCCTGTGCGTCCATGCCGAGAGCCTCAACAGCCTTGCAGATCGCGCAGCCAATGCGCGCGCAAGGCTGGCCGATGCGGGCGCCGTTATCGTCCAGGAGGGTATCGGCATGGAGGCCGCATACTGGTCCCAACTTCCGGGCAACAACAGGTGGCGCACACGCCCCGGGGCGATCACCTCGCACAATTTTGCCGGGCTTGTGTCATTTGAAAACTTCCCAAGCGGTTCCACTTCCGGCCACTGGGGCAAAGCGGTTGCGCGCTTTCGCACGAACGGTGGAACTTCATTCGACTACATCCCCCATGAGAATGACGTCGGCATGACGGCGATATTCGGACCCGTCGGCAAAGGCAAGACGACGCTGATGACGTTTATCCTCGCGATGCTTGAGCAAAGCGTGGTCGATCGCGATGGTGCCATCGTATTTTTCGATAAGGACCGGGGTGGTGAACTGCTGGTTCGAGCCACGGGAGGGACATATCTGGCGTTGCGCAGAGGCACTCCGAGCGGCTTGGCCCCCCTGCGTGGACTGGACAACACCTCCGCCTCGTTGGATTTTCTGCGCGAATGGTTGATGGCCCTGATCGAGAGTGACGGCCGTGGTCCGATCTCGCCGGAGGAAAGCCGTCGATTGGAACGTGGCATTGTTCGTCAACTTTCGTTCGACCCCGTCATGCGCTCACTTGCGGGCCTACGCGAATTTCTGCTGCACAGCCCCTCCGAGGGCGCAGGAGCACGGCTGCAGCGGTGGTGTAGAGGGAATGCGCTTGGATGGGCGTTTGACGGCGATGTGGACGAAGTAAGGCTGGATGCCTCCATTACAGGCTTCGACATGACGCAGCTCCTGGAATTTGAGGAGGTCTGTGCGCCGGCCGCCGCATATCTTCTGCATCGCGTGGGCGCTGTTGTCGATGGCCGTCGGTTTGTCATGAGCTGCGACGAATTTCGTTTCTATCTGCTCAACCCCCAGTTCTCGGCTGTTATTGACAAGTTCTTGCTCACCGTCCGCAAAAACAACGGGATGTTGATACTCGCAACGCAGCAGCCTGAACACGTGCTTGAATCGCCCCTCGGAGCTAGTCTCGTTGCACAATGCATGACGAAGATTTTCTACCCATCACCGACGGCGGACCGAGCGGCGTATGTCGATGGCTTGAAGTGCACTACGCAGGAGTTCGAGGCAATCCGCCACGGAATGGCAATTGGCAGCCGCAAGTTTTTGCTCAAGCGCGACAGCGGGAGTGTTGTTTGCGAATTCGATCTTGGGCAGATGCGCGAATATGTAGCCGTACTCTCGGGGCGGGCCAACACCGTGCGCTTTGCCGACCAGCTTCGTGACCAGTACGGAGATGCCCCAAGTGGGTGGCTCGACAAGTTCATGGCTCGTTACCACGAAATTCAAGACTGACGGAGGAATATTCATGAGATTTGCCAAGCTTGCAGCAACAACGCTTGCTGCTTCCTTTCTGCTTAGCACACAGGCCCGGTCGCAATTTGTCGTCAGCGACCCGGTAACAGAAACACAAGTGACCTTAACAGCGATTTCCAATGCGGCGATCCTTGAGAGGTCAATCACGACGCTCGCTACCACGATCGAAATGGTGGATATGCTAAAGTCGTCATTCGGTGTCACGGGACTGCTGGGCACACTGAACCAAGGAAATCACTACCCGTCGAGCAATACGCTGGAGGGGCAGATGTTTGATGCTCGGGCGCCAGTTTCGACCATGGCGCGTAACATTGCGCAGGACCCGACTCGGAGAGTCACCGGCACCGATGCAGAAGCGAAACTGTTAGAGGGGCAAATCGCTGGTGCCGCCAATGCCGCAGCTCTTGCAGCCGACACTCTGGGCGTAATGGACAAGCGCCTTAAGGCTAACGACAACACGCTTGGTCAGCTTTCCAGCTCGAGAAATATTGTGCAGGCCACCGTGACCAACGGTCTGGTCCTCAAGCAGATTCATGATGCGATTATCCAAAATGCCCAGGCCACGAGTCTGCTGACGATGGCCACTGCACAAGGCAGCCTTCACGCCGCGGAGGAGGCCGCCACGCAGCGTCGCGAACGCCAGGACACCGCCAAGATGTTTAGCATCCTCCCGTAAACCACGCAGAGTTCATTCGGCTCAGCTGCGCTGATCAGGGACAAATCAGGCTCACGCCATGAATTTCAAAATTCCCGCGCCATTCACGGCTATACACACGATCTTTCATGAGGCCTTTACGTTAGGGCTGCACGAAGTGCTTGAAAAGATCCAAGAGGCGGTCAGTGCGCCTCTGGTTGCGTGTGTCACGCTTTGGATAATAATCCAAGGCTGTCTGGTCATGCGTGGTCAAGTCGATGCGCGCGGGGGTATCTCGCGCGTAATCATGGTATCGATTGTCGTTGCTCTTATCTTAGGGCAGGCCAACTACCAGCAGTACATTGAAGCGGTCTTCGACGACACGATCCCGAGGTTGGCTCACCACATCAGTGGCAGCGACTTGCCCTTCATGGCGATCCCCCAGAAGCTCGACTTCATGTTTGCTTCAAGTCAGTATGTCTTTCAGGTGATTGCTTCCGAAATTGGGCCTATGAACGGCCAGGACATACTTGCTTTCCAGGGAGCGCAATGGATTTTCTACGGCGCGCTGTGGACAGCGTTCGAGATTTACGATGCCGTTGGAATCCTGACGAAGGTGCTCTTGGCGATCGGCCCCCTGGTCCTTGTAGGCTACCTTTTTGATCACACTCGAGACATAGCCACCAGATGGATCGGCCAACTGCTCTCGTACGGGCTGCTGCTTCTCCTCCTCAATATCGTTGCAACGATAGTTATCGCTGCCGAAGCAGCCTCGCTGGTATTCATGCTGGGGGTGATCAAATTCTCGGGCACGACAGCAGCCAAGATCATCGGGCTTTACGAGCTCGACATGCTTTTCCTGGCTGGTGACGCTCTGATCGTCGCGCTTCCGACGATCGCCAGCAGCATCGCCGGCGGCTCTTGGGCAGGTGCGAACCAACCTCTTAACAACCTCAATCGCCACTTTGCCAAAACGGCGGGTGGTTAACCAATCGACAAGCGCGGTGCCAAAAATGAAACTTTATCTACTTTTGTCAATCCTCGCTTTGGCGGCCTGCAAGACAACCGACCGGCTTGCGACCTGCACGGGTGCGCCATTCCAACTGAACGTGGGACAATGGGAAACCACCCCTGAGGATCTTCAGGTCGAATGTGCGGAAGAGCCCAAGTGAAATTTCCTGAACATGCCCTTCTGGTGGAGAGAGAAACGCTAGCCGCCCACTACAAGAAGGTGGAAGCGTTTCAAACTTCACGAGCGAAGTCTGCGCGGCGCCTGTCAAAGGCCCTGATAGCCTTTGCCGCAGCGGCGGTCCTAGGAAATGTTGCCCAGGCATTTACCATCGCTGCCATGGTCCCGTTGGCCAAGCTCGTACCTGTGTTCCTCTGGGTACGGCCGGATGGGACCGTTGACAGCGAAGTGTCAATCTCTCGACTGCCGGCAACCCAAGATCGAGCCGTCATAAATGCTTCGCTGTGGGAATATGTACGCCTGCGCGAGGGCTACACAGCAGATACAGCCCAATATGCCTATGACCTCGTGTCCAGTTTCAGCGCACCGGCTGTGCAACAGCAATATCAAGATTTCTTCAACTATCCGAATCCCACCTCACCGCAAGTCACGGTCGGCAAGCGCGGCAAGCTCGAGGTCGGGCATATTTCCTCAAACGACATCAGTCCGGACGTTCAACAGATCCGATACAAGCGTACGCTTGTTGTCGATGGGCAGATGCCGATAGTGACCACCTGGACAGCTACCATCCGCTACGAGCGCTTGACGGGTCTGCCTGGCCAATCGAGACTCACCAATCCGGGAGGTCTACTCGTCACGTCCTATCAAGCCTCGGAAGATAGCGTATCGAACCTGGGCTATGCGCAGCCATGACAAAAAGAGCATTTCTCGCGCTGGCCTGTTCACTTTTCCTAACCATGGAAGCGTGCGCGGAAGACACGCCACTTGCCGGCAAGCATGATGCGCGAATGCGCTACCTGGCTTACCGTCCCGACGAAGTGGTGCGCCTATCGACCGCAGTGGGGGCAACGCTGGTTGTCACATTCGCGGCCAACGAGACCGTCGCAGCCGTGGCCGTTTCCAACAGCAAAGACCTGGCTGCGCTCCCGCGCGCCAACTATCTCTTTTTTAAGGCTAGCCGGATGCTCCCGCCGCAGCCGGTCGTCGTGCTGGCCGAGAGTGAGTCCGGTACACGGAGATACGTCTTCAGTATTTCAACGAAAGCGATGCCAAAACTCGATGAGCAGCAACCTGACCTATATTACAGTGTGCAGTTCACCTATCCTGCTGATGAGGCTGCTGCTCAGAGAAAGGAAGCAGAAAGGCGCTCGATTCTTGGTCAGGCCCGGGCGAAAGTGCTGCAAGACGAGAGAGTTCAGGATCTGTTGAATCGGCCCGCCGCAACTGCCAGTCCGGACGAAAGCAATTTCCACTACGTCGCAAAGGGCGATCGATCGCTGGCGCCGCTGGAAGTTTTCGATAATGGCTTTACGACCGTATTTGGCTTCGCAAGCAATTCCCGCATACCCTCCCTCTACGTTATCAATCCCGACGGCAAAGAAGCCGCTGCCAATTACACGGTCAAAGGGGACTATGTTGAAGTATCCGCAGTCGCCCGGGAATGGCGTCTGAGAGATGGCAATACGGTCTTGTCCATTTTCAACAGGGCTTATGATCCTGTGGGACGAGCGCCAGTGACCGGTACAGTGACACCCGACGTGTGGCGCGTTTTGAAAGGCTCGGGCCGATGAATGAAACCGGCCCACAGTCGGGACATGATGTCCATGCATCCGGATCGATGGTCTCGGAGCCGGCCCGCCGGCATGTTTCGGGATTGCAGAAGTTGGCCGTCGCTGCTCTTGTTCTCGTCTCATCTCTATCGCTCATCTGGCTCGGAGGTCGTCCCGGCACACAAGACGATCCGTCTCAGCCAAAACCGCCAATTGTCGCCAACGCCGAGCCATTCCGCCCTGTGCCAATTGAGATTGCTCCTGAACCTCCAGCACCCGTACAGGCGGCCCAGGCGGCAGATGCTGCGCCATCCACGCCGCCCCCACCGGCGCCAGCTGATCCGCCGCCCGAGGAAACGCCAATTTTCGCCTACAGTAGCAGCAGTCAAATGCCCAATGACGGTCAGCGGAACGAAGACAACCATAAGGATACTCCCGCGACCGCGGATGAGATTTCAAACGGTGGCGATCTGTCAGGCCGATTGAAGCCAGATATACAGGAGCCGAGCCGGGCCACACTTATGCCGCACCCTGATCTCGTGATTACTCAAGGAACGATCATTCCCTGCATTTTGCAAACGGCAGTCGACACAAATTTACCCGGCTATGTGAAGTGCGTCTTACCAAAAGACGTCCGCGGCGCCACCAACAATGTCGTGCTCTTGGATCGCGGGACGACCGTGATTGGCGAGATCCAGCGCGGTCTCCAGCAGGGGGATGCGCGTGTCTTCGTGCTGTGGACGCGCATCGAAACACCTGACCATGCCCTCGTTTCGATAGCATCGCCGGGCGCTGACGAGCTCGGCCGCTCCGGAATGCCTGGCACGGTGGACAATCACTTCTGGCAACGCTTTGGCGGAGCGATGCTCATGAGCGTCATCCAAGGCGCGTTTCAGGCGGCCGGTCAATACGCGGCCAGCTCTGGCGGAGGAAGCGGCATCAACAGCTTCCAGAGCAATGGTGGACAAGCCGTCGAGACGACACTGAGAGCGACGATCAACGTTCCGCCAACCCTGAAGAAAAACCAGGGAGATGCCGTATCCATCTTTGTGGCTCGGGACCTCGATTTCTCAGATGTATACGATCTTAGAGCGACTGCCGTGGCGCCAGCCCCCCAATATCGCAAACGCCGGAGAGACAACAATGCAATCGGAGGCTGATCCTCAATTGCGTTTGCTTCTCGAGCCCGTTCTGAAATGGCTTGAGGAGCCAAGGACCGAAGAGGTCGCTATCAACCGGCCTGGGGAAGCCTTTGTCCGACAGGCCGGCGTTTTCACGAAACATCCGCTGCCGCTGTCTTATGACGATCTGGAGGACATCGCGATCCTCGCTGGAGCGCTGCGCAAGCAAGATGTCGGACCGCAAAGCCCCCTCTGTGCGACTGAGCTGCCGAACGGAGAGCGGTTGCAGATCTGTTTGCCGCCCGCCGTTCCCTCAGGAACAATAAGCCTGACGATACGGCGTCCCTCAAGTCGTGTGACTGAACTCAAGGAAGTTTCTTCTCGCTACGAACACTCGCGTTGGAATCAATGGCGGTCACGAAAAGAGCGCCAGGAGCGGCAGGACGAAACGATTCTTCAGCACTACGACCATGGTGACTTGGAGCAATTTTTGCGGGCCTGCGTCTGCGGGCGGCTCACGATGCTGCTTTGCGGACCTACTGGAAGCGGCAAAACGACAATGAGCAAGACTTTGATCGATGCTATACCCCCCCAAGAGAGGTTGATCAGTATCGAGGACACGCTCGAGCTTGCAATCCCGCACGAGAATCATGTCCGGTTACTCTATCCGAAGGACCGAACAGGCTTAGGTGCGGTGACAGCCGAGCAACTGTTGCAGGCCAGCTTGCGCATGCGCCCTGATCGAATATTGCTCGGCGAGATGCGCGATGATGCTGCTTGGGCTTACCTTAGCGAAGTCGTCTCCGGCCATGCGGGATCAATATCAACCATCCACGGGGCTGATCCGGTCCAAGGCTTCAAGAAGCTCTTTTCACTCGTCAAGAGCAGCGCGCAAGGAGCCGCTGTGGAAGACCGCACGCTTCTTGACATGCTGTCGGCTGCCGTTGACGTCATTGTCCCGTTCAGTACCCAAGGCGAAGTGTATGAGGTGGGAGAAGTATGGCTCGCCGCTGATGCCCGGCGACGGGGAGAGACAGTAGCCGACCTTCTCAACAAGCACTAAGGTTGAAACAACGTCTCGGGATCGATAAGTCGGTGATGTGACGCGTCATTTTATTCTGCTTCGATGTCTTTTGAGAGGCCTTCCCGGATTGCTTGAGGCCCGAGCGAGCCGGCGGCATCATGCCATGATCATTGTACGAATTGCATGCTCCATTGTCCTGGACGAGACCGGCTTCGCTAGCCAAAGGACGAAGGCCTGATTATCAGATGTGACCGGCATGGGGTCGATTTCACCGACGACTATGACAGGCACCGTCATGAGGGTGGGGCATACGGATTCGGCCTGTCCTCGCTCGAGGAAAGGCATTTTACCCAAGATTAGCAGGTCAGCTGCTTTCCCGCTCTCGATCCAGCCGCAAAGACTTTCGAAGGTCGCGAAGCCGACCGGCTTATAACCCAGCGCGGCGACCTTGTCCTTGTAGATCTCCAACTCTGCTGGATCGGGCTCCACGACTGCAATGATTTCTCCGTTGCCGAGTGATCCCTCGTAGGGACCGAAAGCGATGTCAGCGCTGACTGGCTCCTCCTCGGAGGCCGGTAAGTAAATATCAAAGCGCGTACCTCGGCCAACAGCCGAGGTGACGTCAAGGCATCCTGCGAGCGCGCTCACGTGCCTGTCAACCGCGGCAAGACCCAGCCCGGTCCCGCCGACGCAAGAGCGCGTGGTAAAAAAGGGCTCAAAGACATGCGGAAGTATCGAACTTGCGATTCCTGGGCCATTGTCGCTGATGGAGATGAGAACGTAATCTCCAGGTCTCAAGGTTCCCTGAGCCAGCGGCTTGGTTTGGCACACCTGGGCGCGAGAAACGCTAACCTCGACACGGCCCTCGTTCAAGACAGCCTCCGACGCGTTCTTGCACAGGTTCATGAGAATCTGCTGTATCTCGGTTGGGCTGCCCTCGACCACCGTTTGCCACTCGTTGATCTTGAAGTTCAACTGAACATCGGCACGAACTGTGACCCGCAGCAATGGCGCAAGATCCATAAGAATTTCAGAGACATTGAAAGGCACTGCCACGCGCTGTCGGTTTCGGCTGAGTGACAAAATCTGGTCAACGATCAGCTTGGCTCGGTGTCCAGCTAAGATGATTTGATCGATGTGGTTACGAAGTCTTGAGGGACGACGCACAAGACTTTGGGCAATCTCTGAGTATCCAATTATTGCTCCTAAAATATTGTTGAATTCGTGTGTGGCGCCGCTTGCGATTGTGCCGACAGTCCTCAGCCTTTCCACATGCTCCCATCGACTCACCAGAAGGTCGCATTCCGCATTTACACGTTGCATTTCAAGATGGTTGCTTAAACGCACAATAGCATTGGCAAGAACCCGGAGGTCGTCTGCTGAGGGGAGTGAGCGATCTCCTTCAAAAACAAGGATGCAAACCACAGCCTGCTGATCGGAGGCCCGGCATCCAACAATTTGACACACACCGGAAGTGCCTATGGCGGTCCGAACCATTTCCGCCGCCGGAATGACGCGAAACACTGGCCGTCCGGGGCGGACAAGTGAAACGACTTGATCAATATGCGCGACGTTCCAGACGGGTATGCACGTGTTGGCCATAAAGCACTCGGTATGCCTGCTGAGACTCGGATCCACCAGAGCAAGCGCGCATTGATCCGCATCGAAAACGCGTTGAACGAGTCTAAGCGCTGCTTCGGCGGAAAAGCCCGCCGAGGCGTTCTTTGCTTTACTATCGTTGAAGCGAGCTTCGATCTCATTCAACGCCTCTTCAAGCTCCAACCGCCTTTTCAACCGGTTCGTCCGCAGATGCTGCCTGGAGGACCGAATGATCGCAAACAAGCAAAGGCATATGGACACCAAGCCAAAGAAAAGTCGCGTACGCTGCGCTTGCGCGTTGGCCAAGCTGTAGCCTTTCAGATGCTCTCGCTCCAGTTCGGCTGCCATGGAGAACGTGTCGAGGGATGCGATCTGATTGGCAGCTTCGTCCAACCTCCATAAAGAAGACAGGAAATTACCCAAAGCATCCGCGGCAGCTCGGGCCTGGTTCGGAGCAAATCGGTCGAGAGGCTGATCCATCTGTGATGCGAGGGTGAGCCCCGGTTCAGCCGAAAACACGATCAGCTTCGAAAGTTCAACCCTGCCCAAGGGTGCCCCCCCGAGGCGACCAATCGAGCGAGCAAGATCTGCGAGAGAGCTTTGCATAAGCTGATTTTGCTTGATCAAGGCTGAGATGGCAGCCTCTTTGTTTTCGATCGAGTTTATGAGCTGCGCGAGCAATTTGGATTGCCCGGAGCTCTCATCGGGCGAAACGTCGAGAGGGCGTTGCAAGTATTCACGATTCCTTTGCAATGCCTGTCCGGTAGAAGCAACCGAACGGTAGTCCAATGCCATATCGGTCCGAGCGCGGGCGACGTCGCGCCGGAGCAATGCATCGTTGATCTGAATCGTTCGCAGCTGGCTTAGGACCGCGTCGTTGATCTGGGGCCCCTGCGTCCCGACCAAGAGCGCAATCGAGGCAGCTAGGGCGATTACAATTGCTTTGTCGGAACTGAGCCATGTTCCCCAAGGAAACGGCGTTTGATCCGTGGTGCACGCCTTGCGAAGGTCCGACCTGAATTCCAGCTCCTTATAGGTTCGGTATGCGGCCGGATTTTGCTGGAACAGGAAAGCCACGCCTACCTCTCCCCTTATGAGGACGGTTTAACACCGTTGCCAAACTTGGTCTTGGTCCGCTTCCAGGACGAGATGAGCTCCCAAAGCCTCCGCGACGCGGAGCACATCCTCACGATCTTGGAAGCAGATGAATATAGCTCGCAGGCGGTGCTTCGACCCCTCACGACGGCAGGGGCCTCAGCTGAGCCGTGCTCGCCGACCACATGCGGTTTGTAGCAGCTATAATCAGGTAGATGGTCCCAGCTATCTGGCTGAATCCGTGCTCATTGTCTCCACGACCGCCGATTGCCGTTCGATTGCTGATCACATGGTCGACCTCACCGGAGATCGCCTCGGCACCCGGGCCACACTGGACAAACATTCCATGCAACTACTCCGATGGCGCCCACCACGCCAAGTGACGCTTCATATTCATCATCGGACAGCCAGAAAAATCGATTGCTTCGATAAAGAACATCCACGACATGGATGCAATCACGCACAATTTGCGGTGCTGCTGAGGACGCCGGCTCGATCCGCCATATCTCGGCGTCAAATCACGCGCCGGAGAACTAGGCAACGTAGCACCACCGTGGACTAAAGATCGAGCTTATGCTGTCACGCGTTCCGTTCGATCAGGACCAAAGGCTTGCGCGCCTCTGGACGGTCCGCTGCGACTCAGACACTAGTCCTTCAAGATGACCCAAACAGAACAAGAATCTTACTGAACCGAACTGATTTTGCAATGACGGTCGTTCTGAACCACTGAGGAAACTTGACGAATGCCTGGACGAAGCTTCCAGGCATTTCTCAGCCGTTCTTGCCGTGCCTCCGAAGCTCTCGATCTCGAGCGCTCATCGCAATGAGGGTAGCACAACAGGGATGCAGATGGGGCCGAGAGACATGTCCTGGACGAGTTATTCAGTGGAATTGCTAAGCGCTCTATGGAAGCCTCGCTGATCAGGCTATGAAGTCCGGCAACCAATGTCCGGGCATGATCGTCCGGAACCACATCTTGAACATCGTAAAGCCAGACACCGAGGCCTCCAGTCGGGCCTCCGACATTCAGGTTCGCTCCGTTAGAACGAGCTTTGGAATCGCAGCACGCCGCCGAGGCTGTTCCTTTTGCCGACATGAGCCGGGTTCATTCCGGAACGGTCGACGGCAGCGAACTTGGCGTAATGGGCATAATCGACTTCGGCTGTGACTGTGAAACCTGGAATGACCATATAGGCGACGTTTGCAGCCAGTCCTGAGTCCCTGAGCTGATCACCCGAGACCTGAAGGTTGAACGAAGTTTTCTCGGTTAACGTGTAAGTGGCGCCCGCCCAGAAAGCCCAATTGCCGCTCCAAATTTTGTAGATGCCGCGACCGTGAGCGGCGACCGCGTTGGTTGGGTCATCGTTGAGATTGCCAATGGAGCCGTAGCCGAACATTCCGAATAGCGACAGGTCATCTGTGACATTGACATCGACTCGGAGCTTGCCGGCCAAAGCTTCGTAGTCGCTGTCACGAGCGATTACGCCGGTGATCGCGCCCCAGCCCTGCGTCTGTTTCACGCCGAAGACGACGTGCGGAACATGGCTGTCGATAGTACCGACTACACCCGACCCTTGTTCAAGTGAAACCAGAGCCGAAAAGCCGTTATCGGCATCGAAGTAATACTGAGCCACGTTGGTATCGAAATCGCCGTACGGAACGAGTACGTTATTGAGCACGTTTCCGGCGTAGCCTGTAAACGTGTCGAAGGCCGAATCGTCCTTGCCAACTCGGAGGCCACCAAGCTGGATCCAGGCGGAAGTCAACTTGACGCCGCTGTTGAAGATATAGTTGTGAGGGCTTTCCGGACCCGGATAAGCGTTGTGGTTGCCGAAGTTCACGCGAGTTTCAGTATAGGTCTTCAGTGCGCCTAGTTCGGTCTCCTGGCGCGTCCAAGTTTTGAACGTGAAACGCGTGTTGTTTCGCCAGGTGCCCTGAGCCTCGCCAGTTCTCACATCGGAGGTTCTTATCCCGTCATACGATCGGACATCGCTGAGGCCGACGTCGTAACGGATGTAGCCGCCGATGCGCACGCAGGTCTCGGTGTCGGGGATATGGAAGTAGCCCGAACCGTAGACGTCGCAGATCTTGACGTATTCGGTCGGAGCCGGCGCGGAGACTTCGTCCGTCGCGCGAGCGACGGAAACGGAGATCAGGGCCGCAACTGAGCCGAGAAGAAGGCTGCTTACGTTCATTCTGGATCTCCAGTTCAAAGAATAAAAGGCGGACGCGTCAAAGGGCGAACCGGCGGCCTATCCCAGGACCAAAAACATGTGCATCTCGCTTCTCTTTGAGGAATGCGCGATACTAAGTTGACTAGAGGAGTTCCGGTGTGAGTAAGCCAAGTGATACTTGTACTGTGCTTTATCGCAGTTCGATTTATGGAAGAAACAACTGTGGTTGGCTACCAACTGCCCGAACGAGGTGAGATTCGACCTCCGTCCGGATCCAAGAAAGGCAAAATCGCCTATTGCCTTGCCGCGCTTCCCACAACCGTTCCTCAAATTCTTTCAGTACACCGGGGGTTCAGCATTTCTGAACCAATATTCATCTCCGTTAGTTGTGGGTTGGCCGTCGGCGTTCGATGCGGAGCAGCAAGCGACGTGCCATCCTGAAGAGGTAGCTCCGCGCTGACACTTGAATTGGCCGGCGCAACTTCGTCGCGCTCCCTTCTTTTTGCTTTTTGGGGGTCAGGCTGAGCACCGAGCAGACGTTTTGGGACAGGCTCGTATGTTCGATATGTGACACTTTCGTGCGATACCGACAGCACCTGTTTGTTGTGAAGCTCGGGTCGAGACAGCATGCGGCGGCGCCGCTCGGTACGTCAGGCGGGAGCCCCGCTGCAGCACACATCTGGATCGTGCCAAGGATGGCCCGTTTCGTTTTGCAGCGGCGCAATCGTTCACACCCCCGTGCGACTCACCTAGCGCCCATTGCGGATCGGATGGATGCTGCTCACGAGAGTAGTGTGGTTGGTTGCAGGGCCACCGCCTTGTCGATCGGTCAAACAGGCAAACTCTCGACAGATCACGGTTTAGGTCTTATACAAGCGCCCTAGAATGAGTTAAGGTCGTTTGTATGAGACAAACATGCGCTCAACAGTGACAGATACATTGCCTCCCAGAGTCAAGAGGGCGCTTGGCAAGCTCGGCGCCGACATTGCGCTCGCCCGTAAGAAGCGCAGCCTGACCGTGATGATGATGGCGGAACGACTGGGTGTCGCAAAGAGCACCTATCTGAAGATCGAAAAAGGAGACCCGACTGTCGCTATGGGGGCCTACGCCATGACCTTTTTCGTTTTGGGCTTTGATGAGGCTTTGGCGCAGATCATCGACGCACATCGCGATGAGCAAGGCCTGCTCCTCGACGCCGAACGTTTGCCCAAGAGGGTAAGGGTGCGGAAGCCACCGGGTGCAATATGAGACGTTCTATTGCTGTTCACATTGGCGAAGAAGCGATGCCACTGGGTACGTTGCGCTATGATCAGCAGGGTGCGCGCGAGAGCGCTGCCTTTGAATATGATGGAGGTTGGCTGAGAGCAGCGGAAGGCTTCTCGATCGAACCCGGTCTGCCACTCGTTACTGGCCCTCAATTCCATCGAAAGACCGGCGACGGATCCGTGTTCCACAACGCGATCGCTGACACGGAGCCGGACGGATGGGGCCGGCGTGTCATCCAGCGCGACCACGCCAAGCGTCGCCAAGAGGTGCGCCGGGCGGGAAATGTCGCCGAAACGCGGCCTCTGAACGCGATGGATTACCTCTTGGCAGTGGACGACATGAGCCGCATTGGTGCGCTCCGGTTGAAGGACGAAGAAGGGCGTTACCAAAGAACGACCGAGGAGGGTCGACGCACTACGCCGCCGCTCATTGAAATCGGTCAACTCCTCGCAGCCACGCACGCCGTCGAGACGAACACCGAGACGGCAACGGATCTCGCCTATTTGCGTGGACGTGGCACGTCTCTTGGGGGCCTTCGTCCGAAATGCTCTGTCGTCGACGATGACGGACGCCTCGCTATCGGTAAGTTTCCGAGCGTTGCCGATGATCGATCTGTCACAAAAGGCGAAGTGCTCGCTATGAATTTGGCCAGAAAAGCCGGCGTGGATGCTGCTGAGACACGTCTGCTCGACAGCGACGGCGCCCCTGTCGCGCTCATACGGCGTTTCGATAGGACTCCGAACGGCAATCGACTCATGTATATCTCGGCCGCCACGATGATCGGCGCAGAGTCAGGGGACGTTGGCGAGCATAGCTATACTGAACTCGTGGATGTGCTTCGTCAGCACGGCAGCCAGCCAGCAGCCAACATCGAAGAGCTTTGGCGGCGCATCGCGTTCTCGATCCTTATCACCAATGTCGATGACCACCTCCACAATCACGGCTTTCTCCATGTGCATCGCGGGCAATGGCGCCTGGCGCCTGCATTCGACATCAACCCGTTCCCTGAGCGCGTGCGAGAGCTGAAAACCTGGATATCCGAAGAAACTGGGCCCGAAGCGACTGTCGACGCACTGATGTCGGTAATCGCTTATTTCCGGATCAGGAGCGATCGAGCGAAGACGATACTCGCAGAAGTCGAAAAGGCGGTCGCGTCATGGCGGGAGGAGGGGCGGGCGCTTGGGATGACCCCCCAAGAACTCGATAGCTTCACCGACGCGTTCGAACATCGGGAACGGCAAGCCGCCCAAAGGCGCAGCAATGATCCCTGAAAGCTCGCCGTTCGCGGTTAAGATGGCGTCCTGCAAGGGCGTCAAGGCGACTGGTGCTCCGTCGCCCACCCTCACTCCATGTCCGGCGCCGAAAGGTCGAGCGCCAGCGCCGTCTTCGAACAGGCCTGGTTCCGGCTGGCCCAGCGCCAGCCGGTAGCGAGTCAGATCCTCCTCTGCCAGTCTCTGAGCCGCACAGCGCTGCTCAAGCGCACGTCGAACGTGATGCTGATCGGCTTGTGCGCAGGCGCGACCACCAGCGCTCGAAACCGATGCCCTCCTTCTTGCCGTCGCGCGCCGCATCGAAGATGGCCCAGAACGGACCGTTCCTGCCCCCGGCCTCGAGCCCCGCGGCGGCATGGGTATTCGCGAGAGAGCGCCGGACGCATAGGCTCCGCGTACTGGGATGCGGCCTTCGCGCTGCTTCAAGTCGACCGGCGCGGCAGATCCCAATGCGCGATGCGATCGCTTTCGTGATCACGTCACCTCGGAGGACGAGAAAAGATTGTCGAGGCACGGGTACGAGCTGCCTCAGTCGTTCGTTCGATCGAAAGCACTGTTTGCGGAGGACGCTCTCCATCATGCAGTGCCAGGAGACGCTGGCCGACTTCCTTGTCCGCTGCCGTGAGCCGATGATTCAGGCGAAGAAAGTCCATCCAGGTTGGCGTGCGGAATGTCTCTGTCCAAATCGAAGGCGTTTGAAGATTTCGCTGGAGTGTCCAGTTTCGCGCACCGGCACGGCTCTGAACATGGCGCCTTGCGCGCATGTAGCCCAGAAAGGTCTCGATATTCTCTTCGGCTATAAGATACTCGACCTTGACGACTATGGGGCCACTCCTCGGCTTCAACTCGAGTGCCAGCTCCGGCGGGTGAAAATCCGAACTTTCCTGATCCGCTTCTTCCCATGGACGGACCGGGAACAGTATACCCGCAGCTGCAACCAGCAACAGAGCGCCTGCGGCGCCCTCCAGAGCCCAGGCTAAGGAGTAGTCCTGTGCGACAGTACCCCAGATCCAGCTGCCGGCCGCCATACCCCCTGCGCTCAGGGCGTAGTATATCGACAGTGTGCGGCCGACGACCCACCTTGGGCTTGCCAGCTGCACCGACACGTCGATGCCGGTCCAGGTGATAAGCCAACCCGCGCCACCAAGTGCCAGCGAAATGGCCGCCACGGCGACCGAGGATGTGAGTGCAAGGGAAAGGCAACATGCTGCACAAGCAACAGAGGCGAACGATACCAGCCTGTTTTGAGACGTGATCCGCCTTAAAAAGCTATTGCTCATGCCCGCGACGAAAGCACCCATGCCGAAGCCGGCCAGCAAGATGCCGTAGACGATTGGGCCGCTTTTCAGCTGATCCCGGACGACTAGTGGGAGTAGCGCAAGTATGGAGATGCTTGCCAGCCCGAAAAAGGTTGCACGGGCAATCGCTGCCCTGATCTCCAAGGACAATACCGTGAAGCGCACTCCGTCATGAATTGCCATCGTCATTCGCTCACGAGGGAGAGGCGAAGTGCGAACCTTCCATTTGGTACGCCATATCGCGCCGAGAGGGACCAGATCGCTCAGCGCGGCCAGGGCGAAAGCGGCGAGCGGCCCAAAGAAGGCCAGCATCGTCCCACCCAAAGCGGGTCCTATGCTGCGTATGATGTTATATCCGACAGACATCAGCGTCACTGCGGCCGGAATGTCGCGCTTGTCCAAGATATCGCCGACCGAGGCATGCCAGGCCGGATCATTCAGAGCGAAGCCGCAGCCAGCCAGAAAGCCCAATCCAAGTAGGAGCCAGGGATCGACAAATCCCAGGCCCACCGAAATCATCAGCGTCGTCGATGCCAAGGCTATCAGGAAGTGCCCCGCAAACATCACCCATCGGCGGCTGAAGTTGTCGGCGATGGCTCCGGCAAGAATTGAGAGGAAGAATACCGGCAATGTGGATGCGGCCTGCACGAGTGCAACCATCAGATCCGAAGCGGAAATCGTGGCCATCAGCCAACTGATGGCCACCGTTTGCACGAGCCACCCGAGGCTGGATATTTGTGTGGCCGTCCAGATCGAGCGAAACACCGGGTTCCGAAATGGAGCCAGCGTTGTTGAGACAGGCAGATGAGCATTTTTTTCGGACTGCATGACGGTTGATGCCTTCGAGGGGCCGGTTATTCAATTCACGGCTGCCACTACTGCCGTTACGATGTTGGCCAATAAGGGCCGACATATCGAGGATGACTTCATCGCAATGAGGAGTTGGATACCTCCGCTCTCTAGACTGGCGCAAACCACTCCTCGCCCAGCAAGGTAGCCTTGCCGATCGTCCTGCTCGAGAAAATCGTCTGCAGGGTTTTCGCTCTCGCGTCACCGAACCAGCGCCCATGCAGCTTGCCGGCGACTATTTTTTTCGCATTGGGCCCGTTTTGCTAGTGTCATTCGTGACAAATCCTGTGCATGGCCGTCGTACCGCTAAATTCCGAGGATGAGGGCGCCTCCGGTGAGACCGGCACCCGCCGCCGCAAGGAGAACCTTTTCGCCCGGCCGAAACGGCTGCGCCCGATGCGAAAGCGAGAGCGAGAGCGGGATGGTCGCGGCGGAAGAGTTGCCGTACTCGGCGATCGTCTTGACGATTGCTTCATCGGCGATTCCGAGGTTCCTCCCGACCACATCGAAAATGCGGGCATTGGCCTGGTGTGGCACGAACCTGTCGATGTCTTGCGACCGCATTCGGGCAGCAGAGAGCGCGTCCTGCGAGCAGCGAGACATCATCTCCACGGCCTTGGCGAACACTTCGCGGCCGTTGGCGATCGTCATCCGGGTCTGCCCGAGGTCCATGCCGCCGTGGAACGGTGTGTTGCTTCCTCCGGCGGGAATCTGGATCAGCCCATAGCGCGAGCCGTCCGAAGCCAACGCGGCACCGAGAATGCCCCGATCCGGCTCTTCGCACGGGGCAATCACCACGGCGCCGGCGGCATCGGCAAACAGCACCGCGCTTGCGCGCTCGACTGGATTGATGCGGCGACTGAGGATGTTGGCGGCGATGACCAAGGTCGCTTTGCCATGGAGGCGGGTGAATCCGTCCGCAAACATCAGGGCATAGATGAAGCCGGCGCAGGCGCCTGTGAGATCAATCGCACCGGCGCGGCCTAAGCCCAGGCGATGTGCTATCAGCGGCGCGCTGGGCGGCAGAAGGTGATCGGGCGTCGAGGTGGCGAGTAACAGCAGGCCGATGTCGCCACGGTCGAGGCCGGAATTCGCCAGTGCCATGTCACCGGCGTGCGCGGCAAGGCCCGACAGCGTATCCTGGTCGGTTGCCCAGAAGCGCGAGCGAATTCCGGTGCGCTGCTCGATCCAGCCGGGTTCGAGCCCGAGACGATCTTCGATTTCCTGGTTCTCCACCTTTCGCGCCGGCGCATGATCTCCAAACCCGAGAAAGCGCGACGATCTGCTCATGCGCTCGGACCGAAGCGTTCGCCGGCCTCCTCGATGGCGTCATAGAGCCGGTCGAGCTCCTCGCCGGTGATGCAATAGGGCGGAAGGAGATAGAGCACATTGCCGAGCGGGCGCACGAGCAGGCCGCGCTCGAGGAAGAAAGCGCGCAGCTTTGGTCCGATCTCGGCCAGATAGCCGGCCGAGCCGGCGCGCAGATCGAGAGCTGCGATCGTGCCGGTCGCCCGGCAATCTGTGAAGTTGGCATTGTTGCGAAAGCGTCGAAGCCCGACGGCCTGCCCGGCGCTCAAGGCCGCAATCCGCTCGGCCACCGGCTCGTCCCGCCAGATCTCGACATTGGCGAGTGCTGCCGCGCAAGCGATCGGATTGGCGGTGTAGGAGCTCGAGTGGAAAAAGGTCTTCTGCCGATCTTCGGAGTAATGGGCCTGGAAGATGGCTTCGGTCGCGAGTGTGGCCGCCAGTGGGATCGCGCCTCCGCTCAAGCCCTTCGAGGTGCATAGTATGTCCGGAGAGATCAGCGCCTGCTCGCAGGCGAACGTGCTTCCGGTGCGCCCCCAGCCGGTCATCACCTCGTCGGCGATCAGCAGGGTGCCGGAGGCCTCAGTGATCTTTTTCAATTCGGCCAGAACCCAGGCCGGATACATCAACATGCCGCCGGCGCCGAGCACCAGCGGCTCGACGATCAGCGCGGCGGCGCGGCGGTCGCGCGAGAAAGCCTCGAATCTATCCAGCGTTTCCTGCTCGCGCCCTGCGGCCGGAAACGGAATGGTGTCGACCTCGAACAGCAGGGGTTCGTAGGCGGCGTTAAACACGCCGCGGGCTCCGACGCTCATCGTGCCGATCGTGTCGCCATGATAGCTGTGTTCCATGACGACGATGCGCGAACGCGGCGCGCCGATGTTGCGGTGATAGCCGAGCGCCATCTTCAGCGCGACTTCGACGGACATGGATCCGCTGTCGGAATAGAAGACCCAGTCGAGGCCTGCCGGCACTATTTCGATCAGGGCGGAGGCCAATTGCTCTGCCGGCTGATGGGTGAGACCGGCGAAGATCACCTGGTCGAGCATCTCAGTCGCATTCCGGATTGCTTCCATGATCCGTGGATGGCGGTGTCCGTGGGTGACCACCCACCAGGAGGAGATTGCATCGAGGATATGCCTTCCGTCATTCGTCTCTAGCCAAGCCCCTTCCGTGCGGACAACGGACGGCATGGCCGGCTCGATCGCGTGCTGGGTGAATGGATGCCAGACCGGCGACCGCGACATCATTCGCCTCCGGCAATCTTGGCGAGGTCGAAGCCGGCAAACATCGCCTTCCGCAGAGTTTCGCGCGTCAACGGAACGAGGTGTGGCAGCCTGCCGAGCTGACCCACCGCGCCGAATTCGGTGATTGTCCTTTGCGTATCGGCTACCTCTTCGCCGATGAAGGCGATGCCGATCAGCGGGATGGAGCGAGCCCGCAGGGCTTCGATCGACAGCAGAGTGTGGTTGATCGTGCCGAGCTCGGTGCGGGCGCACAGAATGACCGGCAGTTGCCATTCAGCGAAGATGTCAATAAATCTTGTCTGTCGGTTGATCGGCACCATCAGTCCGCCAGCGCCTTCGATGACGAGCGGTGTCGGCAGGACCGGATATGCAAGATCGGCAGCGTCAATCGAGACGCCGTCAATTTCGGCTGAACGATGCGGCGACAGCGGGCTCTTCAAGCGGTGAGCTTCCGGCAGCACGCGCCCTGACGGCAGGCCGGCGAGCCGTTCAACCGCCTCACTGTCGGTCTCCTCATCGAGACCCGATTGCACCGGCTTCCAGTAAAAGCCGTCGAGCAGCCCGGCGAGCCCAGCCGAAAACACGGTCTTCCCTATTCCCGTGTCCGTTCCGGTGACGACGATACGCGTGGTCATCCCGTGCCTAACACCTCGACGAGCGTCTCGACCATGGCCGAAATGTCAGGCTTGCCGACATTCAGCGTCAGCGAAATGCGCAGCCGCGACGTGCCCTCCGGCACGGTCGGCGGGCGAATGCCGCGTATGTCGAAGCCGCGGGCCTGCAGTGCCGCCGCTATCACCATGGTGCGGCTGACATCGCCAATGACAAGTGGCTGGATCTGCGAGCCGCTGCGCGCCACGCCACAGCGCTCGGCCAGTTGGCGGCCCGCGAAGGCAATGTACTCATGCAGCTGAACGCGGCGAATCGGCTCGTCGATCAGGATTGCGAGCGCTTCGCGCGCCGCCACCGCCATTAGCGGCGATGGCGCGGTGGCGTAGATAAAGGGCCGGCAGCGGTTGACAATATAGTCGCACAGCACTCCCGGCCCAGTGACGAGTGCGCCGGATGCGCCGAGCGCCTTGCCGCATGTGTGGAGCGCGACAATGTTGTCGCGGCCCTCGAAAGCGGCGGCCAGCCCCCGGCCGTCCGGACCCCAGACGCCGGTGGCATGTGCCTCGTCGACCACTATGAATGCCTCGTACCGATCGGCAAGCCCGACCAGGCTCTCCATCGGCGCCCAGTCGCCATCCATGCTATACAGGCTTTCGACTGCGATCCAGATATGCCCCATGCCACCTTCGGCGCGCCAGCGCCTGATCGCGTCCTCAAAAGCATCTATGTCGTTGTGCGTGGCCGGCCTGAACTCGGCGCGTCCAGCCCGCGCCCCTTCATGCATGCTGGCATGCGCGAGTTCGTCGAGGATCAGCAGGTCGCCCTTCTGCGGCAGGGCGCTCAGCAGGGCGAAGTTGGCGATGTAGCCGCTGCCGAAGAACAGCGCCCGTTCGGCCCCGAAGAACGCCGCCGCATCTGCCTCCAACGCCTCATGCTCCGGCGCGTTGCCGCGCAGGAGCCGCGATCCGGTAGCGCCGACCGGGGTGCCCCCCTCGATTGCCGCCCCGACTGCATCGCCAAGTCTCTTCGACGCAGCAAGCCCGAGATAATCGTTGGACGAGAAGTCGAGCCCGGCGCGCGGCGCCAGCGTCCGCAGCCGGCCCTTGCGTGCCAGACCCTGCAAGGTTGCTTCATAGCGGGCAAGCGGCGGCTCGTTCATCTTGCCTCGCCTGGCATCGGCTCTATGCCGAGACGCCTAAATAGACGATTATCCTTGTCCTCGCCCGGATTGTCCGCCGTCAGCAGCATGTCGCCGACAAAGATCGAATTGGCGCCGGCAAAGAAGCACAGCGCCTGCGTTTCATCGCTCATCGCCGTCCTGCCGGCGGAGAGCCTTACATAGGACTTCGGCATCATTATGCGGGCGAGCGCAATGATGCGGACGAATTCGATAGGATCGATGGGCTCGGCCTCGGCAAGCGGCGTGCCTTCGATGGGGATGAGCATGTTGATCGGCACGCTTTCCGGCGGCTCGGGCAGGTTCGCGAGTGTGACCAGCATGTCGATGCGATCGGCCTTTTCCTCTCCCATCCCGACAATGCCGCCGCAGCAGACCTTCATGCCAACCTCGCGCACGTGCCCAAGTGTTTCCAGCCGGTCGGCAAAGGTCCTGGTTGAAACAACCTCGCCGTAATAGCGCTCGGACGTGTCGATGTTGTGGTTGTAGTAGTCGAGACCGGCCGCCTTCAGGCGCTGCGCCTGACTGAGGTCCAGCATTCCAAGCGTCATGCAGGTCTCCATGCCGAGCGCCTTCACGCCTTCGATCATGGCGACCACGGAGCCCATGTCGCGTTCCTTCGGACTGCGCCATGCGGCGCCCATGCAATAGCGGGTGGCGCCGGCGTCCCGCGCCTTGATCGCTTCGGCAATGACACGCTCCACCTCCATCAGCTTGGATGCCTTCAGGCCGGTTTTGTTATGCGTAGACTGGCTGCAATAGCCGCAATCCTCCGGGCATCCGCCGGTCTTGATGCTGAGCAGCCGGGACAGCTGCACCCGGTTGCGATCGAAGTTCTGGCGGTGGATTGTCTGAGCCAGGAAGAGCAGGTCATTGAACGGCATCCCGTGGATAGCCTCGGCCTCTTTGCGGTTCCATCGGGATAGTGCCCCCTCGATCGATTGCATCGCTTGCTTCACGTCGCACTCCGAGTTCGTTCCAATCGTCGTCGTCAAAAGCTTTGTCGCTGGTCCGACAGCACATGCAGGAGTCTGTCGACCCTCCTCGGGTTCGCTACGATCGTCGATCAGCCCGATGAGCCTGAACCAGTTGAAGGGTGCGCCGCACAAAGATGCAGGCTCGCATGGAGCAGTTCCTGCGTCGGCGCGCTCCATCGGAGGTGGGAATGCTTTTCATTCCATCTCCATCAGTTCAAGCGCGCGCTGATGCGCCGGCATATCCAGGCCGATGTCGAGGATGGGCGCGCTGTGTGTCAGCCATCCGACTGAGATGAGGTCGACCCCCGTCGCAGCAATCAACGGAGCCGTTTTCGGCGTCACCCGACCGGAAGCCTCGGTGATGGCGCGGCCACCGACGATTGCCACGGCGCGCGCAAGGTCCTCAACCGACATATTGTCGAGCAGCACTGCGTCGACTCCCAGCGTGAGCGCTGTATCGAGCTGCTCAAGGGTCTCGACCTCGACCTCGATCTTCACCATGTGGCCTGCGGCGGCGCGCGCCCGCTCTATTGCCGTGCGAATGTCGCCGGCGATCGCGATGTGGTTGTCCTTGATCAGCACGGCGTCGTCGAGCCCGAAACGGTGATTGGCGCCGCCGCCGACGCGTACCGCATATTTCTCCAGCGCGCGCAGGCCGGGCGTCGTCTTTCGCGTGCACACGATCTTCGCCTTGTGGCCACGCACGGCCTCGACCATCGTCGCTGTGGCAGTGGCGATACCGCTCAGGCGGCACAGAAAATTGAGCGCCGTGCGCTCGGCCGTGAGCAGGCCTCGCGCCGGTCCGCACAACTTGGCGATAGCCTCGCCCGCCGCGACATCGCTGCCGTCAGCTCGCCAGATGTGCATGTCGATCGCAGGCTCGACGAGCATGAAGGCGAAGGCGGCCAGATCGAGACCGGCAACGATGCCCATCTGTCGCGACTTGAGCACCAAGGTGGCCGTGCGATCACGCGGGATCACGGCGTCGCTGGTCAGATCACCGCATCTGCCCAGGTCTTCGAGAAGAGCACCGCGCACGATCGGCTCGATCAGGGTTGAGGGAAGGGGTGAGAACGAATTCATGTCAGGGTGCTCCGTATCGGCGCCCGCCAGCTGAGTGCGACGGCGGTCTGTATTGCGCTGCGCAGTGTCAGCCGTGACTGGCGCGCATCTGCATCGCGTCCGGGGAAATCGGAACGACAGTGCGAGCCGCGGCTCTCTTCGCGCCGCAGGGCCGCAATGGCGATCATCAGCGCGACCAAGGCGGGGCCGGAGGTAGCGCTGTCGTGAGCTGCGATCGGCAACAGGGTCGCCACCCCGTCGCGTAGCGTCTCGCTATCGCGTATGATGCCGAGCGCGGCCGAGACGATTGGGCGGATGCCGGAGGCGTCTGGCCGTCGAGGCACGAACGCGGAACACACGCGCGGACGCCGGGTGTGTGATACGTCGGCGACGCTTTCAGCAACCCAGCTCGCTGTGACCGCCGCTTCGATAAGCGAGTTGCTGGCGAGTCGGTTCGCGCCGTGCAGACCGGTGCATGCGACCTCGCCACATGCCCACAATCCCTCGATGGAGCTGCGGCCGGCAGCGTCTACAGCAACACCGCCCATGTGATAATGTGCCGCCGGGCGCACCGGGATCGGGTCGATCGCGGGATCGATGCCGGCCTGGCGGCACAAATCGGCGATCGCCGGAAAGCGCTTGTCAAATCTGAGGCCGAGACATCGCCTTGCGTCCAGGAACACACGGCGTCCGGCAGCGAGCTGGTGCCAAACCGCGCGCGCAACCACGTCGCGAGGCGCAAGCTCGCCCCCGGGGGTTTCAGCGAGGAAACGCTCTCCTTGCTCGTCGATGAGCACAGCACCCTCGCCGCGCACCGCTTCGCTCACCAGCGGCATCGGCCGCCGCGGACCCTCGAGGGCGGTCGGGTGGAACTGCACGAATTCCAGGTCGGCGAACTCCGCCCCGGCACAGGCGGCGAGCGCGAGCCCCTGTCCACATGAGCCAGGCGGGTTTGTCGTATCGCTAAACAAGCCGCCGATGCCGCCGGTCGCCAGGACCGCGCGGCGCGTTGGCAAGGCGATTGCGCCCGTGCACCCGGCCGCGACCACGGCGATAATCGCCCCGTCTTCCACGACAAGCCGGCGGGCCTCCACGTTTTCCAGGATAGTGATCGAGGTTGTGCGCCGTGCCGCGGCGATCAGCGCGCGGACCAGCTCGCGACCGGTGGCATCGCCCGCCGCATGCACGATCCGCCGCTGCGAGTGCGCCGCCTCAAGCCCGAGCCGCAACGCGCCGTCAGCGCGTCGGTCAAATGCGACACCGAAGCGCTCTAGAGTCCTGATCGCTTCAGGTGCAGCTCGGACCGTTCGCCGCACCGTCGTCACGTCGCAGAGACCGTCGCCGGCCGCGACGGTGTCACAAAGATGAAGTTCGGGACTGTCCTCGCCGCCGACGCTTGCCGCAAGACCGCCTTGGGCGAGCTCGCTGCAGGCTCCGGTTCCCAGCCCCGCATTGGACAGAAGCACAACCGGTTCCGGCGCCAGATGAAGCGCCGTCATCAGGCCTGCCACACCGGCGCCGATGATGACCGGCGCCCCGCCGATGTCATGAACGTCGAGGCTCATATGGAAAGCATACGCTCGACCGAGCGGCGCGCGCGCCCTGCAATCCCGGGATCGATCCGAACCTCATGCCGGTTCTCCTCGAGTGCGACGCGAATGTTAGCCAGCGTGATGCGCTTCATGTGCGGACAGAGATTGCAGGGGCGGACGAACTCGACGTCGGGATTCGCGATCGCGACATTGTCGCTCATCGAACATTCCGTCATCAACACTACGCGGGGTGGTTTTTCCCGCTCGACATAATCCGACATGGCCGCGGTGGAACCCGAAAAATCCGCCTCTGTGACAACGTCCGGGGGGCATTCGGGATGGGCCAGCACGATGACACCCGGATGTGCGGCGCGCAGTTCGCGAATATCGGCCGGGGTGAAGCGCTCATGCACCTCGCAACGACCCTTCCAGGCGATGATCCCGACCTTCGTCTCGGCGGCGACGTTCTTGGCGAGATATTCGTCGGGCAGCATGATCACACGCGGCGCGCCGAGCGATTCCACCACCGCCTTTGCGTTGCCCGAGGTGCAACAGATGTCGGACTCGGCCTTCACGGCCGCGGAGGTGTTGACATAGGTGACAATGGGCACGCCGGGATAACTCTGTCGCATCAGCCGCACGTCTTGTGCCGTGATCGAATCGGCCAGCGAGCAACCAGCGCCCAGGTCGGGGATAAGCACGGTCTTGTCCGGATTAAGCAGCTTGGCCGTCTCGGCCATGAAATGCACGCCGGCAAGGACGATGACTTGCGCCTCGACTGTCACAGCCTTGCGGGCCAGCGCCAAGCTGTCGCCGACAATGTCTGCGACGCAATGGTAGATCTCGGGCGTCTGATAGTTGTGCGCCAGGATGATGGCATTGCGCTCGCGCTTCAGCGCAAGGATGGCTTCGATATCGTCCACGAAAGACGGCCATTCAATCGGCGGAATCACGCGCCGGACGCGCTCGTAGAGGAACGCGGCCGTAGGCAGCACGGCGCTCATTGATGCCCCCGCTTATACTCTAGTTGAAGATAACCGGCATATACTTGCCGTGAGTATAAGGGATGTCAACCCCGCGCCAGCGGCAATTTTGTCCCGGCGATGGCCCTTTCGTCGAGAACGGCGTGGCGGAAGCGGTAGAGCTTCGCCGGCCGACCACCGGTCTCCGCAGTGGTCTCACCGGTCTCCTCGACCAGTTCCTGTTGCTCGATCAGGCGGCGAAAGTTCGGCTTGTGGATGAGCCTGCCGGCGAGCGCCTCCACGGTTCGCTGCAGCTGCAGTAGCGTAAAGGTCGGTCGCATAAGCTCAAAGACAACGGGCCGGTATTTGATCTTGGAGCGCAGCCGCGCAATGCCCGTTGCCACGATACGGCGATGATCAGCGACCATAGGTTTGCTCGGCACCAGGGGAAGCGGCGTCTCCCGTCCGCTTCCGGCCTCTTGGACCAGGCCTGCTTCATAAAGTAACTCATATCGCTGAAGCACGAGCTCCTCGTTCCAATAACGGTCGTCGAAGCCAAAGGCGATCGCCGCCCGCTGCCGGCGTTCGCGTCGCGTGGCCGCGTCGCTGGCTCCGTCTGCCCAACCGATCAAGCGCGGTCGCACAACATCCAGCACCACCGGCGGGGTGCCGGAGCGGTGGTCCTCCCATGGAAAATAGTCGTACCAGCTTTGCCAGCCGCACTTGGATGAGCCCGCTGCCTGTTCTTTGCTGGTCAAAGCGAGATAGCTGATGGAGATGACGCGTTGCTGGCGTTCGACGCCGATTCGGTCCCGATCGGCGAAGGTGTAAAGCTGCTCGATGTACCCCAAGGGCTGGCCGGTCTGCTGCTCGACCCACCCCCTCAAACCGGATTGCGGCGACCGGTGCTCAAGCGCAAAAGGTCCGGACGGCAGGGTGTCAGCCTCGCCGATGGTTAGGAGACAGGGGTCACTTTCATTTACGGCCACGACGACGGCGATCAGGTCCACTTTGACTTGGTCCGCCTTGCCGGCTTTGTCTTTCCTGGTTCCTGTTGCCTGATCGTCCATGTTCGTGAAAGTGGTTGACCCGTGCCCGGGAGCCTTAATCGATTTAATGTAAGCGAGGCTGTCCGCACGTCAACACCGCACAGCTGCATGCCCATTTTTAGCTCTTCGCACTTGCACAAAAATGTGCCAAACGCGACACCTGCGGCGGGTAACGCTAGGGAAGGAGGGATGGGTTGAGCGCAGCTGGTGATCCAAAGGGAATTGCACCGCCGGATGTTCGGATGCGGAAAGGCCAGACTCCACTCGTCTGCCTGACGGCATATACCACGCCGATCGCCAGGTTGGCCGATCGACACTGCGACATCGTTCTCGTCGGCGACAGCGTCGGCATGGTCCTGCACGGCCTCTCGTCGACGCTGGGCGTCACTCTCGACATGATGATCATGCACGGCCAGGCGGTGCGCCGCGGTCTGGTGCGAGCATTGATGGTCGTAGACCTGCCATTCGGTTCCTATGAAGAAAGCCCCGAGCAGGCCTTCCGCAACGCTGCGCGCCTGATGGCGGAGACCGGTTGTGCAGCGGTGAAGCTCGAGGGGGGCCAGACCATGGCCGAGACGATCCGCTTCCTCGCCGCGCGCGGCGTGCCTGTCATGGCCCATGTCGGCTTGACGCCGCAGGCGGTCAATACTCTCGGCGGCTACCGCGTCCAGGGGCGGGGAGACGATGCCGAGCGCATCAGGCGCGACGCCGGTGCGGTCACGGAGGCCGGCGCTTTCTCTGTGGTGCTGGAGAAAGTGCCCGAGCCGCTTGCACGGCGCATCACTGCGGAGATCGCCGTCCCCACGATCGGCATCGGTGCCTCGCTCGCCTGCGACGGCCAGATTCTGGTCAGCGACGATATGCTCGGGCTTTTCAGCTCTTTCCGGCCGAAATTCGTCAAGCGCTACGCCGAACTAGGCGACCAGGCCGATGCGGCGATAGCGGCTTACGCCGCCGACGTGAGGGAACGGCGCTTTCCGGCGGCCGAACATCTCTACGCCAACGAGACGGAGGCCGGAGGCGTCACATGAGCGTGCCGATCGTTCGAACCGTTGCCGAGCTCCGCGCTGTTGCCGCGGGATGGCGTCGCTCAGGCACCCGTATCGCCGTTGTGCCGACCATGGGAGCCTTGCACGAAGGCCATCTGAGCCTCGTGCGTGCCGCGCTTCAGAAGGCCGAGCGGGTAGTCGTGACGCTGTTCGTCAATCCCAAGCAGTTCAACAGTGCCGCCGACCTTGCCGCCTATCCCCGGACGGAAAACGAAGATGCTGCCAAGCTCGTGCCGACAGGCGCACATCTGCTCTATGTGCCGGATGCAGACGAGATGTACCCAGCGGGCTTCGCCACGGCCGTTTCGGTGTCCACTCTCAGCGAGGGCCTGTGCGGCGCCTTCCGGCCCGGCCATTTCGATGGCGTGGCGACGGTCGTGGCCAAGCTCTTCCTGCAGACCGGCGCTGACTTCGCCTTCTTTGGCGAAAAAGATTTCCAGCAGCTTCAGCTTGTCAGGCGCTTGGTCCGGGACCTTGACCTCCCGATCACCGTGCTCGCATGTCCGACAGTCCGCGAAGCCGATGGTCTTGCCCTATCGTCGCGCAATAGCCGGCTCTCGCCAGCAGAACGCGCCATTGCCCCAAAGCTGGCTTCGGTCTTGCTCGACACGGCTGAGCGGCTTGCGCGTGGCTCTCCTGTCCTGCCCATGCTTGATGAAGCGCGTGCAACAATTCTGGCGACAGGCTTTCGCGAGGTCGAGTACCTGGAACTTCGCGGCGAAACAGACCTGCAGCCGCTAGCAAGGCTTGACCGACCAGCACGCTTGCTTATCGCGGCTTGGCTCGGCGACACACGGCTCATCGATAACGTCTCAACATCCCCGGTTGGTATGCGGCCAGGTGCGCGGCGTTCGCTTCACGGGGAAGCAACAAAGTAATGCCGGCGATGATGGCGACCAAATCGTCCGCGTCGCATCGATGCGGGGTCATTTAAACCCAGGTTTCCGTCTGGCGTCGAGCAACATTCGAGGAGGTGGCGCAAAGGGGCTAATGTATCGCGTATTCGAAAACTTCGTAGAGCAACTCTCTGCAAGCGTCGATGCGGTCGACCTCCATGAGGCGATTGCGTCCGCCGCAGCCGGCTTCGACTTTCCGCTCTTCGCCTATTTCAGTTACCCGTCGGTCTCCGGCCAGACGCCGCGATTGATTTCAAATTATCCTTCATCCTGGACATCGCACTATCTGCAACTGCGCTACCACAGCCATGATCCGGTGATCCTGCGCGGGCTGCAAGGCTGGGATACTTTTGGTTGGGGCGTGGATCGACCCCGCCAGTGTCTGCCGGCCTCGCAGCAAGAGATCCTGGAAAAAGCAGCTCACTTTGGCATTCGCGGCGGATTGACCATGTCCATGCATGACCACCGCGGCCGGTTTGCGGCGCTGACCTTTGCTTCCGACCAGTCCCGCCCGCCTCTCTTGCGGTCACTCACTCGCTACGAAAAAGCATTGCAGCTGGTCGCAATCAACTTTCATATACATGCCCGGCGCCAGCTCGCCGAAGATTGCGTGGTGGATGGCATAACGCTGACCCCGCGGGAGTTCGAATCCCTGAAATGGGCGGCGCGCGGTAAGTCCGCCTGGGATATCAGCCAGATTCTCGGCGTCTCGAAACGCACCGTGACCTTCCATCTGGAAAACGCCAAGGCAAAGCTTGGCGTGCGAACGATCAACCAGGGCATAGCACGGCTGACTGCTTCCCGTCAGTGGAGATCCTGACGCCTTTTGTTGGAAAGCTGTAAAGGTCTACAGGCTGCATCAATGTCGGCTTTGCTCTTCGATAGCGGGAACACATCCTGCACGGAGGCGACAGATGATGCAGCTGATAACACCTGAGCTCTATGGCGAGTTTCCAAACGAGCTCAATGAAATGCACGGGCTCAGGCATCGGGTCTTCAAGGAAAGGCTGGATTGGGAAGTTCAGACCGAAAGCGAGATGGAAACAGACGCATTTGACAGCCTGAACCCCGTCTATCTGCTTCTCAAGGGATCCGACTGGCGAATTTGCGGTTGCGTCCGTCTTTTACCGACTACCGGACCGACAATGTTGCGCGACACCTTTCCGATGCTGCTGGGTGAGACTGCGGCGCCCGCGAGTGCCCGCATTTGGGAGAGCAGTCGTTTCGCACTCGATCTCCCTCCATCAGCGCCTAAGTCTGGCGGACTGGCGCAAGCAACGTACGAGCTCTTCGCCGGCATGATCGAATTCGGCTTGGCGAACAATCTCACTCGGATTGTGACAGTGACCGATACGCGCATGGAACGGATCCTGCGTCTCGCAACGTGGCCGTTGTCGCGCATCGGACAGCCGAAGCCGGTTGGTAACACGGAGGCGGTCGCCGGTTTTCTCGAGATTTCCCACGCTAGCCTCAAGCGCATCCGCTGGAGGGGACGTCTGAACGGACCTGTATTATGGCAACCGGTTCTCGGCCTGTCGGCGTAGCGCTTAACGATGCTCAGCCTGACCAATGCTCCCGCCCGCGTGCGCTACGTACGGTTGATATGCTGGCCGGACGGCGTAGTGCGAAGCTTACGACTATTCCGGTCGATTCCCCCGCACGACCTGGGGAAGTTTTTAGGTGCAATCCGCAGTTCCAGCGTTGCCACGCCAAATGGCGCGCCCCGCCGCAGACACCCGAGTTTTTGGACACTGTAAAAGCCCGGATTTCTTTACGCCGCAAAAAAGCAGCAACTCCGGAATCGTTCACAAGCAGCCAAGGCCTGCACCGCTGGACGATTGCTCCTCTCAGCGGTGCCTTCTGGTACCAAAAAAGCCCCGGCGCTGGGTCGATGCGCCGGGGCTTTGGGCACGTACGAGCTACACCAACATGTCCGCTTCTGAACGTGCGCTAATAAAGTGAATGAATGGTGAATCGCGCAATAGCTCGGCGAACGGGGTTCGTATTCATGCTCCCACGTAAGAAGTGTTGCTGGCATGGATCAACGCTGCCGTAGGCCTAAGAGCCAAGGCTGGGGTGAAGCCCGCAGGATCGGTGAATGGCATGATCAGTTTGCCACCTGATTGTAAAGCACCAGCGGTAGTGTGCTGAGTTCTGCAAAATGGCGGGGCATTAGCGGTGACGTTGGCGTGTCCGTCGCGCAGCCCCGTGTTTAGCGGAGCGGCGGACATGGCGGGCCGCGTCTCAGGCGGCCAGTGCTCTCAGGCTCTCCTTCTTGTGCTCGCGCAGATGATCCATGTTGAGGTAGCGGGTCGCCTCGAGCCAGTTCTCGTGGATCTCCACTGATTGCGCGATTTTCCTGCTCGATTAACTGCAGAAGCGCGGCGTAACCGCCAAGCAGGCGCACCGGCGGAATATTTTCGCGCAATCCCTGTAACGTGAAGGAGAAGGTCACTTAGGAGGGCGGCTCGTGCGCGTGAGGTATATCCGAACGTGTGCAGCAGATCGTCGCGCTCTCCCCGGACACATCCGCGCGCCACAGAGCCTCGGTGGCCGGCAGCTCGGACGCGCAGATGGAGCCAAAAATCCACAGATGCATTCCGGTCATATGCTAGCTGCCAAGCATATGACCGGCATTTCGCAAGGCGCCTAGGAAGAGACCGGCATGGACGGTGATATCGATCTTGGCCTGCATTGACAGGGGCATGCCGGCCCAGTTCTCCAATGGCGAAATGAAATGTGAGAAAGTGCCATTGACCATGCAAGAGCGGGTAACAAGGCCTTGTCTGTCCAACGCGACCACGCCCGTCTGGTCGGCTCGATATCGGATGGCTGCGATCCGCTGGACCTCCGAGTCACCATCGACCCGCACGTCGAAAACCAGGACACCGTGGCTCCTCGTGGCTATCTCTGCGGCTTTTTGGTTGAAGCTTAGGGAGAGTGAGCGGACGCTTTCGACCGCCATCTGGAAAATCGCCAAATCCAGTTCATCCAACGCCATGTAGGCTATTGCGCGCAATATAGGGGTGATTGCAACGACGGATTCGTGTTCCAGATCGAACTGATCCTGAAGCAGGGCGCGCGCACTGTCCTTGAACTTGGGCTTCTGCACTTCCGCCGTTAACGAACTCCGTACCTTCCTCGTTACTTCGCCAATTCGCGTGTGGCCTATGCAAGCATCCCTAACGCAGATTGGATGGGTCATCTTCTTTCCCAGCAATGCCTCGAGGTCGCTTCGCATCTGTCCTTCTGAGCATATGCTTGGGTTTGGACATCCATGAAAGAGCCCGCTGTCGACGCCCGCTGCGCCACGGCACGTCAGCGATCAGACTCCACCGGGTTCACAAAGTTGACTCGCTGGGGTAGGGGGACCGCAGAGAAATCTCCGGTCGCAGCCTTACCCGGTCAAAACAAGGATACCACGATGAAGACTCTCGTCATCTGCTCCGGCGGATTGGACTCCGTTTCCCTTGCTCACAGCGTGGCAGCGGAGCACGAGCTCGCCGGCCTCCTGTCTTTCGATTACGGCCAACGGCACAGGAAAGAATTGGGCTTCGCCGCTCTCTGCGCGGAGCGACTGAACACTATGCACCAGATCATCAACATCCCCGAAATCGGCCGCGGCCTTTCCGGCTCAGCGCTCACCGATAATTTCGACGTGCCGGACGGCCACTACGCCGAAGACACGATGAAGATCACGGTAGTGCCGAACCGGAACGCCATCATGTTGGCAATTGCCTTCGGTCTCGCCACCGCGCACAAGGCCGAAGCGGTGGCGATGGCCGTCCATGGTGGGGACCATTTCATCTATCCAGATTGCCGTCCGGCCTTCATCGAAGCTTTCCAGATGATGCAAGACCGCGCGCTGGAAGGCTACGCAGAGATTCGCCTTTACACGCCTTACGTCAACCTCACGAAGGGCGACATCGTCCGGGATGGAGCAAGATGCGGAACGCCATTTGCGGAGACCTGGTCGTGTTACAAGGGCGGCGAGCGTCACTGCGGACGGTGCGGGACCTGCGTGGAGCGGCGCGAGGCGTTTCATCTCGCGGGGCACGCTGATCCTACCGACTACGAAGACCCTGTCTTCTGGCTCGAGGCGCTGCGGAGGAGGAGCGCCTGATGTTCCGCATCACCAAGGAATTCCACTTCTCGGCCTCGCACCAGCTCACCTCTTTGCCGCCGGATCATCAGTGCGCACGCCTGCACGGGCATAACTACATCGTCGAAGTGGAACTTTCGGCGAAGGACCTGGACGCGCACGGCTTCGTGCGTGACTATCACGATCTGGCGCCGCTCAAACGCTATATCGACGAGAGCCTAGACCATCGGCACCTCAACGAGGTGCTGGGACATGAGCAAGTCACGGCGGAATACTTGGCCAGACATTTCTATGAATGGTGCAAGGCACGTCTGCCGGAAACCGCGGCCGTGCGGGTGAGCGAAACCCCGAAAACCTGGGCGGAATACCGGCCGTGACGGACACGCGTCCCGCAATCCGTGTGAGCGAGATATTTGGGCCCACGATCCAGGGCGAGGGAGTGCTCATCGGGTTGCCTACAGTCTTCATCAGAACCGGCGGGTGTGACTACCGGTGCTCCTGGTGCGACAGCCTCCATGCGGTGGACAGCCAATTCCGCCACGAATGGGAGATGATGCCAATCGATGCGGTGTGGCAAAGCGTCGTTGGGCTTTCCGGTGGCCGGCCAGTGATGGTGTCGCTGTCAGGCGGCAATCCGGCCATTCAGCCCTTCGGTGCGCTGATCGAGCGAGGCCATGGTGAAGGTTACCGTTTTGCGCTGGAAACCCAGGGTTCGGTGGTCAGCGACTGGTTTGCGGATCTTGATGTGCTGGTTCTCAGCCCAAAGCCGCCGTCAAGCGAAATGAGGACCGATTGGGCTGCATTCGAGGCGTGCATAGAAGCGGCGCAGCAGAAGCCGCAAATCGTGCTCAAGCTCGTTGTTTTCGACGAGAGTGACTACGCCTATGCCAAAGACGCCGCCGCGCGATTTCCGCGCCTTCCGGTCTATCTGCAACCCGGCAACCACACGCCACCGCGCCCTGGCAATGAAGACGCACCTGTCGACCTGGACGGAATAATAAAACGCATGGAGTGGCTTGTGGAAAAGGTGACACACGACAGGTGGTTCGAAGCACGCGTGTTGCCGCAGTTGCACGTTATACTCTGGGGAAACAGGAGAGGCGTCTAGTCGCGCCTGTGCGGGAATGCGCCCGCGGATTTTCGGTTCGACGGGTTGGCCGCCATTTGGCGGCGCTGCCGGGTACTTCCGGAGGTGCTCGATGCCGAGATGGTGCTGGGCGCTTCGAAAGTGAGCGCGCACCGGAGCGGCTAGGCTACCGCTCCGCTGTATTGTGGCCGCAAACTTTGGCAGCCATCTATCCATGGCGTGGATGGGCTTCATCGAAACAAACGATTTTCTCAACCTTCCGGAATCTCGCATTGACGTCAGCACCGGCACGCATCGACCATCCGCTGCCTCTGTCGCGTGAAAAGGGGCCCGAAAGGGGAAAAATCTTTGCATGACCTCAGACGTGCGCTGGAAATTGTCCTGGGAATGAGTTGCAGCAGGCCGACGATTTCGAATTGTCCGACCTCGATTTCTTAGCGGAGTCTTCCCCTCTCAGAACCGTTGAACGACCGGCGTCACCCAGGCCTAACTCATTCAGGCCAGTCCGCACCTGCCTCTTCCCGCAAAGAAATTCGACAGCCCATCTTTCCGCTCGTCGTTGCCGTCGCTGGTCGGCAAAGCTTCCGGACTGACCGGGGCTGACGCCGGAACTCCTCTTTCGGTTCGCAGACGCGAACACCGCAAATCACCAGTCGTTTCAGAGTCGCTTGCCGCGTTAATTTGTTAACGCGGATCAGATTGGAAGAATCCAACCTACACACACATAACTTGGCTAGCAATGTTGTACGTATAACCTCGGAATGGCAATGGGATACTTTACAAAGCGCGACGCCAATCAAATTATATACCGCAGTTGGGAAGAGTCGGAACAGCCAAGCGCCAAGATGAGAATTTTGGCGCTTAAGCTTGATCGTGTCGGGGACTTTTGGATGTCTCTAGCGCCCCTGATGGACCTGCGTCAGCGCTTTGCCGATGCCCACATTACGCTGGTGGTCGGAAGCTGGAACATCGACACTGCAAAACAGTTCGACCTCGCCGACGATTACGTTGCTTTTGACTTCTTTCCTCGCAACCCGAAGGTCGATACCCGCAAGAAAGCGGCCGACATACGGCCGCTGCTGACCGGCGAGTTTGATCTCGCCATTGATATGCGTGTCCCGGATGAGACAAGGCCCATTTTGCTCGAAATCCCCGCCAGGCATCGTGCGGCGATAGTTGATCCTTACGGAATGCATCAGATCGATATTGCGATAGCGCCATTCGATCTGAAATTGCGCAGAACCATCTTCTACAAGCTGGCTCAAAAAATAGGGATCGCCGACAAATTCCCTCGCACATGGCTTGATTGGTTCGTTGACCGTAAGCAGGTACGTCTCCAGCATGTGTCGGAAATCCTCCTGTTTCTGGTCGCAAAGGCAGCGGCCTGTTTCGACGCAGAAAGTGAAGCGGGCCGCCGACAGAGTTCGGCAGAAGGCAAGTCCCCGATCGTCGTGGCTCCGTTTTCGAATTCCAGCCTTCGCGATTGGCCGATCGAAAACTTTGGCAAACTTGTCGCTGCTCTTTCTACCCGCGGTGAGGTGGTTCTCGTCGGCCGTGGCGAAAGCCGGGAAGCGCTTGAGGAGGTCGCGATGACAGCTCGCGACCGTGGAGCCGCGGAGATTCGAACGGCTGTCGACTTGTCAGAATTGGAATTCAATCATCTCATGAATTCGGCCGCGCTCGTGGTGTCGAACAATTCAGGCACTGGGCATGTCGCTGCCCAGCTTGGCCGCCCTACTGTCGGCATTTTCACCGCGTCACATCTACCGGAAATTTGGGGTTTCCGTGGTCCCCTGGTCAGCATGCTTATGAGCGTTATTGAATGTCGCGGATGTGGTCTGGACAAAGTGCGGCGCTGTCCGGTCAAAGTCCGCTGCAAGTTCGACATCACGCCCGATCTGGTGATTGCCGAGGTAGACGCCTTGATGAATTATTGTAAGAGGCGGGACAAACTTATTGTGGCTCGCGGGCGGTGCGGCCAGAACGACGATCGCGCGCGAAGAGGCAGCTCAGGGCCCATGCCGTAACCCGGCCGGTCGATTACTCCATCTGTGGAGCGCCAGACTATACGGATCGCGGTAGCGATCCCCTGTCGACGGCGGTGTTTGATATCCGACAAGCTCAGCCGACTGGGCGATGGCTTGGACATAGCCATAGCCAGATGTCGACCATCTAGATCCCGATCGCAGCCACCAAGGCAAACAGGTTGCCTCTGCGCGTTATCGCGCCGCCGCTGCTTGGCACGGCGCTTGCGCCCGAGATGGCAGCAGCGTTCGATCGGAGCGCCGCCAGTGAGAGGCCTTGAAGCGAGGAAGAGCCCGCCCCGATCCGGCAGGGAGAGAAACGGTGTTAGCTCCACAAGTCCACAGCGCGAACGCCGGGCCTCGTAAGCCCCATATTGCGCGGCTTTACGTTCAGGTGCTTGCCGCCGTCGCCCTCGGCGTCGCTGTTGGCTTTTTCTATCCGGGGAGCGGAGAGGCTCTGAAGCCGCTCGGCGATGCTTTCATCAAGCTCGTGAAGATCATCATCGCGCCTGTCATCTTCCTGACAATTGCAACCGGCATCGGCGGCATGAACGATCTCAAGAAGGTCGGCCGGGTCGCCGGCAAGGCAATGATCTATTTCCTCACCTTCTCGAGCCTCGCATTGATTGTCGGTCTCATTGTCGCAAATGTCGTTCAGCCAGGTGCCGGCCTCAACATCGATCCAGCCTCGCTCGATGCTCAGGCCGTGAAGGGCTATGCGGCGAAGATCCACGAGCAGTTCGTGACCGGCTTGCTGATGCCGTCAATCGTTGGTGCCTTCGCCGAAGGCGACATCATGCAGGTCCTGTTCTTCTCGGTGCTGTTCGGCATCGCTCTGGCGATGGTCGGCGACACGGGCAAGCCTGTGCTTTCTTTGCTTCAGGCGCTCCTCGCGCCGGTGTTCAAGCTGGTCGGCATTCTGATGAGGGCCGCGCCCGTCGAAGGGGCGAGCGCCAGGCGTTCGGTCGTGGGCCTCGGCATCCCGGCCGCATATTCATTCAATCTGCACGGCACCAATATCCACCTGACGCTGGTCCCCCTCTTCCTCGCCCAGGCGACGAACACGGAAATGTCGATCGGCGGTCGGATCCTGCTGCTGTTCGTCGCCTTGCTCTCTTCGAAGGGAACAACTCGCATTACCGGTGCGGGCCTCCTCACGTTGGCCGCGGCGCTCTTTGTCGTTCCGACCGCCCCAGCTGTCGGCGTGACGCTTATTCTTCGCGTCGACCACTTTGTGTCGGAGTGCCGTGTGCTGACCATTTTTCTCGGCAACGCAGTGGGAAGGTTCGTGTTGCCCGAAGCAGGGCGAGCCGGATGATGGACGATTGGCAAAGGCTCTCGCGAGCGGGTCCTTCGGCGCTCGGGCGTTCGTTGAAGGGCAGATCGCCCGGCGTGATGACCGGTGGTCTCGGCTGGCAACTCGCGAACGCCGCTCAGCTATTGCAGTCAGCCCATTGGAGCGAAGCCGTCATAAAGCAACCGCCAGATGGCGCCGGCATCGAATTGTGAGCCCCCCCCGCGACTGCCGATACTGCGGGAACTGCCGGGCACGCGATCCAAAGCGACGACCAACTTTCACGCCAAAAGGCCAGCCGTTGCTGCCCCGTTAACGGCTGATTGGAGCCCGACCCATGTCAAAGCAAAACGCCGTCCTTGTCGCCGTAATCGGTTTTTTAGTCCTCGCCCTGTCCGTGCTGGGAACGCTAAGGCGACAGCCAGATAGGTTGACGACCTGCAACGGCTCGGAGATGAACGCCTTGCTCGCGGCGGACTTGAGGATACTCATTCCGCAGCATCGCGACGCACTCCTCAACGACCTCGCCTCGCCAGTCGCCGGCAATCCGCAGGGCGACGTCCCCCTGGCCTCATTCCTCGACTACAACTGCCCGCTGTGCAAGGAAATGGACCTCATTCTCCAGCAAGCCCTCAAGCATGATCCCAATCTGAGGATTGTGCGTAAACAGCTCCCGGTCCTGGGACCTGCTTCCGAATTCGCCGCGCGTGCGGCGCTCGCCTCCCACAAACAGGGAAAATATGAGGCGTTTAATCGCGCCCTTTTTGCTTTTCCCGGCTTGGTGAACCAAAGAACTACCCTAGTCATTGCGGCACGTGTCGGCCTCGATGTTGAGCAGCTCAAGCGGGATATGGAAGGCCCGGCCATCACCGAAGCCATCGCACGCGATCGCGCGCTCGCGAACGAGCTGTACATCACCGGCACGCCGGCGTTGGTGGTCGGCGACGAAGTGATAGCCGGGGTGGTAGAGACGGCCGGGCTGCGAAGCTGCATCGCCGATGTGCGCGCAAACGCCAAGGTTCAGTCTTCCACAGCTGCAAAATGGGCATTTTGACCGCATCAACTGCTCTCGGGACCAGAGTCCTGAGCGCCCGCGCGCCTGAAGGCGCGCGCCGGGTGCTCGTGCACCGAGCCCGCTTTTCTTCGACAGGCTCAGGCGGTCTCGGCCATCCGGCTTCGCCCCCTGACGCCGGCAGCCTGTCGGCTGCTGACGGTCGCCGGCCAGCTGGCCGGCGTCGATTTTGTGGTGGCCTTCCCCGGTGGCACGGGGTGGGCGGCACTCCCTTCTAGGCCAGCCGCGGCATCCCGCAACCCTCCGCTTGCCGCTCCGGGTCCTCCTCTTCGTTCCGGTCCTTCGGATGCGGTCCGCCTTCTACGGCGGGCCTTTCCGGTCGCTTTCGCCGCCCACCCCGCTTCCGGGGAGGGCGCGATTGGCGAATGGAGGACCAGACAATGCGTGCAAACAACAAGCGTTCCGGCAGCCGAGGGGCTGGCGCGGGCAAGGGCGGGCGCTCAGGCGCCAGCCTCTATCAGGAGATCACAGATCGCATCGTTGCCGAACTGGAGCGCGGCACCGTGCCATGGGTCAAGCCCTGGGGCAGGGCAAAGGCAGGCCTTGGCCTGCCCAGGAATGCAGCCACCCAGCGCCGCTATTCCGGCATCAATATCCTGATCCTGTGGGGCGCCGTCCTCGAGCGCGCATACCCCAGCCAGAACTGGCTCACCTTCCAGCAGGCGCTTGCCCTTGGCGGCAATGTCAGGAAGGGCGAGCGCGGCACGACCATCGTTCACGCTGACCGATTTATTCCCAAGGACGAAAAGGAACGCGCCAAGGCCGATGGCGACGAACCGCAGGCTGTGCCTTTTTTGAAGCGCTTTACCGTCTTCAATGTCGCGCAGTGCGATAATCTGCCCGACGATCTCCATGCCGCCGCCGAGCCGCTGCCGGCGCGCGAAATCGTCCCGCAGGCCGAGCAACTTATTCGCAGAAGCCGTGCGGATTTCCGTATCGGTGGCGATCGCGCTTTCTACATGCCCGGAAGCGACACCATCCAGGTGCCGCCCCAGCCGGCTTTCTTCCACCAGATCGACTACTACCGGACCTGCTTTCACGAGCTTGGCCACTGGACCGGCCACCCGACGCGACTCGCGCGCGACCTGTCAGGCTCATTCGGCTCCAGAACCTATGCGCGCGAGGAACTGGTCGCCGAAATCGCAGCGGCTTTCGTCTGCAGCAGTCTCGGCATTGAGCCGACGGTGCGCCACGCCGACTATATCGGCTCATGGCTGAAGGTGCTGCGCGAGGACAATCGCGCCATCTTCCGCGCCGCCAGCCACGCCTCGAAAGCCGCCGATTTCCTGCTCGGCCTTAAGACCGACGTCGAAGGTGAGGCGCATGCCGAGATCAAAAGTGAGGCGAATGCCGAGATCGCCGCGTGAGCACGCTCCATCGCCATGCGCGACCGCCTTGCGCTTCTGAGGGCGCGCCGATGCGCGCCCGCGCGCGGCGCACCAGCCGCTCGTATCCGCCTGTTTCAAAAAGCCGCAACTCAGTCAGCCCGAACCGTCTTGAAGGAATTCCGCAATGATCCTGATCACCGATGAACTGCGCGCCCGGCTCCTCGCCAACGGCGCTGCCGACACCGAAACCGACCACGCACCGGTCGTGAAACTGTTCGATCCGGCCGGTCCTGCGATCTGGCTCCTGACCGAACTCGATGTGGACGGCGACACGCTGTTCGGCCTTTGCGACCTCGGCTTCGGCTTCCCTGAACTCGGCAGCGTCAGCCTTGCCGAACTCGAATCCATCAAGGGTCCGCTCGGACTGGGCATCGAGCGCGACCTTTATTTCATAGCGCGTTGTCCGCTGTCCGTTTATGCGGAGGCCGCGCGCAGCGCCGGCCAGATCACCGAAGCCGAGCGGCTTCTGAGGCAGGCAGCGGAAGCACTTGCCAAATCCCATTCCGAGCGCCGCTAGGCGCGGCGGAGCCAGAGCGCCGCTAGGCGCAAACCCGTCCCCGCCGCATCGGTCTTCGGTCTCTCCGGCGGGGACAATCGCACCCCAAACGAAGGAGAAAGACACGAAGCTTGCCCATATTCGCTCGACCGACTGAATATTTCCGCCCTCAACATGCGCCACGGAAAACGCACGCCCGACCTGTCCGACATTCTGCCGTCCGTCCGCGCGCGGCGTCCTCGTGCCGCTTCTGGTGCGGCCCAACGGCTCGCCGGAAAGCTTCGAGATCGTCGCCGGACGGCGCGCTATTTCGCCTCGAAATCGCTCGCCGACGGGCGAGGTAAAGCCAATCCCTTGCCCTGCGCCATCATGGAGGCTGGCGAGGACGCCGATGCTCTCGAAGCCTCGTTGATCGAGAACGTCGCCCGCCTCGACTCCGACGAAGCGTCGCAATGGGAGACGTTCTCACGGCTGATCAGAGAGGCGTGCGCTTGGGGCTGCTCGACCATCCGAGCGCAGCACTTCGCCCGATGGTGGCGCATGCGATAGCCGGTTCCGGCCTGTGGCAGGTTCGCCGCGAACCGTAGCGCGCTTGCAGCGAGATCATGGCCGCAAGCCTCGCCGGAAGCAGGGCGGAAGCTGCGTTCGCCGCCTGCATGTTCGAGCTTCCTTTGCCCCGCATCGCGCACCAAGATCCAGGCCGGCAAACTCCTGATCCCCATGGATCGGTCCGCCCGCCCGATGCCTGATCTGCGCCCAACCTGCGGTCACGATCTCGATCGGCGTGGGCACCTGATCAGCCGCAGGCCTTGTAAATTCCCGCCCCTCCTGCCTGGCTGTAGCGACCGCGTTTCCCACGATCTCCTGCTCTCTTCAAGGACCATTCCCCTGCGGCTGGCTTGTGACCTATGGTGGGATCCGGCCGCCCGAAACCCTCGCCGATCAGCTTTTTTCCCCGCCGCCTGCGGCGGCTTCCTCGCGCCGCTTCGCTTCAAAAAAGCTGCCCGCTCAGGTCCTCCGCTATCGCTTCGGCCCTGTCGGGTTCAGGCGGTCCGGACGCGCCCATTACGGTCCGCCATCGCAGGGGATGGTCCCCGGCGACAGCAAAAGGAGACTTCGAAATGACCGCGATCGGTTACGTCAACAAGCAGGAAAACGGCGGCTACAAGGGCCAGCTCAAGACGCTCAGCGTCCGCGCCGACATCGACATCGTCCCCAACCAGGCCAAGAGCGCCGACAACCATCCCGACTTCCGGGTGCTGACGCAAGGGGTCGAAGTTGGCGCCGGCTGGATCCGCACCGGCGAAACCTCCGGCAAGGACTATGTGAGCCTGTCGATTGCGGCGCCGGAGTTCGGACCGCGCAAGCTCTACGCCAATCTCGGCCGCGCCGCCGGCCAGGACGATGACGACACCTACGCCATCATCTGGAACCCGGCCGACTGATCGGCCGACCCGAGCCTCGCGCCCCAGCCGGCGCGGGGCTCATCATTCCCAGGCGCTCTAGCCAAACCCGTCCGCCCGAAAAGGCGGCGAAAACTCTCCCCGGACTCTTCGCCCGTCCCGGAGGCGATCTCGCTAGCCCATCCTCGCCCTCGCTTGTCCGAAGCGAAACGAGGATCACCATGGACGACGAAAACGAACGCGCGGCCCGCGCCAAAAAGGGCAGTCCCTTTCTCAGCACAGCCCAAGCAGCCTTCTATATCGGGCTCTCCCAGCGCACCCTGGAAAAGATGCGGCTCACGGGCGGCGGCCCGAAATTCCGCAAGCACGGCCGCTATGTCCGCTACCACATCGACGAACTCGACGGATGGTCGAAAGGACACCCGCAGTACGCCCGTAACGCGGGTGGTGAGGCCGGTTCCGGCCAAGCCGGCCAGGGAGGCCGAGCATGAGCCGGCGCCCTTCCATCCGTCTGATCGGCAGCGGCCTGCCGCGCCTCCAGGCACGCAAAACCATCGCCGCTGCCGTGATTGGACTGACCCTGATCGGCTTCGCCGGCACCGTCAAACCAAGGCCCTGGCTGGTCTGGAACGCCTCGGCCAGCGCGCCCGTCGGCCTCTATCGCCTCGGGCTTGCAGCACCGGCTCGGGGCGATCTGGTGCTCGTCCGCCCGCCAGAATCGCTCGCCGAACTCGCCGCCGAACGCGGCTATCTGCCCCGCAACGTGCCGCTGGTAAAACGTCTTGCGGCGCTGCCGGGCGACGAAGTCTGCACCTTCAATGACGCGGTCATCATCGACGGCGAGATCGTTGCGCGACGGCTGGCGAAGGATACCAGAGGCCGCCCGCTGCCACGGTGGAACGGGTGCCGGACACTCGCCGACAACGAAATCTTCCTGCTCGGCAGCGACGATATTCGGTCATTCGACAGCCGCTATTTCGGGCCGGTGCCGCGCGCAAATGTCATCGGGAGGCTCGTGCCGCTATGGACCGAGTGACCCTGCTGATGTTCGGCATAATCGCCTTTGCGCCATGCGCCTGTTCCGCCTCGACCGGCGCTGAGCCGGTCGCCATCTCCCAAAATCCGCAGCTTCAAAGGTGGCAGGAGTTCACAGACGAAGCAAGCAGACGCTTCCGTATTCCTCAGGCCTGGATTTACGCCGTCATGCATGCCGAAAGCGGCGGCAAGACCACGCTCGACGGCCTCCCAATTACCTCACGCGCGGGCGCAATGGGCCTCATGCAGGTGATGCCGGAAACGTATGAGGACATGCGTGCCGAATACGGTCTGGGAGCCGATCCGCACGATCCGCGTGACAATATTCTCGCCGGAACCGCCTATCTCAGCGCCATGTTTGACCGCTTCGGATTCCCCGGCCTGTTTGCCGCCTACAACGCAGGACCCGAGCGCTACGAAGAGCATTTGAAGCGTGGGAAGCCGCTGCCCAAGGAGACCGTTGCCTATCTCAAACAGCTCAGGAGGACGGGGATTTCGGCGGACGACATTGATGAATTCGAAGGGGACTCCAAGGCGCCAGACAGCCAAAACGCTCCCTCCGGCCGCTCGCTCTTCTTCCTTCGTCACGGCGTTCGCGCCGGCGAAGCGAAAGGCGATCTCTTTGTGCCGCTGCGCGTCAATCGCGCTCGGACGAACGAGCCGAATGGCGGGTGACTCGGCGAGCGGGGGCGCGGTTTTGCGGGGCGGGAAAGAGCAGGTGCGGAAGCCGGAAGGGGAAGGGCGGCGTAAGGCAAGATAAAGGCAGTGCCTCCAGGAGGCGGCGAAGTCTTTGTCTGCACATCGTTTTTCCCGGAGGCTGCTGGCAGAGCCGGGAGTGTGGGACACGCAAGTAACTGACTCTGCTTGAAATTTCTGGGAGGCCACGATGCAGGATGACGAATTCAGGCCGAAGCTCGGCAGAATAGGTTCGCGCGGCTCGAAGGCAGGCAAACGCTTCGCCAGCCAGGTCCGGGCGGCGATTAACAGAGCCGGCGGCCGACCGCAGGGCGGCGGCCGCTTTAACGGCAGCCGGGCAGGGCGCGGCGGAGCGGCCGCCGCGCTGCTGAAATCACGCGACAGGTATGCTGCCTTCCGGCAGCGGCGGGTGGTGGTCAAGGCGCGCGTCGTCAAGCTGGCCGGCAAAGGCCAGGGTGGGGCGCGTGCGCATCTGCGCTACATCCAACGCGACGGCGTTACCCGGGAAGGCGCGCCTGGCGAGCTCTACAGCGCCGACAGTGATCGCGTCGACAGCAAGGCCTTCCTTGATCGTGCCGATGGCGATCGGCATCAATTCCGCTTCATCGTCGCACCCGAAGACGGCATCCAGTATGACGACCTGAAGCCACTCACGCGCCGGCTCATGGCGCAGATGGAGGAGGATCTCGGCACGAAGCTCGACTGGGTTGCCGTCGATCATTTCAACACCGGCCACCCGCACACCCATCTCATCGTCCGTGGCAAGGACGACCGCGGCGAGAACCTCGTCATTGCGCGGGAATATATCTCAAGCGGAATCCGCGAACGGACCGCCGAGCTGGTCAGCCTCGATCTCGGTCCACGAACCGATCGCGAGATCGAGCACCGCCTGCGCCAGGAAATGGAGCAGGAGCGCTTCACCAGCATCGACCGGCAGCTGCTCAGCATGCGCGACAGCGATGGACTGGTTTCTCCGGTCGGCCGCGACGCCTTTCGACAGACCCTGCACCAGGGCCGCCTGCGCAAACTCGGACGGATGGGTCTGGCCGAGGAGATCAGCTCCGGCCGCTGGCGCCTCGACGATGAGCTCGAAGCGACACTGCAGCGCATCGGCGAGCGCGGTGACATAATCAAGACGATGCACCGAGACATTGCGGATAGAGGACTATCCCGAAGTGCAGCCGACTGTGTGATCCACGATCAATCCGGGCAGCTCGCGCAACCTTTCGTTGGCCGCCTTGTGGCGCGCGGGCTTGCCGACGAGATCAACGACCGCCACTACCTCATTGTGGATGGGGTGGACGGGAAAAGCCACTACATCGATGTCGGCAAAGGCGAGGCCACCGAACCGACGCCCGACGGCTGCATCGTCCGTGTCACGCCGAGAAACACCGGGCCGAGGCAGGTTGACCGCACCGTCGCCGAGATCGCTGCCGTCCACGGCGGGCGCTACAATGTTGATATCCACCTGAAGCATGATCCGTCTGCCAGCGAACGCTTCGCCGAAACCCATGTGCGTCGTCTGGAAGCCATTCGCCGCGAAACCGGCACTGTCAGGCGCGAAGCCGACGGCACATGGATTATCGCGCCGAACCATCTCGACCAAGTCGCCGACTACGAGCGCAAGCGAGCCATGGCTGTGCCTGTTGTCGTCGACAAGCTCTCATCAATGCCGCTTGATCAGCAAATCGGATTCGACGGTGCCACCTGGATCGACCGGGAAATGGTTTCCGATTCACCGGAGGCCCTGCGCAACTCCGGCTTTGGCCGTGACGTGCGGGAGGCGCAAGCCCGCAGGCGGCAATGGCTGATTGCTCAGGGTCTCGCGCATGAAGAGCAGGACCGCACCGTCTATCGCGCCAACATGATTTCGATCCTCCGCCAGCGTGAACTGAACCGTGTTGCCGGTCAGCTCTCGGAAGAGCTCGGTCTGTCCTATGCTGAAGTGCGACCCGGAGACCGGGTACAAGGCACTCTCCGCCGCTCAGTTGAGCTCGCCAGCGGCAAATACGCCCTTATCGAGAAATCGCGCGAGTTTGTCCTCGTCCCGTGGCGGCCGGTGCTCGAGCGGCATGTCGGCAAAGAGATTTCTGGCATAGTGCAGCGAGACGGTATCTCCTGGAACATCGGTCGGCAAAGGAGTGGGCCTAGCGTTTCATAACTTGTGTGGCAGCCATGCGTGAGTGCGGTGTGCCTTGGATGGCCCGGCAAGAGTTCGACCAAGGCGCTCCGATAGCGTGAGTGCCACCAGCTCTGGTAGGTCTATCGGACCAAGGACAGCGCGCCCCGTGGCCAATTGCGATCCCATTCTAACCAAGATGCTCGGGCTCGCGCCAGATCGCCGTTAAGCTTGCCGGAGCTCGCGCAAAGGTCGAGGACATTTACTGAACCAGCTCGACAAAAAACAAGGGATCGAGCTCCTCCCAGCTGCTGTCGCTGTGGATGCCCTTCCACATGGCATGAGGTTAAGGGCATTCCGAGCAACGAGTCCGCCTCCGCTTCAATGGCTCGCGAACGATCTGACGAGGTCGAGCAGTTTGGCCATGCGCTTCGAGCATCAGAGTATCGCCGCTTTCCAAGCTGATCGGTGGACGAGGTGAACCGCTCTTATGCTCGGAAAAGGCGAGGCTCGTCGCACCGATAGGGTGTAACGATGTCGACATCGGCGATAAACGTTACGAGCATCGTCGGCTGTAGGCGAGCATCATGCACCCGTCCCAACTCGGGAGGGAGCCATGAGCAGCCCCAACACCTCGAAAATTGGCCTTGCCTACTCAAAAGACCGCGACCGTGCGCAGCCGATTCATAACCCAGCAACGGCACATAAAAACGAACTGCTGCTGCGCATGTCTCCGGCCGACCCGCAATTGCTCAGCCCACACCTTCACCGCAGCTACCTGCCATTGAGAACCCAACTCGAAACGGCAAACGCCCCTATAGAGGCTGTCTACTTCTTTGAGATGGGGATCGGCCCGGTGGTGGCGAAACTCCGGCCGGAGCTCGACGCCGAAGTTGTCGTAGTCCGGTTTTTGTAGCACATCAGCTGTCCGCTTTGGGTTGACGGCGAAGCCCGGATGAAAGCGGAAGAACACCCGGGGCCGCTTGCTGGTTCAGTTGACTGCCGCGGCAGGCTCCTGCGCATGTGCTTGTCGCTGCCCTTGCGTCGTTTCCGGTGAAGCGCCGACCTCGTGTCGAGACGCAGTCAAGGTTGGCCGCCGCGCTGCCGCGGGCGCTGCGACGCTTCCAGGCCACGCCTTGAGGGGCGTTGAGCCGCCGGCCGGGATGTCAGCGTGCCGATGGAAGTCAGGGTCGTTGCCACGCGCTGTTTGGCATTGTCCAGAACTGATGAGTTTGGCGCAAGTTCCAGACGGCCGACAGTGCGCGTGAGCAATCATGCAGGAGTTTGCCAAGGCGGCCAGCAAGGCAGTCGAACAGGCAAAGGGAAGGTCCGGGTGACTGCATCCCTCAGCGGAGATGACGAGTAGCCCGCCGCTTCGATCTGATGAGTTCAAGCAGCTCAGCCTCATCCGCGTCAGCCTCTTCTTCCAACGTGACCAAAATATCCAGGGCGAGATTGTCCGCCTCCAACGATGAGCGGGCGATATGCTCGTCACTGCATATCTGGTCGAATACCCGTTGGCATAGATCGAGATCGGCAGGGTATAGACCGGCCCGTTTGAACGGCATTTTGAACACCCCTAAGCATTGTAGCAGTCAATGGTTCTAAGGGCCGTTAACTGGGCGAGTCAACAGCATGTAAAAAGCGGACATTGCGATGATCGTTACGCCTCAGCCGACTACGGAAACTCGTCCCAACTGGCGGTTGGTGGACGCAAGCCGGCACCGCGCGTACCGTTTCTCGCTGGTCAACACGTCCTCTTCTATCCACTGGCTGGATGGCAGCCATCCCAACAATCGATTTTACCTGTTTTACCGAATTCTACTAGGAGGCTCAGCGCCGGGCGGTGCCCTTCGGGTCGGCTGAGGCTACCGGGAAGAATTCGGAGACGATCATGTGCGGGATTGTTGGCATCGTTGGGCATCAGCCGGTGTCTGATCGGTTGGTCGACGCTTTGAAGCGTCTCGAATATCGAGGATATGACTCAGCCGGCGTTGCCACCATCACCGAGGGCTCGTTGCACTGCCGGCGCGCCAAGGGCAAGCTCATCAATCTCGAGACGAGGTTGAAGGAAGAGCCGCTGAGTGGCACCATCGGCATCGCACACACGCGCTGGGCAACGCATGGGGCACCGACTGAGCGCAACGCGCACCCGCACTTTACGGACGGTGTGGCCGTCGTTCACAACGGCATTATCGAGAATTTCGCCGAGTTGAAGGACGAACTGGTGGCGGCGGGCGCCGAGTTCCAGACCGACACCGACACCGAGGTCGTCGTGCATCTCTTGGCAAGACACCGCCGGGAGGGCATGGGACGGGGTGAGGCAATGCACGCCATGCTGAAGCGCGTCAGGGGCGCCTACGCGCTTGCCATTCTCTTCGAGGATGATCCGTCGACCATCATGGCGGCGCGCAATGGACCACCGCTGGCGATCGGTCACGGCGACGGCGAGATGTTCCTGGGCTCCGACGCCATGGCGCTAGCTCCCTTCACAAATGCAATCACATATCTCGTCGACGGCGACTGGGCCGTTATCGGCAAGGCAGGCGCCGATATCTTCGATTTCGATGGCCATCCCGTCGAACGTCCGCGCCAGACTTCCACGGCCGGGGCATACCTGACCAATAAGGGCAACCGTCGCCACTTCATGGAGAAGGAAATTTACGAGCAGCCCGAGGTCATCGCCCGTGCGCTCGGACATTACATCAACTTCGAAGGGAATCGCGTCGATACGGTTTCGAGCATAGATTTCTCCAGCATCCCGAGCCTGGCGATCTCGGCTTGCGGCACCGCCTATCTGGCCGGACTGATCGCAAAATACTGGTTCGAGCGCTATGCGCGCCTGCCGGTCGAAATCGACGTTGCGTCCGAATTCCGCTACCGGGAGATCCCGTTGCCGCCTGAATCGGCGGCTCTTTTCATTTCGCAATCCGGCGAAACCGCCGATACGCTCGCGTCCCTGAGGTACTGCAAGGGGCGTGGGCTGAAAACCGGCGCTGTCGTCAATTCCCGCGAATCGACCATCGCTCGGGAGGCCGACGCGATCTTCCCGATCCTTGCCGGCCCGGAGATCGGCGTCGCCTCCACCAAGGCTTTCACGTGCCAGCTTGCGGTTCTGGCAACACTCGCCATCGGCGCTGCCAAGGACCGTGGAACGCTAACTGAATATGAGGTGAAGGCGCTCGTCGGGAGCCTTGCCGAAATGCCGGGCGTCATGGGCCGGGTACTGAACAGCATCCAGCCAGATATCGAGCTCCTGTCGCGCGAACTGTCAAAGTGTCATGGTGTCCTGTATATTGGCCGCGGCACCAGTTTCCCACTGGCGATGGAAGGTGCGCTGAAGCTCAAGGAGATTTCCTACATCCATGCGGAGGGCTATGCGGCTGGCGAATTGAAGCATGGTCCGATCGCATTGGTAGACGAGAATATGCCAGTGATCGTCATCGCGCCACATGATCGTTTTTTCAACAAGACCGTCTCCAATATGGAGGAAGCGGCCGCCCGTGGAGGGCGGATTATTCTCATCACCGATGAAAATGGGGCCGCTGCGTCGAAACTCGACACGATGCATACGATCGTGCTGCCGGCCGTCGACGAGATTATCGCGCCGATGATCTTCTCGCTGCCGATACAGCTTCTTGCCTATCATACGGCGGTCTCCATGGGCAAAGATGTCGACCAGCCGCGCAATCTCGCAAAATCGGTCACCGTCGAATGATGTGACGCGCTCATAGGTGGCATGCGTACATCGGAAATACACTTCAAAGCGTCACCGGCATTTGGATGTCGACGAGAGGCAGATCAGGTCTGCGGCCAAGTGGGCATATTTGCTCCACCGAAAGTTTCCAGTCTGAGCGATCCAGCCCATTCCCTCATCGCACCTGGTCGTGCGTAGTGTGCATTTCAGTTCACATCGCGCCGCGCGATGCTTGGCCCCGCATGTCCAGAACTGCGGAGAAAGCCAATGACGCCTACGAAGTTGCTGATTGGGCAGATCGCCGTCGTGTTCGCAATCGTGATACTCGGCGTATGGGCGGCCACGCAGTGGTGCGCCCACATGCTCGGCCATCAACCGCCACTCGGCGCGCCATGGTTAGTCGCGGCTGGCTGGCAGATCTACAAGCCGTGGAAACTGTTCGAATGGTGGTTCCACTTCGACGCTTATGCGCCCGAGGTCTTCGATAAGGCCGGTGCGCTTGCCGGCGCCAGTGGGTTGCTGGGCTGTGCCGCCGCGATCGCCGGCTCGCTCTGGCGCGCGCGACAGCTCGGGTCGGTCACCACATATGGCTCGTCAAGGTGGGCCGCGACTCACGAGATCGAGACGGCAGGGCTGTTTCGGCCGGCCGGCGTTTTCCTAGGCAAGCTGAAGGATCGTTATCTGCGCCATGACGGGCCCGAGCACGTCATGGCCTTTGCCCCAACACGATCAGGCAAGGGCATCGGACTGGTTGTTCCAACTCTTCTGTCCTGGACCGGCTCGGCCGTCATTCACGATATCAAAGGCGAGAACTGGCAGTTGACCTCCGGCTGGCGCTCGAAGTTCTCCTACTGTCTTCTGTTCAATCCGACCGATCCGAGGTCGGCGCGCTATAACCCGCTGCTGGAGGTACGAAAAGGTCCAGACGAGGTCCGCGACGTCCAGAACATCGCCGACATCCTGGTAGATCCGGAAGGCGCGCTGGACCGGCGGAACCACTGGGAGAAAACCAGTCACTCACTCTTGGTCGGCGCCATTTTGCACGTGCTTTACGCCGAAGAGGAAAAGACGCTCGCTCGCGTCGCCACCTTCCTGTCCGACCCGCAACGCTCGTTTGCCGCGACACTACGGCGGATGATGACGACCAACCATCTCGGCGCGGCGGATAAACCCCAGGTCCATCCTGTCGTGGCCTCGGCAGCTCGCGAGGTGTTGAACAAGTCGGAGAACGAGCGTTCAGGCGTTCTTTCGACCGCCATGTCGTTCCTCGGCCTCTATCGCGATCCTACGGTGGCGGCAGCGACATCAGCCTGCGACTGGCGCATTGCCGACCTCCTGGATGCTGAGCGACCGATGTCACTCTATCTGGTCGTGCCGCCATCGGACATCTCGCGCACGAAGCCGCTGGTGCGACTTGTGCTCAATCAGATCGGCAGGCGTCTGACGGAGCGGCTGGAGGGGGATCCTAAGAAGAGCAGGAACCATCAACTGCTCATGATGCTGGACGAATTCCCGGCGCTCGGTCGCCTTGATTTCTTCGAAACCGCGCTCGCCTTCATGGCCGGCTATGGCATCCGTGCATATCTGATCGCGCAATCCTTGAACCAGATCTCCAAGGCGTATGGGGACAACAATGCCATTCTCGACAACTGCCATGTGCGGATTGCCTTTTCCTCCAATGACGAGCGCACGGCCAAACGCATTTCGGACGCGCTCGGCACGGCGACGGAGCTGAGGTCCATGCGCAACTATGCCGGCCATCGCTTGGCCCCCTGGCTGTCGCACGTGATGGTTAGCCGCCAGGAGACCGCCCGCCCACTATTGACACCGGGCGAGGTGATGCAGTTGCCGCAAGCCGATGAACTGGTGTTGGTTTCAGGGCTGCCGCCGATCCGGGCGACGAAGCTGCGCTACTACCAGGATCGAAATTTCACCGAGCGCGTGCTTTCTGCGCCGGTATTGCGCGACGGCGCTTACGCGGATCGGCCAGTACCGCGCCCGGACTGTTGGATCGGGCAGGTGCGGAGCGTTGACCGCCGTCTGGCTGGCGGCGGCGGAAGCGCGGGCGAGGCAATTGAAGATGAAGGAGGTGTCCAGCAACAGCGACATCCGGGTCTGCCTGAAGAGCATACAGCCGTCACTCTGGAGCCCGACCGGGACGACCTGCTCAAGCCCGCGGACGATGATAGCGAGGCAGTTGCCGACAGGCGCGTGATGGACCGAATTTCCACTGCCGCACGCGCCTATGGCATCAACGAGGGAACGGGCGACAACAAGGACATCGTGCCCGGCTTCTGAAAGAAGCTGCCGAAGGCAGAGCGCAAATCAGCGTAGATAACGGCCATAAGCAATTTCGAGGAAGTCGCCGATGCTCGTTCCCGCCCGCGCAACAGCGCTGGGACAGTTGGAACGAGCCACATGAGCCCTCAGCGCATTCGTCATCAGTTTCTGCTCGAACCCGACCTGAGCAAGAAACTGGACGACCTCAACCGCGATCCATCGACGACCAAATCAGCGATCGTGGCGAAGGCAGTCGAGGCCTTTATCGAGCGGCGTGGCGAGAACGAGCTCGACCGGCGCTACGGCGTAAGGCTCGACCGTCTTTCTCGTGACCTCGGTCATCTCAGACGCGACGTCGAGATGATCCTAGAGAGCCTGGCGCTCTTCATTCGCTTTTCCATCACGCTTCATGCTCACACGCCAGTCCCGGACAGGGCGACGCAGGCGATAGCCCAGGAGCGCTTCGACAAATTCGTCGAGCAAGTGGGCCGCCAGATCGCCTCCGGCAAACGGTCGCTTGGTACGGATAATGGCGGGGGAGGGGAAGGATGACTTCTCATCCGGAGGTCGACCATCGCCATCGTGCCATGTTGCGCACCGCCATGGGCCCGGCAATCGCTGAGGCCCTTGCCGATTCATCTGTTGTCGAGGTGATGGTCAATCCCGACGGTGCGCTGCGGCTCGACCGGCTGGGAGAAGGTCGGGTCGGTACCGGCGTGCATATGCACCCATCCGAGGCGGAACGCATCGTTCGCCTGGTCGCTTCCCATGTGCGTGCCGAGGCGCATGCGGGTAGTCCGATCGTCAGCGCCGAACTGCCCTCGGGCGAGCGCTTCGAGGGGCTGTTGCCGCCAGTCGTTCTGGCGCCATGCTTCGCCATCCGCAAACCGGCCGCAAAACTCTACACGTTGGCCAACTATGTCGCCGACCAAATCATGCTGCCGCTGCAGGCCGATGCGCTGAGGAAGGCCGTGCGCGAGCGGCGCAACATATTGGTCGCAGGCGGCACGTCGTCGGGTAAAACCACGCTCGCCAATGCGCTGCTGGCCGAAGTCGCGGAATGCGACGAGCGGGTGATCTTGATCGAAGACACACGCGAGCTGCAGTGCGCTGCCAAGGACTGCGTTGCACTCAGGACAAGACGGGGCTCGGTGACGCTTGCCGATCTCGTTCGCTCGACGCTGCGGCTCAGGCCCGACCGCATCGTCGTCGGCGAAGTCCGGGGTGCGGAAGCCCTCGATATGCTGAAGGCATGGAACACTGGCCACCCCGGCGGCATCGCAACGGTTCACGCCAATTCGGCGCGCTCCGCCCTCTACCGGATCGAGCAACTCGCGCAGGAAGCCGTCGTCACTGTACCACGCCGTCTGATCGCCGATGCCATCGATCTGATTGTCTTCATCGCCGGGCGCGGATCCTCGCGCCGCATTGACGCCATCGCCCAGGTCACCGGTCTCGACGGCAGCGGCGATTACGCCGTCACCCAACTGACGCTCCCGCAACTTCAGCAGTTTTGAAAGGCCAATTCATGTGCAAGAAGCTTCGCTTTCTTTCGTCCACCGCGCTCGTGCTTGTTCTCACGGTCTCAGCCCGCGCAGCAGGCTCCGGCATGCCTTGGGAACAGCCGCTGCAGCAGATCCTGGAGTCTGTACAGGGACCGGTCGCCAAGATTATCGCCGTGATCATCATCATCACCACGGGCTTAACCCTTGCCTTCGGTGACACCGCAGGCGGTTTCCGCCGGCTGATCCAGATCGTCTTCGGGCTGTCGATCGCATTCGCGGCATCGAGCTTCTTTCTCTCCTTCTTCTCCTTTGGCGGCGGAGCACTCGTCTGATGGTCGCTGGAGAGCAGCATATTGAAGGCTTCGCGGTTCCCGTTCACCGGGCATTGACCGAAGCCATCCTGCTGGGCGGTGCACCGCGCGCGGTGGCGATCCTCAACGGCACGGTGGCCGCAGCTATCGGCCTCGGTTTGCAGCAGTGGATCGCTGGGCTGGTGCTGTGGATTGCCGGCCACACGCTGGCGGTCTTTGCCACAAGACGCGATCCAGACTTCGCCAGCGTGCTCGTTCGTCACCTTCGTCTGAAGGGATGGTTGGCATGCTGAACCTGTCAGAATACCGCAGCAAAGCCGACAAACTTGCCGACCATCTGCCCTGGGCAGCGCTCGTCGCGCCCAGCATCGTGCTCAATAAGGACGGCAGCTTTCAGCGGACCTTACGGTTCCGCGGGCCCGATCTCGAAAGCGCGACGGAAGCAGAACTTGTCGGCATCTGCGCCCGGGCAAACAACGCGTTGAGAAGGCTCGGTTCCGGCTGGGCATTGTTCTTCGAAGCCGAGCGCATAGAGGCGCTCGGCTATCCTAACTCAACCTTTCCCGACGCCGCGTCTTGGCTGGTCGATGAAGAACGACGCGCGGCCTTCGAGGGCAAGGTCGCGCATTACGAGAGCCGCTATCATCTGACTCTGCTGTTCATGCCGCCCCCGGACGCACGGGCGAGGGCTGAAAGCGCGCTCGTTGACGCACACCAATCTGGCGGCGGGAGAGACTGGCCCCAGGAGCTGGCGCGGTTTCGCGACGAGACCGACCGGGTCCTCGATCTTTTGTCCGGCTTCATGCCCGAGGTGCGCGTGCTCGACGATGCCGAGACCCTGACTTACCTGCACGGCACAATCTCGACCCGCCGCCATCCACTCGCTGTCCCGGAAACGCCGATGTATCTCGACGGCATCCTGGTCGACGCGCCGCTTACCGGCGGCTTGGAGCCGATGCTCGGCGAACACCATCTTCGCACCCTTACCGTCCTCGGATTCCCGAATCTCACCCGGCCCGGAATTCTCGACGCGTTGAATCATCAAGATTTCGCCTATCGCTGGGTGACGCGCTTCATCCCGCTCGACAAGACGGAAGCCACGAAGACGCTGACACGGTTGCGCCGCCAGTGGTTTGCCAAGCGCAAGTCGATCGCGGCCATCCTGCGCGAGGTCGTGACCAACGAACCTGTCCCGCTGGTCGACAGCGATGCCGACAACAAGGCGCTCGATGCCGACGCAGCCCTTCAGGCGTTGGGCGGCGACCATGTCGGCTTCGGTTATCTCACCACAACGGTGACAGTGTGGGATGAGGACCATCAAGCCGCCGCGGAGAAACTTCGCGCGGTCGAGCGCATCATCAATGGGCTCGGCTTCACCACCATCCGCGAAAGCGTCAATGCGGTCGAGGCGTGGCTCGGCTCGCTGCCTGGTCATATCTATGCCAATGTTCGCCAGCCGCTCGTTCACACATTGAACCTTGCGCATCTCATGCCGTTGTCGTCGGTCTGGGCAGGTCCTACGGCGAACGAGCATCTCGCCAAGGTCACCCAGCGAGAGGCCTCGCCACTTCTGTTCGCAGAGACCAACGGGTCGACACCATTCCGGCTATCCACCCATGTCGACGATGTCGGCCACATGCTGATTGTTGGCCCGACCGGCGCCGGCAAATCGGTGCTGCTTGCCCTGATTGCACTGCAGTTCCGGCGCTATGCCGGCGCGCAGGTCTATGTCTTCGACAAAGGCAATTCAACGCGCGCGGCAGTCCTTGCCACGGGTGGAGAACACCACGCGCTGGGTGCTGACGGTGCGCTCGCCTTCCAGCCCCTGCGCAATATCCGCGACCAGGCTGCCCGCAGTTGGGCAGCCGAGTGGATTGCCGGCCTCATTGCCCATGAGAATGTCACCGTCACGCCGGAGGTGAAGGAGGCAATCTGGTCGGCACTCACCAGCCTTGCCACCGCACCGGCGCAGGAACGCACGCTGACCGGCCTTTCGGTCCTGCTTCAGTCCAACAGGCTGAAGTCCGCGTTGATGCCCTACACACTCGACGGTCCTTTCGGCCGCCTGCTCGACGCCGATGATGATCGGCTGGCCTTATCGAATGTGCAGTGTTTCGAGACGGAAGAGCTGATGCAGAGCCAAGGCGCTGTGCTGCCTGTGCTCACTTACCTGTTCCATCGTCTTGAAGAGCGGTTCGATGGACGGCCGACGCTGCTGATGCTCGACGAGGCTTGGCTCTATCTCGACAATCCGCTCTTCGCCGCCCGTATCCGCGAATGGCTGAAGGTGCTCCGAAAGCGGAATGTTTCGGTGATCTTCGCTACGCAATCGCTGGCTGATATCGCGGGCTCTTCAATCGCGCCGGCGATCGTCGAGAGCTGCCCCCAGCGCATTTTCCTTCCCAATGATCGTGCTGTGGAACCGCACGCGCGGGCAGCCTACGAGCGCTTCGGCTTGAACGAGCGGCAGATCGAATTGATCGCCCGCGCCACGCCGAAGCGCCACTACTATCTTCAGTCACGTAGCGGAAACCGTCTCTTCGAGCTCGGGCTTGGCCCCATCACTCTTGCGCTTTGCGGCGCTTCCGATCCGGCGACGCAGACCCTGATCGACAAAATCCAGTCCGAAAACGGGCAAGACAGCTTTGCCTCCCGCTTTCTGAGCGCGCGCGGGCTCGATTGGGCTGCCGAGCTTCTCCAGCAATTCCCTCAACCAGACATGGAGCAATCCTCATGATTGGACGCCGTCTTTTCACCAGCCTGATCACCGTTTCCCTGATCGCCAAGCCAATGGCCGACTATGTGCAGCCGGCCTACGCCCTTATCGTGTTCGATCCATCCAATTATGCGCAGAACGTGCTGACGGCGGCGCGCGCGCTGGAGCAGATCAACAACCAGATCCAGTCGCTGCAGAACCAGGCAACCATGCTGCAGAACATGGCGCGCAATCTTCAGCGTCTGGATTTCTCTTCCGTGGGCCAACTCACCGGTTCGCTCCATCGCATTGACGGTTTGATGGACCAGGCGAGTGGCCTCAGCTTTGATCTGGGCAAGCTTCAAAACCAGTGGCGCAGCCAATATCCAGAAAGCTACGAGGCCACGATCAAGGTCAGCGATGTGGCAACCGCTGCGCGCGAGCGCTGGCAGAGCGCCATGCAGGCGTTCCGCCAGACCATGCGGGTCCAGTCGCAGATCGTCGAGAACGTCCGCGCCGACGGCGACCTGCTTGCCGATCTCGTCAACCGCAGCCAAGGGGCAGCCGGTGCGCTTCAGGCAAGCCAGGCCACCAACCAGCTGATCGCGCTTTCAACCAAGCAGCAGATGCAGATCCAAACGCTGCTCGCGACTCAGTTTCGAGCTGAGGCCGAGGATGCCGCGCGCAAGGCGCAGTCCGAGGAAGCCGCCCGCGAGACGACCAAGCGCTTCCTGGGTACCGGCTCGGCCTATCCCGGCAATTGATCACCAACTCTGACGAGGAAGGCGGCGGCATGAACGACCTTGGCGTCATCGATCGCTTCATGGAGACGTTCATCCGCTATATTGACAGCGGGTTCGGTCTGCTTTCGGGCGACGTCGCCTTCCTCACCACCATCCTGATCGGCATCGACATCACGCTGGCCGGGCTGGCCTGGGCGCTCGGCGATGAGCCCAACATTCTCGGCCGGCTTACCCGCAAGGTGCTCTTTGTCGGCGTCTTCGCCTTCATCTTGAACAATTTTAAGAACCTCGCCGACATCATCTATCGCTCCTTTGCCGGGCTCGGCATCAACGCGTCCTCCGGCAATCTCTCCCCAGACAATCTCCTGCGCCCGGGCCGCATCGCCGCGACCGGTTTCGAAGGCGCTTGGCCGCTGCTTGATCAGGCAAGTCAGCTGCTCGGCTTTCCAGAAATCTTCGGCAACGCGCTCACCATCTTCGTGCTGCTCATGGCCTGGTTCCTGGTCATCATCGCATTCTTCATCCTTTCCATTCAGCTGTTCATCACAATCCTTGAGTTCAAGCTCACCACGCTTGCCGGCTTTGTTCTGGTTCCCTTCGCACTCTGGAATCGATCGGCGTTTCTGGCCGAGCGCGTGCTCGGCAATGTCATCTCTTCAGGCATCAAGGTGATGGTACTTGCCGTCATCGTCGGCATCGGCTCCACCCTCTTCGGCGAGTTTGCTTCCGCGCTGCAAGGCAAGGAGCCGGACCTGGCCGCCGCCATGTCACAGGTGCTGGGCGCGCTGGCGCTGCTTGGGCTCGGCATCTTTGGGCCCGGCATCGCGTCGGGTCTAGTGTCCGGCGCGCCGCAGCTTGGCGCGGGCGCCGCCCTTGGCACTACTGCGGCGGCAGCTGGTGCATCGCTCGTTGCCGGAGGCACGGCATTTACTGGCGCGCGCATGGCAACCGGCGGCAGTCTCGCCGCAATTCGGGCCGGCACAACGATGGGATCGGCTGCTTTAACGGCCTGGCAGATCGGGCGAGCAACCTCGCCCCACACCGGCCTGTCCGGTGTGGCTGCTGGATTGCGGGGCGTGACCAGTGCCGCCGGCGGCGCCGCGATGCGAGCAGCAAGAGCTGCCGCGGGAACGTTCGGGCGCAGCGCCGATGACGGCCGGGAAGCCGCACGGACCGCGACCGGTGGTGCGCCCACCGCGTCCATGACTGGAAACCCAACCGCTGCAGACCCTAATGCCGCTCCGACGTGGGCAAGGCGCTTGCGTTCCGAACAGACCGCCCGTGCCCACCGCCACGCCGCCATGCAGGCTGTCCGTGAAGGCGACAGCCAGGGAGGCAGCGCCAATCCATCTCTCAACGACAAGGACGACTAGATGCTGTTCAAGCGACCCGTTCAACGTTACGGCAAGACACCCGAACCGGTCACGCCGTATCAAAAGGCCGCCCAGCTATGGGACGAGCGCATCGGCTCATCTCGAGTACAGGCTAGGAACTGGCGGCTCATGGCCCTCGGCTGTCTGGCCTTGGCGACCGGGCTCTCTGGCGGACTCGTATGGCAGTCGATGCAGAGCCGTGTTGTGCCTTACGTCGTCGAGGTCGACCGCTTCGGCGAGGCACGCGCCGTCGCGCCGGCGATCCAAGGCTACGAGCCCTCCGACGCCCAGATAGCCTGGCACCTCGGCCGCTTCATCCAGAATGTCCGTTCCGTCTCCACTGATCCGGTGCTGGTGCGGCAGAACTGGCTGGCGGCTTACGACTTTGCCACCGACCGTGCGGCACTCTTCCTCAATGAGTACGCCAAGGCGAACGATCCCTTCGGTCAGATCGGAACGCGCAGCGTGTCCGTCCAGGTGACCAGTGTGGTCAGGGCTTCCGACAGCTCGTTCCAGGTTAAATGGACTGAGCAGGTCTTTGAGCGCGGCAGCCTTGCCAGCACCACGCGCTGGACCGCGATCCTCACCATCGTGATCCGCCCGCCAAGCAATACGGATCAGCTGCGCAACAATCCGCTCGGTGTCTTCATCAACGCCATCGACTGGTCGCGCGAGCTCGACAGTGCCGCACCGACATCCGTTTCCCCGAAGGAGCCCGCCGATGACAAATAGAGCCCAATCGTTCCGTGCCGCGCTGATCCTATCCGCATCGGCAGCAGTTCTCTCGGCCTGCGCATCAAAGCCGGTGCCGCCTGAGATTTCGTATGATGCTGCCGACTTCAAAGCAGCGGCAATCGAGAAGGCGCCAGAGACACCGGTCAAGATAGTCGAGGTGCCAAAGCCGTTGCCGCTCCCCGGCCAGTTGCAGCCAGAACCGGGCAAAATCGCCGACAAGCGCTCTCCTGAAGAACGCGTCGCAGACGCCAACAAGGCGGCGACGCAGCAACCCACCCGGTACGGCTACGTCAATGCGGTGCAGGTCTATCCCTTCACCGATGGCGCGCTTTATCAGCTCTATGCCGCGCCGGAGCGCGTCACCGATATCGCCCTACAGCCGGGCGAGAAACTGACAGCCGTGTCGGCCGGCGACACGGTGCGCTGGGTCATCGGCGATACCGTCAGCGGCACCGGTGACGACCAGCGCACCCATGTGCTGGTAAAGCCCTTCGCGCCGGGGCTTAGCACCAATCTGGTGATCACCACGGAACGACGCACCTACCATTTGGAGCTTCAAAGCACCGATAAGGCCGCTATGGCGGCGATCTCCTGGACATACAGCGAGGACCAGATCGTCGCGCTCCGCCAGCGCAACGCTCAGGCCGAGGCTACCATGCCGGTGGCGGCGAACGTGGCGCTCGAAAACATTCGCTTTCGCTACTCGATTAGGGGCGACACACCGCCCTGGAGACCGACGCGAGCCTTCGATGATGGCAGCAAGGTTTATATCGAGTTCCCGCGCCGCATAGACCAGGGAGATGCCCCGCCACTCTTCATCGTCGGCTCTGACGGGGACAACCAGCTCGTCAACTACCGCATGCGCGGCAACTACTACATTGTCGATCGGCTCTTCGCCGCGGCCGAACTACGCCTCGGCACCAAGCAGCAGCAAGTGGTGCGCATCACAAGGACGGACGGCCGTCAACCGCCGCGTCGCGTATCTCTCTTTGCGCGCTCCAGCAGGTGAGGAGAGGGGCCTTATGACCGACACTTCCCCATCCAATGCTCCGCCAAAACTCGATCCCGAGCAGCTGCAGTTACGGGCCTCGCCCCGCCGCGCCGTGCGGTTCAGGCGCGGCGTGATCGTCGCCATCGCTGCCGTCGGGTCCAGTGCCATCCTGGGCGTCACGATGATGGCGCTGCAGGGACCGGCGCTTCGCTTCAAAGAAAAGGCGGAATATCTCTACAACACTGACCGCAAGCCAACCCCTGAAGGACTTGAAACACTTCCCAAGGACTATTCCGGAGTGAAGCCGAACCCTCCTGTGCTTGGACCACCACTGCCGGGCGACCTCGGTCGCCCCATCCTTGAGCGGAGGCGCCAGCTCGGCATCGCGCCAGGGCAGGACAACTCCGCCGAGGAGCAGCGTGTTGCCCAGCAGGCGATTGAGGCGCGCGAATCACAAGTCTTCTTCCGCATTGAAAATCAACCCAAGGAGGCGGGCATCGGCGGTAATGCGAAAAGTGCCCAGCAGCCGTTCGGGGCGCCTCCGCAATCTGATGCAGCTCGGCCGTCAGATTCCGTTGCCCCGGCTGAGGGCGATCAGAACAATCAACAACGCAAGCTCGATTTTGTCAGCCAGCGCAACACCAGCGGGATCTACAACCCGCATGCATTGCAGACGCCAGCTTCTCCAAATCAGCTCATGGCTGGCAGCGTGATCGCCGCAAGTCTCATCACCGGCATAAATTCCGACTTGCCCGGGTTTGTCGTCGCGCAGGTCACCGAGAACGTGCACGATACGCTCACCGGCAGCATCCTGCTTATCCCGCAGGGCTCGCGGCTGATCGGGACCTATGACAGCGTCGTCGCTTTCGGGCAAAAACGGGCGCTTCTGGTTTGGCAGCGAATAATACTGCCAGACGGTTCTTCGATCGAAATCGACAATCTGCCGACGACAGACACTGCCGGCTATGCCGGGCTCGCGGACAAGATCGATTTCCACACCTGGCAGCTGATCAAGGGAGTCGCGCTGGCCACATTGCTGGGCGTCGGCACCGAGTTAAGTTTTGGAGAAAACGAAAGCGATCTGGTCAAAGCGATCCGGGAATCCACTCAGCAGAACGTCAGTCAAGCCGGCCAGCGCATCACCGAGAAGAACCTCAATGTTCAGCCCACCATCACCATCCGCCCAGGTTGGCCACTGCGCGTCATCGTGCACAAGGATCTGGTGCTACGGCCATACGCGAGTTGAGCGGGAGTGAATATGGCCAACTTGAAACTTGGAAAGCTTCCAGACCGAACACCTTCGAAGATTACCATCACCGTCAGCGCGGAGTTGGGCCAAGCACTCAAGGAGTATGCTGCCCTTTATCGTCAGGCCTATGGCGAGTCTGAAACGGTGGCAGAACTCATCCCTTTCATGCTGGCGGGGTTTCTGGAAGGCGACCGAGCGTTTGCCAAGGCCAGAAAAGAAGGTTTGCCGACGTCCAGCATGCCGGAGAAGTCGCGGCGTCTGGCACGCTCAGATTCCGAGTAACCGAGGCAATGAGTGAATCGCCCGCACACGAGCCTCGATGGGCTAACTCCGCTTGAATATGTAACCCGATCCGTCAAGGATCACACGTGAACAGGCTCACTCACAAATGGAGGCAAACAGGGGAGCACGTCACCGCGACCGCACTCTTTGGCTCAAACTGCAACCGAGTGCCTGGCCCTTCCGCTTTGGAAATATTTGTCGAACCTGGCCGCGATGCTTCGGACGAATGGGCGACTTTCAGCCGGCACGACGAAACGGTCGCCATCCAGTTCAAGCAATCGAACGGGATCGTGGAGGGCCATGGTACTCGACTCAAGAAGGAGCTTCTGGCCGGCTTTGCCGAAGCGTTCCACCAGATCGACTGCCGAGAAGGCGAAATCACACATTAGCCTCTCGATGATCCAGCCGCGAACGCGGTCGTCGTCGGAAAGCGCGATACCGCGGACAACCGCCAGCCCGCCATGCGCGACTATACTTCCGTACTCGGCGGTTGAAATATTGTTCTGCACGTAGCCCTGGCGAAAACGGCCGATGGACGAAGGGCCAAACCCGATCAGTGTCTCGCAGCGATCCTCCGTGTAGCCCTGAAAACTGCGATGCAAAGCCCCTGCGCGCGCCGCTATCGCCAAGGCATCGCCTGGCTTGGCGAAATGATCGAGCCCTATTGCTTCATACCCCTTGTCCACAATCGCTCGCGCGGCGAGTTGCGATTGCGCCAAGCGCTCCGTGGGGCCAGGCAGCCACGCCTCTTTGATTATCGTCTGATGCTTCTTGAACCAGGGCACATGCGCGTAGCCGAACAGCGCCATCCTGTCCGGTTCCAGGGTCAGCGCCTGCGCTACGGTGGAACAGACGCTCTCCCTGCTCTGGTGAGGCAATCCGTAAAGCAGGTCCAGATTGACGGAACCGACGCCGCGGGAGCGAACTCCGTCGACGACAGCTTTCGTTTGCAAAAAGCTTTGCTCGCGGTTGATTGCCTTTTGCACTTTTGGCTCAAAATCCTGGACGCCGAGACTCGCCCTGGTCATGCCGATTTCGGCCAGCGCATCAAGGCGCGCCTCATCGATGTCGTTTGGATCGATCTCGACGCTGATTTTTGTGTCCGGGACAAAATCGAAGCTGTCCCGCAAGAACGCGCCAAGCGCCACCATGTCCCCGGGCTTCAGCATGGTGGGCGAACCGCCGCCGAAGTGGACTGCGCGGACATGCCCCTTGCCGCTGACGAGTCCCGCAACCGTCGCGATCTCCGCGTGTAGCGAGCGCAGATAGGCCGTCACCGGCTCATAGTGGCGCGTCTGTTTGGTATGACACGCACAGAACCAGCAGAGTCTGTCGCAATAGGGGATGTGCAGATAGAGCGAGATCTCGCCGCCACTTTTGAGCGCCTCCAGCCAGCCACGATAAACCGCAGGATTGACGCCCGTGTGGAAATGCGGTGCAGTCGGATAACTGGTATAACGCGGGACGTTCTCGCCAACCCGGGCAGCTAATTCGGACTGCATGTCGTGGTCCACCATGTTTGCATCGCTGGAACTCTGGGCTTATTGGCAAGCCAAAGCCCTGATTTCGGTCAATCAGCAACTCGGACAAACTGCCGCAAGGATTTTTCTACCTTAGATTGGTATCCTGCCGGCACTTGGGATCGGGTTGAGCGAGCGCATGTCAGTACGGCGAGACATTTACATTTCCGGTATCCCCGTTCTTTGCGTCCATTGCGAAGCACGGCATCGCGGCGTCTGCGGTTCGCTTCGTCCAGACAATTTGGTTGGGCTCGCCAAGACTTGCTCGCGGCGCCAGATCGAGTCAGGAGTGGAACTGATCGGCGACGCACAGGCGGTCGACAGCTATTCGAACCTGGTTTCAGGCGTGGTTAAACTGACAAAGAGCCTTTCCGATGGTCGCCAGCAGATCGTCGGTCTCCAGTTTGCACCGCATTTTCTGGGACGTCCTTTTAAGGTGGAAAGCTCGATCAATGCGGAAGCGGTGACAGCTGTCACGCTGTGCTCGTTTCCAAGGGCAGCCGTCGAACGGATGATGAAGGGGTCGCCGGAATTCGAGCATCGCCTGCTCAAGCAGACGCTGAATGAACTCGATGAAGCACGCGAGTGGCTGGTGACGTTGGGGCGCAAGACCGCATCGGAAAAGGTGGCGAGTTTTCTCCTCATGATCGCTCGGAATATGGATTCCGGTGTTGACCCGGTAGCCAGGTCAGCGTCCTTCGATCTGCCGCTGACGCGCGCCGAGATGTCTGATTTTCTTGGAATTACGAACGAGACTGTGAGCCGGCAGCTGACGCAATTGCGGGCTGACGGCGTGATTCGGATCGAGAACACACGCCATGTGACGGTGGACAGCATGAGCCGGCTGCGCTCGATGTCGATGCCGAGCCTGAGCCAGAAGACCGACAGCCTGGACAGGTTATAGAGGCCGTTCGGCGAAGAGAAGGTACAGGCCGTTGTCGCTCCTGATGGCGGAAGGCAGGCCGCGTTCCCTGAACAGGCGGATGGCGGCCTCGATGACCGGTCCTTCCTTCTTCGATTCGAGCGCTTCGCAGGCGAGCAGGTAGCGCGAGGCCTGGTCGGTGACCGTCACAATTCGACCATCGCCCGCCGGAATTCCCCTTAGAAGTCCGTGCACCATAACGCGTTGGTGCTAGTTGCGTGCCGAAGCGCTGCCGCTGACGGGCGCGCTTTACAGGCCGTGACGATCGAGCAGGCATGCGCCGTGCTCTTCGAGGGTATGCGGACATCGCCGGCGAGCCTCCTAATCAGGAGCTCCCTAATCTTCCTGGCGCCCAGTGGGTTGGCTTGTCCTTCTTGGTTGCGACGATCGTCAGCTCGATCTGGTCGGGCAGGCTTGGCGTAGCGCACCGGCCGCCGTGAAGGTCAACCTAGCTGCCGAAAAATCGTGCGGCCCCCTGACATGGATCAGGGCGAGCAGGCGGCGGCTGCGCAATTGATGCACAGCGGATTTGGCGTCCGCCGGGTTCGAGATCGGGATTTGCGATGAAATTCGGCACAGAGATCGTGCTTCTAAGCCTGTTTGCTTTTGCGGCCCTGGTGGCTGCCGGTTTCGGCGTAGATGAACCTTTCCGCCAGCATATGTGGGTGTTGTTCTTCGCCGTAGCTGGTTTCACCGCGATCCTGTTGCGCAATACGGAGTTCAAGCCCGCAGTTCCGATAGACCCCGCCGCTTTTATGGACGGTCCAATCCGTTACGGGGCCGTCGCGACGGTGTTTTGGGGCGTCGTAGGCATGCTGGTTGGTGTGGTCATCGCGCTGCAGCTTGCCTATCCCGATCTCAGCGTCGAGCCCTGGTTCAACTTTGGCCGCTTGCGGCCGTTGCATACATCCGGCGTGGTTTTTGCCTTCGGCGGCAATGCGCTGCTTTGCACGTCCCTTTATGTCGTACAGCGCACCTGCCGCGCCCGGCTGTTCGGCGGCAATCTCGCCTGGTTCGTGTTCTGGGGCTATCAGCTGTTCATCGTCATGGCTGCGACGGGCTACCTGCTCGGCATCACCGAAAGCCGCGAATACGCCGAGCCCGAATGGTATGTGGATCTTTGGCTGACCATCGTCTGGGTCGCCTACCTCGTCCTGTTCCTCGGCACCATCCTGAAGCGCAGGGAACCGCACATCTACGTCGCCAACTGGTTCTACCTGTCCTTCATCGTGACCATCGCGATGCTGCATGTGATCAACAACCTGTCGATGCCAGCCTCGTTCGTGGGTTCAAAAAGCTATTCAGCCTTCTCCGGCGTCCAGGACGCCTTGACGCAGTGGTGGTACGGCCACAATGCCGTGGGCTTCTTTCTCACCGCCGGCTTCCTTGGCATGATGTACTATTTCGTGCCCAAGCAGGCGAACCGGCCAGTCTATTCCTACCGGCTGTCGATCATCCACTTCTGGGCGCTGATCTTTCTCTACATCTGGGCCGGCCCGCACCACCTCCACTATACCGCCTTGCCCGACTGGGCGCAGACTCTCGGCATGGCGTTCTCGATCATGCTTTGGATGCCCTCCTGGGGCGGCATGATCAACGGCCTGATGACGCTGTCCGGCGCCTGGGACAAGCTGCGGACGGACCCGATCATCCGCATGATGGTCATGGCCATAGCCTTCTATGGCATGTCCACTTTCGAAGGCCCGATGATGTCGATCAAGACGGTCAATTCGCTCTCGCACTACACCGACTGGACCATCGGGCACGTGCATTCCGGCGCACTCGGTTGGGTCGGCATGATCTCGTTCGGCGCGATCTATTTCATGGTGCCGAAGTTGTGGAACCGCGAGCGGCTCTATTCGCTGCGGCTCGTCAACTGGCACTTCTGGCTGGCAACGCTCGGGATCGTCGTCTACGCCGCGGTGATGTGGGTCTCCGGCGTTATGCAGGGCCTGATGTGGCGCGAATACGACGAGCAGGGCTTTCTGGTCTTCTCGTTCGCCGAAACTGTCGCCGCCATGCATCCGTACTACATCATGCGTGCCATCGGCGGCGCGATGTACCTGTCCGGCGCGCTGATCATGGCATGGAACGTCACCATGACAATCCTCGGCTACCAGCGCGAGGAGAAACCGATGCCGCGTCCCATCGCCGCCGTCCGACCTGCGCGATCAGGAGCCAGAAAATGGGCTTGATGGACAAACACGCCGTAATCGAGAAGAACGCCACGCTTCTTCTCGTCGGCTCCCTTCTGGTGGTGACGATCGGCGGCATCGTCGAGATCGCGCCGCTCTTCTATCTCGACAATACGATCGAGAAGGTCGAAGGCATGCGGCCCTATTCGCCGCTCGAACTCGCTGGCCGCAACATCTATGTGCGCGAGGGCTGCTACCTCTGCCACAGCCAAATGATCAGGCCGTTCCGCGATGAGGTCGAGCGCTATGGGCACTACAGTCTGGCGGCCGAGTCGATGTACGACCACCCGTTCCAGTGGGGATCGAAACGCACAGGACCGGATCTCGCGCGGGTGGGCGACCGTTATTCCAATGGATGGCACGTTCAGCACCTTGTGGATCCGCGCTCCGTGGTGCCGGAATCGATCATGCCGAGCTACGCGTTCCTGAAGGAAATGCCGATTGAGGTGAAGGACTTCTCGACGCACCTGATCGCGAACAGCCGTGTGGGCGTGCCCTACTCCGACGACATGATCGCGAGCGCGAATGCCGATCTCATGGCGCAGGCAGATCCCAACATCGACACATCCGGTCTTGAAGCGCGGTATCCAAAGGCCAAGCTCGGTGACTTCGATGGCAATCCGCAACAGGTCAGCGAGATGGACGCGCTGGTCGCTTACCTCCAGATGCTTGGCACTCTGGTCGATTTCAAAAACTACGACGAAGCCGCCGGTTACCGCTGAGGAGAATGGTGATGACCTACAACTTCATGCGGGCGTTTGCCGACACTTGGGGCCTGCTCGCTATGGCGCTGTTCTTCGTCGGATGCATCACCTTTGCGCTCCGTCCCGGCAGCAGGACGCGAGCCGACGAAGCTGCTCAAATCCCTCTCAAGGACGACTGATCATGAGCGGTGAGCACATTGACGAAGTCTCCGACGTCTCGACCACCGGCCATGAATGGGACGGGATCAAGGAGCTCAACAATCCGCTCCCGCGCTGGTGGGTGATCACCTTCTACGTCACCATAGTCTGGGCGATCGGCTACACCATCGCTTATCCCGCATGGCCTATGCTAAGCTCCGCCACCCGAGGCGTGCTCGTCTATTCCAGCCGCAACGATGTCAAGAATGAGCTGGCAGCGGCCGAGGTCGCCGAGGGCAAGTATGTTGCCGCCCTTCAGGCGAAGACTGTCGCCGAGATTGCCGCCGACGATGTTTTGCGCGGATTCGCTATCGCGGCCGGTGGCGCCGCCTTCAAGGTCAATTGCGTTCAGTGCCATGGCTCCGGCGCCCAGGGTTCGAAGGGCTTTCCCAACCTGAATGATGACGATTGGCTGTGGGGCGGCAAGGCCGAGCAGATCCAGCAGACAATCACGCACGGCATCCGCGTTGCCTCAGACCCCGACACGCGCCTGTCGGAAATGCCGGCGTTTGGTGACATCATTACGCCCGAGCAGATTACACAGGTCAGCGCTTATGTCTCGAGTCTCTCCGGCGCTGTTGGCGATCAAGCAATGGTCATACCCGGCGCCAATGTTTTCGCCGAGAATTGTGCCGCCTGTCATGGTGATAATGCAAAGGGAAACACGGAGCTTGGCGCACCCGACCTGACCGACGCGATCTGGCTCTACGGGGCGGGCGAGACGGCTATTGCCGCGCAGGTTCGCGCGCCAAAGCAAGGCGTCATGCCGGCCTGGGGTGGGCGTCTCGGCGAGGTCAAGGTCAAGGAACTTGCGGTCTATGTCCATTCGCTTGGCGGCGGAGAATAGGAACGGAAGCCTATTCTCGGCCCTCCCCCTGCCAAGCGACGAGGCCCGGCGCGAGCCGGGCCTCGACACCATTCCGGCTGCGACCTGCATCAACACGGGGCGGACTGCCCACGGCGAGGCTGTTCGTTGGGCGGCCCTGACATCGGCAGGGGGACTGGAGATGCTATGTGGGTGAAAACGCAGACAGAACCGCCCGAAGCAGAAGCGATCGACTCCCCCAACACCCGTGAGCCGCTTTATGCCCCACGCAAGAAGGTTTTCCCGAAGCGAATCTCGGGCAATTTCCGTCGCTTCAAATGGCTGGTGATGGCGATCACCCTGGGCATCTACTATCTGACGCCCTGGCTGCGCTGGGACCGAGGTCCGTTTGCTCCCGATCAGGCCGTGCTGATCGATCTTGCCAACCGCCGCTTCTATTTCTTGTTCATAGAGATTTGGCCGCAGGAATTCTTCTATGTGGCCGGCCTTCTCGTGATGGCCGGCATCGGCCTTTTCCTGATCACATCCACAGTCGGCAGAGCCTGGTGCGGCTATACCTGTCCGCAGACCGTATGGGTCGATCTGTTTCTGGTTGTGGAGCGTGCGATCGAGGGAGATCGCAATGCCCGCATGAAACTTGACGCCGGACCGTGGACCGCGCGCAAGCTTGTGCTGCGTGGATCGAAACACGCGATCTGGCTGGCCATAGCGTCAGCGACCGGCGGCGCCTGGATCTTCTATTTCGCCGATGCGCCAATGCTGATTGGCGAGGTCTTCGTTGGCACCGCGGCGCCGGTCGCCTACATCACCATCGGCGTGCTGACGGCAACCACCTACACATTCGGCGGGCTGATGCGCGAGCAGGTCTGCACCTATATGTGCCCGTGGCCGCGCATTCAGGCGGCCATGCTCGATGAAAATTCGCTCACCGTGACCTACAATGACTGGCGCGGCGAACCTCGCTCGCGGCACGCCAAAAAGGTCCAGGCCGCGGGGCAGCCGGTCGGAGACTGCGTCGATTGCAATGCCTGTGTCGCCGTCTGCCCGATGGGGATCGACATTCGCGACGGCCAGCAGCTCGAATGCATCACTTGCGCGCTGTGCATCGATGCCTGCGATGGCGTCATGGACAAGCTCGGCAAGGAGCGCGGGCTGATCTCCTATGCGACGCTGTCCGATTACAACGCCAACATGGCGGTAGCGACTGCAGGCGGCTCCTGCTCGGTGAACCCGTCGCTCGTCCGGACCGACGGCGGCGCTTTCTCCGACAGGTTTGCCCATTTCCATATCCGCAAGATCTTTCGGCCGCGCACCTCCATCTACATGGGTGCATGGTCGGCGGTCGGCATTGCGCTGCTCTATTCGCTGCTGACGCGCGACCGGCTCGAGGTCAACGTTCTGCACGACCGCAACCCGCAGTTCGTCACGCTGTCCGACGGTTCAATCCGCAACGGCTACTCCGTCAAGCTGCTCAACATGATCCCCGAGCCAAGGACGATCGTTGTCACGATGCAGGGCCTGCGGGGAGCCGAAATGAGCGTCGTTGGTATCGACCTTCCCGCAGACCGGTCCTTCGCCGTCGCGGTCGAACCCGACCGCCTGAAGATGCTGAAGGTTTTCGTGCGTCAGCCGGCGGACCAGGTCGGAAGCGCAACACAAACGTTCAAATTCCTGGTCGAGGACAAGGCGAGTTTCGAAACGGACGAATACACCGCCACCTTCAACGCCCCGGAGATCGCCAGATGAGCGCCAATACGCAAAAAACCCGCGAATTCACCGGCAGGCATATGTTGCTCATCATTCTCAGTTTTTTCGGCGTGATCGTTGGTGTGAATCTGACCATGGCAACACTCGCCAGCACAAGCTGGACCGGTCTTGTCGTCGAAAATACCTATGTCGCGAGCCAGCAGTTCAACCGGATCGCCGAAGAAGGGCGCGCGCAGGCCGCACTCGGCTGGACAGGCAAATTGACGATCTCTTGGGGTGAAGTCCGCTACAGTCTCAGCGATGCCGCCGGCAAACCGATTCCGTTGCGCAGTGTCAAGGTGCTGTTTCGTCATCCCGCCTACGAGGGCGCGGACAAAGCCGTCACTCTCGCCACTGCCTCGGGCCAGGAATTTGCCGCCCAGCACACGCCAAGGGACGGCGTCTGGATCGTCCAAGTCGACGCCGATGCTGGTCTCGCAGAACCCTATCGCGACGTCCGTCGAATTATAATTTCCCATGGAGCGTTACAATGAGCTGCTGTGCACCGGGCGCCGAAACGGCGCTGGATCTGGAAAGCAGCATATCCGTCCTGCCATCAACCCAGGAGGTCAGGCTGGCGAGCCGCTCGCTTGGCGGCGATCTGCACCAAACCGACCTCTCGGTCCCGACGGTGCATTGCGCAGCCTGCATCCAGAGTATCGAGACGGCGCTTGGAAAACTCGATCGCGTCGAGGGTGTACGTGTCAACCTGTCGACGAAACGGGTTGCGATCCGGTGGCGCGGAAATGAGGTTCCACCGTTTGTCGCCGCGCTTGGACGGCTGGGATACGAAGCGCATTTGTTCGCGCCCGAGACAGGGGAGAAGGACAAGACGCTATCGGAGCTGATCCGGGCCGTGGGGGTTGCCGGCTTTGCAGCGGGCAACATCATGCTGCTTTCAATGTCGGTCTGGTCCGGCGCTGAAGGTGCGACCCGCGACCTGTTCCACTGGGTCTCGGCACTGATCGCCATCCCCGCGCTCGCCTTCGCCGGTGGCATCTACTTCCGCTCGGCATGGAACGCATTGCGTCACGGCCGCATGAACATGGATGTGCCGATTGCGGTTGGTGTCTCGCTCGCCTACGCGATGAGCCTTTACGAAACCATCAACCATGGCGATCACGCTTACTTCGATGCATCGGTATCGCTGCTGTTCTTCCTGCTGATCGGCCGCACGCTTGATCACGTGATGCGCGAGCGTGCCCGGACCGCGGTGAACGGTCTGTCACGGCTGGCGGCGCGCGGCGCCACAGTATTGCGCGACGATGGCACGCGCGACTACCGGCCGGTTGGCGAGATCGAACCAGGCATGCAGTTGCTGATCGCTGCCGGCGAACGGATTCCCGTCGACGGCAAGGTCATTCGAGGCTCTTCGGATCTCGACTGTTCACTGGTTTGCGGTGAGAGCACACCCAGAACCGTGGCGACAGGGGAAACCGTGCAGGCCGGCACGCACAATCTCACCGGCCCGCTGACCATCGAGGCGACAGCCGCCGCAAAAGACTCCTTCCTGGCCGAAATGGTCCGGCTGATGGAAGCCGCCGAGGGCGGTCGCGCGCATTATCGCAGGATCGCCGAGCGCGTTTCAGCGCTCTATGCTCCAGTGGTTCATCTGACCGCCTTCCTGACGTTCCTTGGCTGGATGGCGGCGACCGGCGATTGGCACCGGGCAGTAACAAACGCAATCGCCGTTCTCATCATCACATGCCCATGTGCGCTCGGTCTCGCCGTGCCGATCGTGCAGGTCGTCGCTGCGCGGCGTCTGTTCGAAAGCGGTGTCATGGTCAAGGATGGTTCGGCCATGGAGCGCCTGGCGGCGATCGACACGGCCGTGTTCGACAAGACAGGAACGCTTACGCTCGGACAGCCCCGGCTCGTCAATGCGTCGTCAGTCGATCCGGCCATGCTGGCAATCGCTGCCGAGATGGCCGCGCACTCCCGTCACCCGCATTCAAACGCCATTGCCACCTTTGCCGGTTTCGCCGGTCAGCCAAAGCTCGAAGCTGTCAGCGAACACCCCGGATTCGGCATCGAAGCCACCGCGAGGGGAAGCACCTGGCGACTGGGGCGGCGCGATTGGGCTGGATGGAAGGCCCGAACCGGTGGCGAAAGCAGATACGGCGGAACGGTTCTGACCAAAGACGGGATCATCGTGGCGTCCTTTGTCTTCAAGGACGCGCTGCGTCCGGACGCCAGGGCGGCCATCGAGCAATTGAACAACGCCCGAGTTTCCGTGGAAATGCTGTCGGGCGATACCGGGGCTGCCTGCGGCGAGGTCGCGACGACGTTGGGGATACATCACTTTGTTCCGGCGCTGCTTCCTTCGGGCAAGGTCAAGTATATTGAAAGCCTGGCGAAGGACGGCCACAAGGTGCTCATGGTTGGCGACGGCCTCAACGACACCCCTGCGCTGGGCGCGGCACATGTCTCGATCGCTCCAGCCACGGCGGCCGATGTCGGCCGCAAAGCTGCGGATTTCGTGTTCCTGCACGAAAGCCTGTCGGCCGTCTCCCTTGCCCTCGACGTTTCGCGAAAGGCCGGACAACTGATCCGGCAAAACATCGCCATCGCGATTGTCTACAACGCCATTGCCGTCCCGATCGCCATTTTGGGGCAGGTAACACCATTGATTGCGGCAATCGCGATGTCGGCCTCATCACTGCTTGTCATTGGCAATGCGTCGAGGCTGCAAGGTTTTGTGCCAGACGTGCCAAGGAGAACTGCTCCGCCTGATAGCCGCTCCCACACCGGCACATTGACGCAACCCTCATGACAATCCTGGTCTATCTCATACCGGTGGCTCTGTTGTTGGGCGGGCTTGGACTGTCTGGCTTCCTGTGGGCCCTGAGGAGTGGTCAATACGAGGATCTCGACGGAGCCGCCGAGCGTATCCTCATTGACCGGGACGAGAGGCCGGAACGCTGATTCCGTCACTCGAGGGCCTGCGTCGCCCATTCCGCCATGCAAGCGGCTGATGCCACGAAGTACCTCCCACGGCCGGACGAGCGCTGGCGATCCAACGGAGCGGATAGACCGGCGGCGCGGGTTTGTCGTGTCTGGCTGACCCAGATCAGTGCTGTCTCCTCATCGCCCTGATTTCAATGGACGAGTCTTTTCAAGGGGAGAACGCATGTCTAGCGGGACGGAAGCTGAGCGGCATCAGGTGCTGGCCGTGTTCGCCGGGGGCGCCGGCATTGTCGAAGCCGTGAGCAGGCCGGCGCACGTCATTGCAGGAGCCGATGCGTTCGAATGAGCGAGTTCAAGCCAGTTCGGTTCGTTGATGTCGCGCTGGAGGGGAAATTCTGGCGCGAGAGGCTGGAGACGGTGCTGACACGGACCATCCCCAGCCAGCACGTCCAGCTTGGCAAGCAAGGTGTATTGCTGTCCCTCACACTGCCGAACCAGTCGCTGCCACTGAGCGTCCCAGGCAACGAGCACGATTCCGGGCAGGTGTTCTGGGATTCCGACGCTGGCAAGTGGATAGAAGCAGCATCCTACGCGCTGTCACACAGGCGTGATCCCGACATCGAGGCATGGATCGAAAATATTGTCGATGATCTCGAAAAGGCGCAGGCTCCCGACGGTTATCTGAACTGCTGGTACCTGCAGCGCGAGCCCGACAAGCGCTGGACCAACCTGCGCGACAATCACGAACTCTACAATCTTGGACATCTGCTCGAGGGCGGTATCGCCTACTTCCTCGCGACGGGCCGGCGCCGGCTCCTGGACATCCTTGAGCGGTATGTTGACCATGTGCGCAAGACATTCGGCCCGAACCCCGGCCAGAAGCGCGGCTATTGCGGCCATCAGGAAATCGAGCTGGCCCTCGTTAAGCTCTATCGCTTGACTGGAGACAGAATGCATCTCGACCTCGCGGCCTATTTCATGAATGAGCGCGGGCGTCAGCCGCACTACTTCGATCAGGAAGCGGTCGCGCGCGGGGAGAACCCCAGGGATTTCAGGGCGCAAAAATATGAGTACAACCAGTCGCACAGGCCGGTGCGCGAGCAAACTAAGGTGGTCGGACATGCGGTCCGAGCGATGTACATGCTTTCTGCCATGGCCGACCTCGCGGCGGAACTGAATGACGACAGCCTCAAGAAAGCATGCGAGGTGCTCTGGGCCGACGTCATCTCCTCGAAAATCTACATCACGTCCGGCTTGGGTCCGGCTGCCGCGAATGAAGGCTTTACCGAGGATCACGAACTGCCGAACGATACGGCGTATGCGGAGACCTGCGCCTCGGTAGGCCTGATCTTCTGGGCACATCGCATGCTGCATCTCGAACTCGACGGCCGATACGCCGACGTTCTGGAACAGGCGTTGTTCAACGGCGCGCTGACCGGCCTTTCGCGCGATGGCGAGCGCTATTTCTACTCCAATCCGCTCGAGAGCGATGGGCGACGCAGCAGATGGGCCTGGCACTCATGCCCATGCTGCACGATGAATTCGTCTCGTTTGATTGCTTCGATCGGAGGCTATTTCGTCTCGGCCAGTGAAAACGCAATCGCCTTCCATCTCTACGGCGGCGTTTCGACGAACATCCAACTCGCTACGGGCAATGTGTTCCTGCGGGAAACCAGCGCCTATCCATTTTTCGGCTCGATCAGGATCGAGGTCAGCCCTGACGCGCCGGCCGAATTCACGATCAACCTCCGCATTCCCGGTTGGGCTCATGAAGCCGAAGCTTCGGTCGGGGGATGTGCAGTCGACGTGACGGCATGCACCAGAAATGGCTATCTTGCGATCTCGCGGCTATGGAATGCCGGAGACACCATCGCCCTCGAACTACCGATTTCTCCCGAGCGCATCTATGCTCATCCCTCGGTCAAGCAGGATATCGGCCGGGTGGCGCTCAAGCGCGGGCCGTTGGTTTATTGCGTTGAAGAAGTCGACAATCCCGGAGGGGCGGTGCAGCAGCTCAAACTGCCGCGAGGCGCCAGGATCGAAACGGTGGAACGGGGCGATCTCTTCGATGGGCGTGGTCACGCTGACCGCCTCCGCAGAGCGTGTCGAAGACCAAGCGTGGGGAGACAGCCTGTACAGGAATGCGCCCCCGATCGTTTCGGGCTGCCGGCTAACCGCCCTGCCATACTATCTCTGGAACAATCGGGCAAAAGGCTCGATGCAAGTGTGGCTGCTGGAAAGCTGAATGGCCGAGGTGAGAAACCCGTTGGTTGGCTGGCTATCTGCCCAGGTGAGCGGAGTATGCCAAAGTTTTGTTTGCAGGAGTGAACGGATGTCGCGATTTCGCCTATTGACGATCTTCATGTCGGGAATGCTGGGAACGGCGACGTTGCCGGATCCAGTCGCCTCGGCACCAGTCCTCAACCCCGCCAATCGCAATGGGCTGGTCGAGCAGAACGAACTACTGATGCTGGAGAACAGGCTGCGGCGGCAGCAATATCAGCAGCAGCAGCAGCAGTTCCGTTCCCAGGATCGCGAGATCGCGCCGCAGCAACGGCCCGATCGACCGCTTACTTGCCAGCTACAGCCGTCAAGCAACGGCTTTGTGAGCATCTGCCGCTGATGAGGCGGCTTGCCACTTATTTAGGCGGCCATAGCTTGTGCGCGTCGTGCTTAACTAGCATCAGAGGCGTTTTTTCGCAGCTCGTGCTTGGGCACTGGAGAGCCTACGCGATGGCGCCACGCTGATGGCCGACTCCGATGACAGCTTCGACATCATTGTCGTTGGAGCGGGGCCGGTCGGACTTTGTTTCGCCGCATCACTCGCTCAAAGCCAACTCAAGGTCGCAGTTGTCGAACAGAACTCAATTGATACTCTCGCCAATCCGCCTTTTGACGGCCGGGAAATCGCGCTGACCCACGCCTCGATCAGAATCCTTCGCGAGATCGGCGCCTGGGATGCCATCCCCGCTTCGGACAAATCACAGCTTCACGGCGCGCGCGTGCTCAACGGTTCGAGCCCTTTCGCTCTGCGTTTCGATCCTCCCAGCGGGTCTGGAGAACCCCTCGGAGTTTTGGTCCCAAATTGCCGGATCCGCGACGCGCTGTTCAAGACAATCCACGTGCAGAATCACGCGCGGCTGCTGTGCGGCCACTCGGTCGTAGATGCAACAACCAGCCACACAGGAGCACTCGTAACGCTGTCTAATGGCGTGCAGTTGAACGCTAGCCTTGTGGTTGCCGCCGATTCACGTCTGTCGGCCACTCGTGATCTGCTCGGCATAGGCGCCGATATCAATCGGCTTGGCTACTCGATGCTAATATGCCGGGTGCGGCATGAGCGCCCCCACCACCAGGTGGCAATCGAATGGTTCGATCACCATCAGACGATAGCGATGTTGCCCCTGGCGGAGGGAGTGTCGTCGCTGCTGCTCACCCTGCGCTCAAACGAGGCCGATAGACTGCTTGCCTTCAGCGACCATTTGTTTCTGAGGGAATTGACGAACCGGTGTCGAGGGCGCCTTGGAAAAATGACCTTGGCAAGCAAGCGCCATACCTATCCGCTGGTCACGACTTGGGCGCACAAATTCCGAGCTCCCAGCGCCGCACTCATCGGCGACGCTGCCATCGGCATGCACCCGGTGACTGCGCATGGTTTCAACATCGGTATCAGCGGCCAGAAGCAACTCGCCTATGGAATCCTAACAGCATGTCGCGACGGTCGCGAGATTGCCGATCCCGACATGCTGCACGGATACGAAAGTTGGCTGCGCCTGTCAGCGGCGCCGCTCTTCCACGGCACGAACATTCTCGTCGGACTCTACTCAAGCGAGCACCCGGCGGCACGGCTTGCACGACATGTGGGGCTTCGGTTCGCCCAACATGCCCCCTTTATGCGGCATGGCATTTCGGCCATGCTTAGGCGATGAAACCGTACCAGCAGCTTTGGACCTTGCGCGATGAAAGAGGGCCTCATTCGCCGGAGTAATCGCTGCCCCTGCACGCAGAGGCGTAGCTTCCCGCGGGAGGCCCTAAATGTCGCCCCGAAGAGGTATTGTCACCGCGCGAATTGGAAGCCGGCGATATCGACGACATGGTTCTGAATGGTCTGGCGGCAAAAGACCTCCCAGCAACGATGTTCGAAATCGAGATTACCGAAGAATCCCCAGTAGATGGGCGCCTTTCACATGCCGGCATTTGCATCGCGCTCGATGACTTCGCCACCGGCTTTTCCACGTTGGCATCGCTCAAGGACAGTCGGATACGCAAGGTGAAAATAGACCAAGGCTTCATTCTCGGCCTAACCAAGTCTCGGGAGGACCGGCTGCTTGTCAAAACGGTGATCGATCTTGGTCGGGCGCTCGGGATCGATGTCATGGCCGAGGGCGTCGAAACAGAGGCAGACCGGCAAATTCTGCACAAGCTTAGCTGCAGAACCGCTCATATTCTCCAAGGCGGTGCCTTTGAGCCAAGCGCTTGAATTGGCACTAAAAGAGCACGCGAAGCAATGTTGATCGCCGCCGTCATCAGTCACTGCATCGAGCAGAGCGTAAAAGGACCGATGGGCCGGGCGAGGCGGAAATCGGGAAACACGTTGATCACTGGCGTGCCATATGCTGTTCGTGGCGCAGGTTAGGTTTTCCAGGGTGGCAAGTCGCCTCCAGTCCGCGATTCACTTCGGTTACGCCGATCATGATGTCCGGAAGCAAAGCGAAGGCTTAGAAGGGTAGTCCGCTTGCTCAGGTCAGACGAATCCCAGTTGTTGGGCGGTCTGGAACAAAGCGAGCAGCATGATCAGGCAACCGACGAGCCGCAAAAGCGTCCGCTCGGCAATCGCCTTGAGCACCCATCCGGCAAGCGGAGCGGCGACTATGCCGCCCACGATCAGCCCCAGTACCGAGCTTGCATGTGTCGACAGCGCCCCCGCTTCCTGCCAGTGCCCACTGACGAGCGCGACGATGAAGGTGACGGACACCGCTAGCGTGATCAGGAACTCGGCCGCATTGACAGTGCCGATCACGTAGCGGGGCGGCGCGCCGGCGCCAAGCAATCCGGTCACGACCATCGGGCCCCATCCGCCGCCACCTGCGGCGTCGAGGAAGCCGCCTACAGTACCCAGCGGCGCCACAAGACGGGTAGGAACCGGATTGCTGGGGATCTTGCGGAACGACCGGAGGAACAGCCAGAGCCCGATCACAGCGAGATAGGTCGTGACGTAGGGCTTCACCATGTCGCCGTCGAACGAGGTCAGCACGAAGGCGCCGAGGCAGCCGCCGAGAATGCCGAAAGGAGCAAGCCGCCAGAACAGCTTCCAGTCGATATTGCGGTGGTAGTGGTGCGCCGTGCCGGAAGCGGCCGTGGTGAACACTTCCGCCGCGTGTACCGCGGCGGAAGCCTGCGCCGGCGGAACACCGAAGGAGAGCAGCACGGTGGAGGAGATCGCGCCATAGGCCATGCCTAACGCGCCGTCAACCGCCTGGGCGAGGAAGCCGACAATGGCGAACAGAATGAAGTCAGTCATTGGTGTCCGCCGTGAACGTGCCGCCGTATGTACCCTTGTGGATGTGGCATCCGGCTTGGCTCCGAGTCAGAGAAAAGGGCGGCATCGCTGCCGCCCATCGAGATTGTTGAAGTGCGTGGACCTTAGAAATCCATACCGCCCATACCGCCCATACCGCCCATGCCACCCATGCCACCGCCGGGCATGCCGGCAGGCATGCCGCCGCCAGCCGACTCCTTCTTCGGAGCCTCCGCGATCATGGCTTCGGTGGTGACCAGCAGGCCGGCGACCGAGGCCGCGTCCTGGAGAGCTGTGCGCACGACCTTGACCGGATCGACGATACCCATGGCGATCATGTCGCCATATTCACCGGTCTGGGCATTGAAGCCGAAGGTCGGGCCCGTGTTCTCGAGGATCTTGCCGGCAACGATCGATGCTTCCGCACCGGCGTTGGCCGCGATCTGGCGGGCCGGAGCCTGCAGCGCGCGACGCACGATGCTGATGCCAGCGGTCTGGTCGGAGTTGGCGCCGCTGACGGTGATGGCCAGCGAAGCGCGCAGAAGTGCGACGCCGCCGCCGGGAACGATGCCTTCTTCGACGGCCGCGCGGGTCGCGTTGAGGGCGTCGTCGACGCGGTCCTTCTTTTCCTTGACTTCGATCTCGGTCGCACCACCGACGCGGATGACGGCAACGCCGCCCGCCAGCTTGGCGAGACGTTCCTGCAGCTTCTCCTTGTCGTAGTCCGAGGTGGTCTC
>NZ_JBVVQN010000022.1:0-118065 GCF_055811075.1 Mesorhizobium sp. WSM4820 | reverse complement strand
ACGCCTCTGGAGCTGTGATTCACCGGATGCCCGGCGCGGCTTACCGCGTAAGTCTGCCTTCTTGGCCTCGCTCTCCAAAAACCTGCCAGTCTACTCCCGGCCCGTTCCGGTCGTTCCGAAACGCGCGCCCGAATGGCTACTTCTGACGCGACCGAGCCGGCCGAAGGATTCGTTCTGCCGTACAGCCGCGGAGCGTTCTTCGTCGCGGTTGGGTGTGGCGAGCCGACTTTTCTGGCTGCGCGCGCCGCGACCGGTTGACGTTAGAAAGCGGCCATTCCTTCTGTTTCTGATCGAGTAGGGCTCACAAGGCGCTATCCAACTGGACTCTAGGTCAATCTGCTGTTCATTGTAACGAATGGGCAACCAAAAATCCTCGGGGGAAAGCAGGCCATCCCCGTTGTACAATTTCGGTTCAACTGGCCTTGCCGAAGCGATCTTGCAGACCATGGATCAGCCGCTGCTGGTCCTAAGAGACGACCTTACGGTCGAGGAAGCCAACTCGGCGTTCTACAGGCTGTTCAAGGTCGACACCGAAGAGACCCACGGGCGCCTGCTCTATGACCTCGGCAATGGCCAGTGGAATATCCCCGAGCTCCGTCGGCTCCTGGAAGAGATCCTGCCGCAGCAGTCGGTAGTGGAGCACTACCGACTAGAGCATAAGTTCCCGGACATCGGCAAACGGGTCATGATCCTGAACGCGAGGCGGGTGCCGCCCGAGGGCGACCGCCCTGAACTGATCCTCTTGGTCATCTCAGATCGCACCGAGACCGAACAGGCCCGGTTCGAACTCGAAGGCCACGTCGAGTTCGGGGAAAAGCTAATCGACAGTACCCGGGAGGCGCTCCTGGTGCTCGATTGGGACCTGAAGGTGGTTCGCGCCAACCGGCCCTTCTATGCCGCCTTCCAGGTGTCTCCTGACGACACTAAGGGGCGGCTGATCTACGAGCTCGGCAATGGGCAATGGGACATCCCGCGTCTGAGAGAGCTGCTTGAGAACGTCCTGCCCAACGACAACGCCTTCGATGATGTGGAAGTGGAGCATGATTTTGAGCACGTCGGCCGCCGCGTCATGCTCGTCAACGGGCGACGCCTCGATCATCTGGATCTCATCCTGCTGGCGATCCGCGACGTCACCGAGCAGCGCCGCATGGAGAAGGAGCGGGAAACGCGGGTCGGCGAGCTCCATCACCGGATAAAGAACGTCCTGACCACCGTCGATGCGCTGGTAAGACGAACGCTGCGCGACAGCGGTTCGCTTGAGGAATTCGGCCGAGCCTTCGAGAGCAGGCTCGGTGCCATGGCACGCACGCAGGATCTGTTGGTGCGCGCGCCGAGAGGAAGTGTTGGTATGTCAGAGATTCTGCGGCTGGAGCTGCAGGCGCATGGCGGACGGGAAGGTGGCAATTTCAATCTCGACGGCCCCGCAATCGCGCTACCGCAAGATGCGGTCCAGGCATTCGCAATGGCCGTTCACGAACTCACCACCAACGCAGTCAAGCATGGCGCGTTTGCTTCGCATGAGGGGCGAGTTGACATTAAATGGACGGTGCAGTTGGGCGAAGGGGGCGCGACGCATGTAATGTTTCGCTGGCGAGAACGTTGCCCGATCATAACCAGCCCCGGCCGCACCGGCTACGGCTCGCGCGTCCTGGAAGCAGCGTTCCGCGACACCCTGAAGGGCAGCTCCCGGCTTACGCTGCATCCTGACGGAGCTGATTTTTCGGCTGAGTTCCAGCTCTAATACCCCGCGGACATGTCGAGGCTGCGAGGACTGCCGCCAAATCCCTATCCACATGATGGTGTCAGGCCGCGGTTCTGCATGCTGGCAAAGCAACCGGTCTGGATCGAACGGATCCCCATGGCCCGAAACGACCGCTGATGGCGCCTTCTGAAAAATCTTCGTTTTCTGGCAGGCACCTTCGGCGTCCGCACGCAAGCTTAGGAGAAGGCGCCGGCGGCCACCGGGGTACTATTCACAAACGACTGCAACAGCAGATTCCAATCGGCGTCTTCCAATCCGCTGTCGCCCTCGTTGAGCAACCACCGAAGGTGCTCGGCCTTGGCAGCGCAATCCTCGATGCTTTCGACCGCAAATCGAAGCATCTCGTGCCGCGCATGCTCTTCCTGGGCAAGGAGCTCGTTCAGTCGCATCTCGAGCCGCGCTGAAAACCGACTTTCCGTCTCGCACTCGACGAGACGCCGACACAGACGCTCCACCTGCTCTCTCAGCTGACGATGCCGTAGAAGTATCGTTGTGAGCGGCCTTTCAGTGATAGGATCCTCAAGGCGTTCACCATTAAACGCTACTACAGCCAGAGCCATGTCGCGCATCCTCCTTGTGGGGTGAGAAAGCTACGTTGGGCGTCCCTCGCCCGCTCCAAGGAAATGATTTCGGCCATGTTCCTTCCCAAAATCAATCAGTTGTACGCTTCGTCCGGGGGCGCATCCAAAGCTTGGAAGCGCGTTTCGTAGTTGCATTGAGTTGATAAAAACGTTGATTGAGGACGAAGGCACGATAGGATACGAAGCCTAGCGAAACGGAACGAAATCAGAGCCTATAAGTCATTGTTTAGGAACGGAAAGTTATTTCTCCCTCCGCCGAGAGACGGGAGTGATTTCAAAGAATTATTCAAACGATTGGCGGCGGCGGGTGCGGGTCGGCCGTTGGGCAAAGACGGGTTTCCTGCAGGCCCATGGACGCCCGAGCTTCTTGCAGAGGCGATTTCACAGATTGATTCCAATCGGGTTGGGGTCGATCTGCGAACGGTGCAGCTTTGGTTTCAAGAGAACGAGAAGGGAATTAGCACTGCCAATATTCGTTGGCTGGCGAGGGTTTTTGGGTGCGATGATCCGGTGGCAACCAGCGAATGGCAAGTGGAGCTTAGTGCGGCGCAATCGCGGTTATCGGCCAAGAGACGAGAATGGAAGAGAGCCGGAAGCAGCGTTGCACAGGAGATTCCAGATACAGCACTGGCTGCGACCCTCGATGACGACACAGCGTCTCCGGCAGAGCTAAAACGGGATACTGACGCCAAGGGGCCGAGGCGGCGTTTTAGTTTGGCGAGGAAATCGGAGGCGTTTTTTAGTCACGGATCTCCCCTGAATTTACCGGCGTCGGTGTTTGCCGGCATGACCGCCCTCGGCTTTTTGTCGTACATCATTGGTATCCACAACGTCACCTACGAGCGAGCGGACGGGCTCGTTAAGCAGGTTGGATTCCTTTGGGCCGCAAATTGGACACTCGACTTTATGGTGTTCTTACCGCTGTTTTTCTTCTTCGTTATAGAGTTGCTGGTCTTCTGGAAAAGTGAGGGGCGCAGAAAGCTCGCAGCGCAGGGCGATCAGGTGGAAAGCGACGACGCCTGGTTGCGCAACGTTGACGCTTCCTCGTACACATATTGGTCGGTTTTTTTGATTTGCTTGCTGTTCGCGGGTCTTTTTCAATGGATCGGCGTGTCCTTGATCCCGTTGATGAAAGGCGGTGGCAACTATGCCGTGGATTGGGGAAAAATAGCTCTTGTGCGTCCTGAGGTCATATCTGTCCCCGAAACAGTCATTTTTACGGGGCTCGCTTACTTATACATGTGCCTGGTGTTTTATCTTTTCTTCGCAGGTCTCATTTTGCTCTATACGGTTGTTCATGATCTTTGGAGAATTGGAGACGGATTGAAGAAGCTGCCGCATGTTGATCATCAGCAAGAGCTCAATGAAGCCGGCCTCACAGTGATGCGTGGGGTTTTTCGGTGTACTGTTTTGGGGGTTCTGGTCGCCATATGGATGAAGGTCCAAAGCTCTTATCTGGCATCCAGTGGTGAGAATATTGTGGCGTGGTTGGTCGGCGATATGTCTTCGATGTTCCAAGGTCGCGATGATGTGAGCACCGGGTTCCGCTACCGTATGCCGACGCATTACAGCAGCCTTCTTATCGTTATTTCGACCTGTTTTGTATTTCTGTATGGCTCCATCCGTTTAGGTGTCGGAGGTCGATTTCATGCGCCTTTGTGGAAGATGTCGGCGGTCGTGGCGTTACTTGTTGTCAGCTACTTGTTGATCGACGCGTTTGCCGGCTTTTCCACCCTTCTGGCCATTTCAGTGCTAGTCGCACTATACGGCCTGTTCGATCCAGGATTAGGCCACTGGCGAGCGAGCGAGTTAGGAAACAATCAGAGTGTTTCATAGTTGGCTCGATCGTTGGGACGAACGCCGGGCCCTTCGCGGAGAGGAAGGGAAGAAACCAACGGATTTCGTCCTTGACGCGGAACGCGCCTTTCCAGGTGCGAAGAAGATAACAAGTATCGAGGAATTCTGTGCCCTTGCGGACCAAGCCGTGGCTGATCCAGCCTTTTTCGATGAGCCGAGCGGGAGCGATCAGGGTTTTGAAAGGCAAGGCGGGTGGCTCAAATTTCCATCGGACATTTCTACTGACATCGAAGAGAACAATGTAGTCTGGGCGAAAATCACAGAAAGCGGTTCGTTCGATCAGGCGATGGTGATTTTTCACCATTGGAATGCAAGCGCCCGGAATCGTCAGATTGCCAACTTTTTATCGCAGCGTGGCATCACGGTTGTCGAGATTGCTATGCCTTATCACTTCGAACGCAGCCGTCCCGGCTCGGTGCACGCCGACTATATGCTTAGCCCTAATCTCGGTCGAACGATCCAATCTGTAAGGCAGGCAGTGTTGGATGGGCGAAAACTCATACGTTGGTTGAAAAGCGAAGGCTATCGAGAGATTTCGGTTCTCGGAATGAGCTTAGGTTCCTGGGTTGCGGCCATAGTCGCGGCGCACGACTTGGCTGTGTCAAAAGCCTCGTTGTTTCTGACGGCGGGGAGTCTAGCGGATATGGTTTGGACGGGCCGCGCGACACGATCGATACGCGATAGCCTTGAGCCTGAGATTGAGCTGACCGATCTCAGAAGAGCCTGGGGTCCACTTAACTTGGAGAATTACGCGCATAGTTTGGCACGGCATAATCTCGATCTTCAGGTTGTGTTGGCTAAGAGAGACAAAGTGGTGTTGCCAGAGCTATCGGAGAGGTTCATGCAGAGGCTGAAGGACGCCGGGGCTAGGCCAGATATTTTGGAATTAAACTGTGGTCACTATTCGCTCGCCATGCCGCCTTACATTTTGTTGGCCGGTTTGAGCTTGAAGCGGTTACTAAGGCGCGCCCGTTGAGCGGTTTCCGTCGTCTGCTGACCAGTCGGCCCGGCGAGCATGAGTTTGGCGCTGGCCGGTGGGTTCATCAGCAAATTCTCAAGTCCAAGGTCGGTGTTCACCCGGTGGACCGCCTGAGCACGCTGGAGCCCGGCAGGGGACGAAGGCATCGACAAGGTGGGTCCCTCAGGTGGCGGAGCAGACTAATTCTGCGTCGCGAGTAGGCGTGCAGCTGACTTCATATCAGCAGTATTCCAAACCCTCAACGAAGCGCTCGAACCGCTGCTCGAGATGCGCCGTGGCGGTTTCATGTTATCTGCGATCGATCAGAAAGGTAGCCAGGTCGATCGCGGCGCGGCTCCCCCCCACGCGCCCAACCCTGGGTCATTTCGAGCGACCGCCTGAAGTAGGTTTCAGCCTCGTCGGCGCCAGACTGCATTGACGCCAAAACAAGGCATCTAATTGCTCCCACAAGCGGACAAGTTCGATCGATCGAAATGATGGCGGCGCGCCCGGGCTCCAGCGTTTCTGAGACAAGCTGCTCCTTCAGCGCCGTTGACCAACTTCGACGCCGACCCGTCCCACTCACAAACATCCGATGAATGGACACGTGGCTATCCTCGCTGCTTGCATCGTGGTCATGAAATCAACCACGACAACAGCGGTTCACCTCCTCCCAAACAAGGCGGTCCTCACCAGGTGCTTACCCTAAACCAGCACGTTACCATGGCTGAAAACAATCGAGCGGGAGTAGGTTAGCGTAGTGTGGGGTGCTTCGGCGTAGCTTTTCGCATTTGCGATTCATCTCGTTCACTGTCGTCCCTGCATCACTGAAATTATCGACTACCCAAGTCACAGATCTTTTTGCCTGCAAAAAGCCGCGCTATGACCGGCAGGTGGCACAGCTTTCCTACTCCGTAGTGCTAGCTTTTCTTCTGCGCCGATTGGTGTGCGACTGCGCGACGGCCATTTTCAGCTCGGGTGTGATCTCCAACGGCGCATTCTCTGCCCCATGTGGGTTCTCTAGCCCCTGAACATGGACGGTCGGAAATGGCAGTTCGATGCCCTGCTCCTTGAAGACTTGGCGGAGGCGCACATAGAATTTGCGTTTCATACCGAAGGCGCCTCCCGGCCGGGTTGTGGCCTTGACCCTCAATACGATGCCGTACTCGCCGAACTCCTGTACGCCCTGCATCTTGATTGGGTCGAGCACCCAGTGTTTGAACTCGGGATCTTCCGCCAGTTCGAGGCCGATCCGCTTGATCAGCTTGCGGGCGAAATCGATATCGGTGTCATAGCCGACGGTGATGTTGAATTTGTCGATAACCCAGTCACGGCTTTGGTTCTGGACTGCCCCGAGTTCACCGAAAGGTATCGTGAACAGCGGACCACGATGGTGGCGCAGTTTCACCGAGCGCAGCGAAAAGCTTTCCACTGTACCCTTGTAATTGCCCGAGGAAATATATTCGCCGACACGAAACGCATCATCGAGCAGAAAAAACACGCCTGAAATGACGTCCTTGACGATGGTTTGTGCGCCAAAGCCCACGGCGACGCCGACGACCCCAGCGCCGGCGATCAATGGGCCGATCTGGATGCCGAGCGAGGCGAGCATCATAAGTACCGCCATCACGATGATCGATGCGAGCAGAATGTTCTGGAGGATCGGCAAGAGCGTGTGCAGTCGCGCCTGCTGCGGATCGACGACCGGGACGTCCTCGTCGCTGATCACAGGGTGCGGTGTTTCGATGCCCAGCTTTCGTTCGATCAACGCCTTGATGATCGACCAGCCGAAATCGGCTGCGAGGGCAATGACTATGACATTGATCAAGCCGCGCAAAATGAACGTCGTCGTCGTATCTCTGTCCCGCATGGATTGCATGTCCAGACCCCAGACACGTGCGAGAAAGTAAGCCGCCGCCAGGATAAAAATCATTCGGATTCCGCGATCGATGACAGCGATCGTCACCGCCGGGATCGTGGGCCGGCCGACATCTTCCGAACCCGGCCGCAGGACGAAATTAACCCCGCGCTGCGTCAGCACGATTGCCAAAGGCAGGAAGAATGCCGCGAAGGTAAACCAGAAGTAGGTATAAAGGCCGGCGATACGCTGCAGGAACAGGACGACGAAATAAGCAGTCAATAGCCATGTCGCTTCCGTGTGACCGCTATGGCGCGCACCGTCTCGCTGCGTTCTTGGTCGACGCCAGATGGCAAGCAGCAAGAGCACCAGCAGCACGAAATCGGCGCCCAGCGACAGGACCATCATTCCGTCCTGGTCTACGCCGAGACCCGGCAAGAGGATAAACGCGGCGCCGAAGAAGGCGAAGACGCCGACGATCCGGGGTAGCCAATAGGCCCAATGGTCGGCCGTCTCGTTGGTAATCGGCAAAGCACGGACCTCGACGGCGTTCTCGACGTTCATGATGGAAGGGACGAGCGTGGCCATGACGTAAAGGCGCACACCCCATGTAACGACTGCCGCCATCAGAAATGTCAGCACAATCTCGCGGATAAGCATTGGCCAATCGAACAACATGAAAGCGCCGGCGCTGCCCAGTGCGAACGAGACGATCAGCATGCTGGAATAGAGGGCGCGACCACCAATCTTCTTGGCTCGCCCGATTGGCGTATCCTTTGGTTGCGCGATAATCCAAAGACGAAATGGACGGGTGACTTTGTACGTTGCCCAAGTGAGCGCCAGGCCGGCAGCGATGAACATCGCAATCAGAATAAGTACGCTGACGGGCCCCTTGCTGGACATATCCTGCATGGTCTCCGCCCGAACGCGCGCGAACTGGCCTGGCAGCAGGGGCAAAGTTTGTACGATTCGTTCGATATGATGCCTGACCCGATCGAGCGTCGAGGATGCCATCGTATTCATCTGGCCTGGTGCGGCCACGGCGCCGGAGGATGCCTCGCTCAGCGAAGCTCCTGCCTCGGCAGGCGCTCCCGTTGATCCGGCGTCCTGATTTCGTTGTTCGGCTACCCAGGCCTTCACTGACGGATCGTCGAGAAGCTCGAATAGCTGTTTGACCCTTTCAGGCGGGACGGTCGCCTGCGCCTGCGCCTGTGCCGGACCGGCCAACAGGAGGGCGATCCCAAAGACGAGCGGCCTGGCGACAAAGACAAACATTGCCGTCAGATCTGCGAGACGTCGTGCCGGGCGCGCCAGTTTCCTGGCTCCCAATTGTCGAATGATGAGTGGCATCGTGCTGTTAACCTTCCGGTCAAATCGGCGAGCAACGATATCTATGTCCGTTGTTGCCCTACCTTGAAGAAACCGATGTTGCCCCGCAAGACGTCATCGTTCCGAGCCAGACCGTTGCGCCTGGTACTTGGCGGTGTTCATTGAGTCGCCGGGGCAGGGCTTTCCGACTCGGCCAGTGCCTCCAGCCGTTCTATGAAACTGGGCATCCTTGATGCTGGGCGTAGAACGCCCGGCACTAAGTAACGCTCAACAACGTTTCTCGTATTCGATGGCGAACCTACTGACGACGAATAGGTCCGCCCGAGGGAGCCGGGCCAGTAATCGAGATGAGCGCTTGTCCCGTCGCAACGTTCTCCAGGAATGTCGCCGACGGCACGAAGAACAAAGTCCCGGTGACTGCGCGGCTGAAGTCCAGAAGCCGGTCGTAGTTGCCTGGCGGTCGGCCAATGAACATGTTCTCCAGCATTTGCTCGATCCTGCGCGGCGAACGGGCGTAGCCGATGAAATAGGTACCGAATTCGCCCGTTCCGACTTCGCCGAACGGCATGTTGTCGCGTACAATCTCCAACTGCTCTCCGTCCTCGATGATCGTGGTCAGCGCATTGTGGGCGGAGGTCGGCTTAACGGCATCGTCCAGCTCGATATCGGAGAGTTTTTTCCTGCCGACAATTCCCTCCTGCTTCTCGATGGGGAGCGCGTTCCATGCTTTCAGATCATGCAGGTACTTCTGCACGATCACATAGCTGCCTCCGGCAAATGTGGGGTCCTCCTCGCCGATGATCGCGGCCTTGACGGCGCGCTCATCCACCGGGTTTTCAGTGCCATCGACGAAGCCGATCAGGTCGCGGTCACCGAAATAGTTGAAGCCGTGCACCTCATCCGCCGTGGAGACTGCGCCATCGAGGTGCGACATGATCCGTGTCGCCAGTTCGAAGCAGAGATCCATACGCGGGGCACGGATGTGAAAGAGGATGTCGCCCGGTGTCGAGATGGCGTGATGCTGACCGCGGATTTCGCGGAATGGATGCAGGTCCTTCGGTCTGGAGGCTCCAAACAAACGATCCCATGCATCGGAGCCAAACGCCATGACACACGAGAGCCGACCCTCAAGGTCACGGGACCCGACTGCCCGCAGAAGCGCGGAAAGATCGCCACATAAGGCGCGCACGGTCGCTTCGTGTTCTGGTCCGGGTTTGACCGTCACAACGAGAAATATCGCGGCCCGCGTCAGTTGCGCGAGGACCGGTTGAGCAACAGCAGATGGCAACGTCGAATCCACAATGAATCCCTTTTTATCTTGTTCGTAACGCCACTGGTCGACCGGCTTGGGGCCGGAGGGGCGGAGTTGCGATTTACCCAATGCGAGATAGCCCTAGGATCATCTCCGCATCAGCTGGTCACGATTTGCCCGATCAGTATTCGCCGACGTCGATGACGGCCTGGGCGAAAGCCTGCGGGGCTTCCTGCGGCAAGTTGTGGCCAATCCCGCCCGTGATGATCCGATGCGCGTATTTGCCTGAAAATTTCTTGGCGTAGGAACTGCTGTCGGGGTGGGGTGCGCCATTGGCATCGCCCTCGAGGGTGATGGTGGGCACCGTGATCAGGGGGCTTTCGGCCAGCCGTTTTTCCAGGCCGTCATATTCCGGCTCGCCTTGAGCCAGGCCGAGCCTCCAGCGGTAGTTGTGGATGACGATGCTGACGTGATCCGGGTTGTCGAGGCTCGCTGCGCTGCGATCGAAAGTAGCGTCATCAAAGTCCCACTTCGGCGAGGCGATCCGCCAGATAAGGTTTGCGAAATCGCGCCGGTATTGTTCGTAGCCGGCCCGGCCACGTTCCGTCGCAAAATAGTACTGATACCACCATTGGAGCTCGGCCTTCGGCGGCAGCGGCATTCTGTTTGCCGCGAGACTGCCGATCAGATAACCGCTGACTGAAACGAGAGCTTTGCAACGCTGCGGCCAGAGCGCCGCGATGATGCAGGCCGTGCGCGCGCCCCAGTCATAGCCGGCGACGATCGCATCGCCGATCTTCAGCGCATCCATCAATGCGATGACATCGACAGCCAGCACAGACTGCTGGCCGTTGCGGACCGTCCGACTGGAAAGAAAGCGCGTCGTGCAATGGCCGCGCAGATACGGAATGATCACGCGATAGCCCGCCATCGCCAACAAGGGAGCGACATCGACAAAGCTGTGGATGTCGTAGGGCCAGCCGTGAAGGAGGATAACGACGGGGCCGTGGGATGGACCAGCTTCAGCGTAGCCGACGTTCAGTAGGCCGGCGTCGATTTGCCTGAGCGCGAACGAGGCAGCCGTCGGTCGTTCCGTCATTGTCCCGTCCAGCCCTGAAACGCTTTGTGCTTTAGCTGAGCGAACTGCCGTGAATTGAGTAGCAGCTAGCCCCATTGCAGCAACGCCGAATAAGGCCCTGCGATAACGATCAATTTCTCCCGGCGGTCTTGTATTTTCCATTCTTGCAACCTCTCCCACGGCATGGCGCAGCACTGGCATCACCTTCATTCATCGGCTGGCGTTCCAGCCTACGTGCCTTGGCAACCCTCTTGGACGGTCAAGGCGTCGGTGGTCTCCACCGACTGAAGTTTAGAAATATATCGAGCTGGAATGACGCGATTACCGTGCAGCGTAGAAAGTTGCGTTTGAACCCGCGGGAAGATCAAGCTGAGTGCCGCCTCGCCTTCCATCCTTAGAAATTCGGGGCGTAACCCGTCGCCGCGCTTGGCAGCGATTAGGTGGAGGTTCTGCAGCAACGGAAGCATGGACAAACTCCTTCATAATGTGTCGTGGCTCAAGGGTGACACGACTCCCGGTCTCGCACTTAGACAAGGCCCTCGCGGTTCATTGCGATGCGAACGGCCGGACGGGCCGCAATTCTGGCGCGGAGCGCTTGCAAAGGAGCGGGAACAGGAACCTGGAAGCGGGCTGCCCAAAGCAGCATCACGAAAAGGTAGAAATCCGCGACACTCGGTTTCTCGCCGAACAGATAATCAGTGTTGAGTCCGTTCGCGAACAGATCGAGTTGCGCCGCAATCGTGGTGCGCGCCTTGGCCTTTTCAGCATCGCTGCCTTGGTGCCACATAGGTTTGAAGCTTCGGTGTATTTCGGTTGAGACATAGGTCAGCGCTTCGAGAACGCGGGTACGGCCCATCGGCCCTTCCACTCCCAGTGCCGGGTATTGCGCCGCAATCCAATCGAGGACGGCGATATTTTCTGTCAGAATTTCGCCGCTATCCAGCACGAGGGCAGGAACATACCCCTTGCGCGTGACCGTGGTGAAATCATCGCCGGAGCCCGTTCGTTTGGTTTTGAGATTGACCGTTTCGCGCTCGAAGGCGGCACCCGCCTCCTCCAGTGCGATGTGGTCGGCCAGGCTGCAGGCGAGCGGGCTATAATAGAGTTTCACGGTTTTTTCCCTCGTCGGACGCAGTTCGCAAATTCGTCGGGCGGAAGCCCGCCTAGCTCCGCGCACCGCAATGCTTTGAAACTTTCACCTGCCGGGGAGGAAGGCTACGACACCGATGGGTAGGCGTAGCTATGCCGAGGTATGATCAAGCTAAGCAATCGTTCTGCGATTGCCGCGTGCAACGCGGGAATCCCGCTCAAGTGGGGAACGACAACAGCAAGGATTCAGAACCACCACGCCTGGCGTCCTCGACAGTCCGGCAGTCCTTCGCTCAGGAATCATAAACGAAAGTATTGGACGCACGTGCCCTTGGCACGATGGCCCACATCCCGCCACGGCCGGCATAGTTCAACCCGAAATGAGCAAAGGCGAAAGGCCGCGGCCGGGTTTCCGCGACTGCACGTCGCGCATTGAAGCAGCTTTCCCATCAGAGGAGTCATCATCATGGCCGAGCTTTCCCAAACCGAAACCGGCACTGCCGCATTGCGCGCCGAGGCACTGGCCACGGTCGAAGTCGACGTCTCCTCGCTGATGCCAGGCATGTCGCTGGTCGTGCAATGGCGCGGCAAACCTGTCGTCGTGCGCAATCGCACCGAGAAGGAAATTAAGGACGGCAAAGCTGTCAGTTTGGCCGAGCTCAAGGATCCGATCGCCCGCAACGCCAATCTGCCGGCCGACGCACCGGCGACCGACGCCAACCGCACTGTGCCAGGCAAGGAAGCCTGGATCGTGATAATTCAGGTCTGCACGCATAGCGGCTGCATACCGGCTGGTCAGCAAGGCGAATTCGGGGGCTGGCTCTGCCCGTGCCACGGTTCGCAATACGATGCTGCCGGTCGCATTCGCAAAGGCCCAGCGCCCGAGAACATGGCGGTACCCGTGTTCCAGTTCATTTCCGACAGCAAGATCCGTATCGGCTGAGGCACTGAGGCACATTTCGATGAGTGACAAACAATCGACCTATACGCCGAAAACCGGCATCGAACGCTGGTTCGATGCCCGCCTGCCGCTGCCGCGGCTGGTGCACGACAGCTTCATCGTCTATCCGGTGCCGCGCAACCTGAACTACGCCTACACGTTCGGCGGCATTCTCACGATCATGCTGGTTTCACAGATACTGACAGGTATCGTGCTGGCGATGCATTACGCTCCTGACACGGGGCTGGCCTTCAATTCAGTCGAGAAGATCATGCGCGACGTGAATTCGGGCTGGCTGCTCCGCTCCCTGCATGCCAACGGCGCCTCGTTTTTTTTCATCGCGGTCTATATCCATATCAGCCGCGGACTCTATTACGGCTCCTACAAAGCCCCGCGCGAGCTTCTATGGGTTCTCGGCTGCACAAACTTGCTCTTGATGATGGCGATCGCCTTCATGGGCTACGTGCTGCCTTGGGGACAGATGTCGTTCTGGGGCGCTACCGTCATCACCAACTTCTTCACAGCGATACCGGTGATCGGCGACTGGCTCCAACAGCTTTTGCTCGGCGGTTTCGCGGTCGGCAATCCCACCCTCAATCGCTTCTTTGCGCTGCATTACCTGTTGCCATTCGTGCTGGTAGGCGTGGTGACCTTGCATATCTGGGCGCTTCACGTCGTCGGCCAGAACAATCCGACCGGCATTGAGGTGAAATCGACAACCGATGTCGTGGACTTCACGCCGTATGCCACCGTGAAGGACGCGGTTGGCATGATCGTGTTCCTGTTCTTCTTCGCCTATTTCGTCTTTTACCTGCCGAACTATCTCGGCCATCCCGACAACAACACGATCGCAAATCCGTTGAAGACACCGGCCCACATCGTGCCGGAATGGTACTTCCTGCCCTTCTATGCGATCCTGCGCGCCATCACCTTCAATGTCGGACCGATCGATTCCAAACTCGGCGGCGTGCTCGCGATGTTCGGCTCGATCGCGGTGCTGTTCGTCGTGCCGTGGCTCGACACTTCCAAGGTTCGCTCGGCCGTTTATAGACCCTGGTACAGAATGTTCTTTTGGCTCTTCGTCGCCAATGGCCTGTTTCTCGGCTGGCTCGGTTCGCGGCCGGCGGAAGGGGCGTACGTCGTCATGTCCCAGCTAGCCACGCTTTACTATTTTGCGTTCTTCCTCGTTGCCATGCCGGTGCTCGGGTTGATCGAAAAGCCGCGAAGGCTGCCGAATTCGATCACCGAAGCAGTTCTCGAGAAGAACAATCCGGCAGCGCAGGCGCGATCGCCGGGCCGAAGACCAACCTCGATCAGAGGTGCTCGGTACTGATCGTGCCCTCGCCCAGGCAAGGTGCTCCCGAAGGCTGAAAAACAGGGATTGCGACCATGGTCGATCTGGGTCCGGTCATGAACTGGTGGAACTCTCCTCTGATCTACATCGTGTTGCTCGGCCTCGCCGGGATCTTCGTTTGGATTCTGATTCCGGGACGCTTTGCCAATGCGAGGCTGATCATCCAGCTTGGCTTTTTCCTTGCAATGTCGGTCATGGTTCTCGAACTGCATGTCGTACCGTACGAGCTGGCGGGAGGCGATGAAACGACCAGCGGAGCGATCCTCATCGGATCGGTCAAGCTGCTCTGGTGGGTTCATCTTGCCTGGGCGCTGATCGGGTTTGTCCGTATCTATCTCGTGTTCGAACGAAAGCCGCGCGAGGCACGTCTCCTGCAGGATGTCGTGGTCGGCATCGTCTACACGGGAATGCTCCTTTCGATACTGGCGTTCGTCTTTGGCGTGCCGGTCGGAACGCTCATCGCCACGTCGGGCGTCTTTGCCGTCATGCTGGGTCTGGCGCTCCAGAATACGCTTGGTGATGTATTTTCGGGAATAGCGCTTAACCTCGGCCGCCCTTATGTGCTTGGGAACTGGATCATTCTGAGCGACGGAACCGAGGGCCGCGTCGTCGAGACCAATTGGCGCTCGACGCAACTCCTCACCCCGGCCCACAACGTCATCGCGCTTCCGAACAGCCTTCTCGCCAAGATCGGGGTAACGAATCTAAGCGGTCCAGATGAGAGCCATGGACTTGCCGTGACGGTCAAGATGTCGCTGACGAAGACGCCAGCGATCATCGTAGACACGATGCGCATGGTCCTGCTGAGTTGCAATTCGATCCTTCAGGACCCTTCGCCTTCGGTTGTCATTAGAAGCCTGGATGCGGCGGCGATCGAAATCGAGCTCACGTTTCGCGTCGCAAGTCTTGACCAGCGAATTACTGCCCGGAACGAAGTTTTCGATCTCATCTATCGCCATTCAAGGTCAACCGGCATGCTGCTGGCAGCGCCACTTTCGGCTTCGATTGCCATGACCACCCCGCCGAGCGACGGGACGGCAACCTCCCAAGGCTTCGCCCCGATCGACTTTATCAGGGCCATACCGATCTTCTCGGCGCTAACGGATACCGAGCAGGAGGCACTTGCCGCAACGATCTCGGTTCGCAGCTATCGCAAGGGCGACGTCATTGCACGACAGGGAGAGATGCTGCCGTCCCTCATGATCGTCCAGCAGGGCGTTATCGTCCGGCAACATGGCCAGGACAATGCTCACATGCAGGAGGTTGGCCGGCTTGCACCCGGCGACTTCTTCGGCGAGACCGGCTTGCTCGCCGGCATTGGCGAGACGGCGACGTTGCGGGCAATGACCCACGTCGTGGTTTACGAGATAGACCAGGAGGGCTTCGCGCCGCTGCTGCTCGACAGGCCCGAGATGGCCGAAGAGCTTGCCTCAATTCTTTCGATGGGAGCGTCGGCCTATGGCGAAAGCGGCATCCCCGGCCAGCAGCACGCGAGCTCCAAATTCGCACTCCTGAAAGCCATTCAGGCTGCCTTCCACGCCGCCCCGTTCAAACATGTTCGAGCACGTGGTCGGCGGAGCATTCGAAAGGATAGTGCTCCATGACCATCCGCCAAATCGACATCGTCGGCATCGATCCACTCAGCCAGCCGGGTGATTTTGCGGACGGGTTGAAGGTGCGGCGTGTATTGCCCTCCTCGAATCGCCTGATGATTGGGCCCTTCATCCTTTTCGACCATTTCGGCCCCGCGGTATTCGACGCAGGTCGCGGTTTCGACATGGCGCCGCACCCGCATATCGGGGTCGCGGCCGTGACCTACCTGTTCGACGGGGAGCTCGTGCATCGCGACAATCTCGGTGACGTGCAGACCATCCGTCCCGGCGAGGTCAACTGGATGACGGCCGGGTCGGGCATCGTCCATTCCGAACGCACGTCGCCAGAAGCCCGAGTGTCGGGGAGCAATCTTTTCGGCGCTCAGGCGTGGGTAGCTCTCCCCTCCCGGTACGAAGAAATTGCCGCCGGTTTAGCGCATTATGGCGCTCCCGAAATCCCCCGGGTCTGCGCCGACGGGGTTGAGTTCACTTTGATCGCCGGGATGTCCGACGGGCTGGTCTCTCCGGTAAGGACGTTCTCCGACATGTTCTACGCCGAAATTGTGCTCACGGGCAGTGCGCGATATCAGGTGAAACCCGGATATCTTGAGCGTGCGATCTATATTGTCGCCGGCGAGATCGAAGTCATGGGCCAACTTGGCACGTTCGGTGAAGGCGAATTGATCGTGCTGGCGCCGGGCGCTGAGATCGTGCTCCAGGCGCCTGCCTTCCATGCCGCGAGGTTGATGCTGATGGGCGGCGAGCCTCTCTCCGATCCACGTTATGTCTATTGGAACTTCGTCTCCTCGTCAGCCGAACGGATTGAGCAGGCAAAGGCGGAATGGCGCGAAGGCCGCTTCCCCGGCGTGCCAGGGGAAAACGGATTCATGCCTCTGCCGCAGGAGGAAATAAGGCGGTGACGGCTTCGTCCGCGGCGGCCACATCCGCCGCTCACCGGTGGCGTTATGACATCGAGTAGAGTTTGCGCATCGTGTCCTCGTCGAGCAAACCGTCGAACCAGACGTCGAAGATAGTCTCGAGCAGGAACTCGTCGTTACTTGCTTCGGAAAACAGCGTCAGGGACGCGTGCAATTTCTTCGCATCCTCATCACCGAAGACAGCGCGAGCGCTTAAGTCGGACAGCCGTTGCAGGGTGCCAACGCATTCGCGGTAACGGCCTCCCAGTATCGGAGATGAGAGATAGGCGCTTCCTTCGTCGAGCGATACGATAGCGTACGGCTCAGGGGCGGTGTCGCTTCGTCCGGTAGCCAATCTCGGGAAGATGAACTCCATGTAGGGAGTACACATCATGCCTCGACGCAGAATAGTCAGTGCGTCGCCGTAGACCGGATCCTGGGCGCTGACGAACCTCTGCAAATCATATTGGTCGTCCATTCGACTCAGACCCTTTTTGCAAACAGCTGTATTCGTGTGATCACCCTGCAACGACGTCGGCATATTCCGGATGCTTGGCGAAAAAGCGGCTCATGAAGGGGCATTTCAAGACCGCTTTACGGCCGGTCTTGCGGAGCAACTCAAACGTGCCTTGCGCCAGCCGCGACGCGATCCCCTGTCCGGAAAATTCCGGCGGCACTTCGGTATGTATCAGCGCAATCTTGCCGTCCTCAAGCCGATAATAGGCCGCGGCAAACGTTTGACCGGTGATCGGCAGCTCGAACCGATGCTGCTGAATGTTTTCCGTGACCTTTGCGTCCATCTCGATCTCTCAATGTGCGTTGCGTGATGCTGGATTGGCTTGCCCGATCGCTATCGCATCACGGGCAAACGTAGCGTGACAGTTGTGCCTGCCCCGGGCGCGCTTTGAATATCGATGCTTCCGCCTGACTCTTCGGCAAAGCGCTTCACCATCGGCAGGCCGACGCCGCCGAGTCCCTCGCTTTTTGTGGTAAAGAAGGGATCGAATGCTAAGGCAACCGTCTCGGCGGTCATTCCAATACCGTTGTCGGCGGTGGTGATATCTACTTGCGTGGCTGACGAGCCGTCAAAAACCACCGCGGCATCTATCGATATAAAGCCGCCGTCGGGTGATGCATCGCGCGCGTTGAATACCAGGTTCAGAATCGCGTTCTGCAAATCAAGGCGATTGCACCTTACCGTAGGCAAGTCCGGCCTAGCTCGAACCTCGAGACGAAGGTTGGGATCCCGCGCGCTTCGGATAAGGGTCTCGATTTCAGCCAGGCAGGCGCTCACGTCCGCATATTCGATTTCTGTGCGGCTCTCTCGGGCGGAACTGATAGTCTGGCGGACAAGGGCGCCAGCTCGCTCCAAGGCCGTTTGGGCGCCGGAAACTGCAAGCCTAAGCGCTGGAGCCGCCGAGACGCTCGGGTCGCGGGCAAGGTGGTTCAACGCCGAGGAGGCGACCTGAATGAGATTGCCCAGGTCGTGAACGATGCCGGCGGTCGATATCTGTACGGGCGGGCCAACTCGGGGGTTCTCGAGCGAGCTATCGAAGACACCCACTTTCACTTCTGGACGAGACATTATATTCCCCATGTTTGCTCAGGCGACATTCAGTTGCTTGAAAATGGTACATGTGCGGTCGATTAGATCGAGTAAGAAGCGGAACCATACTGCAGTATATGTCCTGCGATCTGAACAATGACTAGTGCTGGAAGAAACATCTGCGGATCTCCCCCTCTTTCGCGTTAATCACATCGCCGCGAGGTTCTCCTCTATTGGTAGCCGATTCCCCCGATATAGTTGGCGAGTAGCCGCTCCTGGAGCTCTTCCTGTTCGAAGAGCGCCTTCATCGCGTCGCGGATATCAAGGATGCCTATCGGTTTCGAGCCGGCGCCGAGCACCGGCACGTTCTGGAGGCGTTGTGTTGTCATAGTCTGCCAGACCGAATGCAGGTCGTCATCGGGCCCACAGGACACGATGGACCGGCTCATCAGTGTCGATACAGGCGCTTCTGCCGGCTCCGAATTCGCCAGATGCCGGACAAGGTCGGACTTGCTCAGCACGCCTGCCGCCTCTCCACTGCCATGGCACACGACAACCAGGCCTATCGCAGGCTTGGACAGCCATAGCGCAGCTGTCCGCAGCGGAGTGTCGACCTCGATCGCCGCAAGGCGCGCCGATGTAACTGGATGTAGACTGTCAATTCGCATGATGCTCTCCTGGGAATGCGGCCGCGGCCGAACGGCGGTCGCCGAATTAGGCGCCTTAGCCAGTCGGTCAGTGTGGCGCGCCACTCTGACCCGTTCCAACCAGATTAGCTGAGGTCTGCTTTTGCCAGGCCGAACTGGACATCGCCCGAGCCCGGGATAGTTCTGAACCCGATATTCACACGATTCCAAGAATTGACCGCCATGATCACGAAGGTCAGGTCGGAAATTTCCTTCTCGGACAGCTCTGTCCTGACCCGATCGTAAATCTCGTCGGCGATACCCTGCTCGGGAAGCTTGGTCAGAATTTCCGTCCATGCCAGGGCCGCACGCTCACGAGGAACGAACAATATCGAATCTCGCCAGGCCGCAAGGTGGTACAGGCGCAGTTCGCGTTCGCCATGAATTTTGGCCTGCTTGACGTGCATATCCAAGCAGAAGGTGCACCCGTTCATTTGCGCGGCTCGAACTGCAACAAGGTCGCGGATACGCCCTTCGATCGAACCCTCTCGCGTCGCGGCAAGAAATTCCATGAATTTCTTGAGGAGTTCTGGCGATTGTTCTGCGTAATTCACGCGCTTGGCGACCGCCTTCAGTTCCGGTGCGCTTGCGACTTTTGAGGCTGCAATATTCATTACGTATCTCCTTGGTGTGTTTTACAAATCCATTGCACGTCAAGGATGGCCGGAGAGCGGAACTGTCGCTATTGTGCCGACGATATGTATTGCCATTCGATGGTCTGGAATGACTAAACCGAAGTATAGGAAGCGACGGGCATTGGTTAGACGAGCCACCTGAGCCCGGGCGCCGGCCTTCGCCGCGGCCGTGGCACGCGGCAATTGCGATAGCATTGTAGGTCAATGAAATGCTCGAGGCCGCGAGGGTGTCGAAAGCGAAAGCCGAACTGCGTTCACTCTTCGAATGGCGCGTCCATTACGAAGTCAACTGCCGAAGGCGCCTTGTAGCCGGAGACAAACCGCTCGCCGAAATCGCGAGCAAAGTTGTCGTATGTCGTTTCCGGCCTGACCTGGGCGATATGGCAAAAGCATCGGGTCATCCGTCGCTTCATTTGGAGGCGTGGAAATTCGCCGACGATGTTTGCAACCTCGATGGAAGAAATGAGGCTATATTGCAAGCCGACGACATCGAGGCAGATGCCGGCTGTGCAAAGCGCCACCTCGGCCTCCTTGTAGAGGCCGATCGACGGCGTCGAGTTGAGGGCGACGCTGTCCCAGATCAATTGGGCGCGCCGCTCGTCGAAGCCGCCTTCCCGAACGAAGGTGCGGGCGAGATCGGCGCCTTCCACTTCGAAACGGCGCGGCCCGGCGAAGTCCGCATTTAGCGTGACGTCATGCAACAGGGTTGCAACGGCAACGACCTCCCCGTCGTGCTGGATGTTCTGAATCTGTCCGATCCGGGCCGCGAAAAGCCAGGATCGGACCACGTGGTTGAACAAGTAGGGCTCACATCGCTGGCGGGCATGTTCGATCGCTCGGCCAACAAGCGGAGTGTCGGGGACCGAAATCCCCGCAAGTGTGCGGATGGCGATCGAATTCATGTCACTGACAGTCCCTTCGCATACGCCCCGATGGTCCGGGGGGCCACGATTTCATTTCGCGTTCGTCGTCAGTTCCGTCTCGCTGGTATCGACGACGAAAATAGCAAGCAGACGAGCGCCTTCGGTCTTGCTGGCGTTTTCGCTGACGGCATGACGGTCGCCCGGGAATTCCGAGAAGCTCTCGCCGGCACGATAGGTCTTCACCGGCCCATCGTTGACCTGGCTTCGGATCGCTCCTTCGAGGACCGTGGCATAGATGAACGCGGATTTGGGATGGGTATGCGCCGGCGAAGTACCCCCTGGCGCATACTCGACGAGCACGGCTTTCATGCTCTTGCCGGGCACGTTTGGAAGAGCCTGGTCGTAGACAAGCTTCACGCTGTCCACGTCATTGGCCATTGCCGCGGTGAGGGGCGCGGCGGTGAGCGCTGCGCAGAGAAGGATCTTGATCATGTCTGGTCTCCTTGGAATATGAGCGGTTTAAGAGTGGCGATCTGATGGATGACAATCGGCGTCTGCTTGTTTGATCACTTCGGCGTTGTGTACTGGCCGAGCCAGTCGTCGAAATGCACGGCGCCGATGCGCGCGTTCTCACCAGGAACAAGCGTTCGATCGTCGATTGCCACTTGGCCGTAGTAGAGAGCACTAGGATCCGCCACGACCTTGCGGGGATCGTTGGTGGCCTTCAGAAAGCGACCGACGAGTTCGTTCATGCGAACGCGCTCCGGGCCGGCAATTTCTGTCGTGCCGTTCAACGGAGTGGCAAGCGCGACATCCGCCATTGCATCGGCAACATCGTCGGCCGCCATGGGTTGGAAGTACGCCGGCGACATATGGATGGTATCCCCCACGGCGCCGGTGTTTGCGATGGCAGCGGTGAATTCGAAGAATTGTGTGGCGTGCACGATAGTATATGGGATTCCGGACTCCATGATCAGGTTTTCCTGAAGCAACTTGCCGCGGAAATACCCCATGCTTTGCAACCGGTCGGTGCCGACGACGGACAGGGCGACGTGATGACGGACGCCGGCGGCGGCTTCGGCTGCAAGAAGATTGCGTCCGGAGGCTGCGAAGAACTCCAAGGCGGGCTTTTCCTCGAACGACGGCGAGTTCGCGAGATCGACGACGACCTGCGCCCCGGCAAGTGCGACGGCCAGCCCTTCTCCGGTGACGGTGTTCACTCCCGAATTCGGTGAGGCCGCAAGCACGTCGTGTCCGTTCTTGCGCAGTCTTTCCACAGTCTTTGAACCGATCAGCCCGGTTCCGCCGATGACGACGATCTTCATTTCCAATCTCCTTGTTGAGGGTGTTGATTTGCGGGTGTTGGTCGGATGTCGGCTTTCCGGCCAGCTATTCGCTGGCCGATGCGGCGTCCTCGATAAGTGAGGTGACCTCGTCGGGATGGGAGACCATGAGCGCGTGGGAAGCACCCTCGATGACGACCGTCTTCACGGCGTTCGCGCGCTTGGCCATGAAGCTCATGACGGCTGCCGGGATATTTCGGTCATCGGTGCCGTAGATCATGTAGGACGGCAGCGTTTTCCATGAAGCGACGCCCGAGGCCTCGGCTAGAGCTGCCTGCGCGATCGGGCGTTGGGTGGCCGCCATCAGCGACGACTGCTCTTCGGGAACGTCGGCCGCGAACTGGGCGCGGAATTTATCCGGCTGGATGAAGAGTTCCTGTCCGCCGTCCGGCGACGCGACTGGAGCAAGCGCGCTTGCCAAAGTGCTGCCGGGAAACATGCTGGACAACGCGACGCTCGATTCGCCGGTATCCGGCGCGAATCCGGCCACGTATACCAAGGCCTTCACATTGGGATTGCCGTTGGCGGCTTCGGTGATCACGGGTCCGCCGTAGGAATGCCCCACCAGCACGATCGGTCCGGGAACCGACCGGATGATGGCCGAGACTGCCGCGGCATCGCTGGCGACGCTGCGGAGAGGGTTGGCTGCCGCCTTCGCTACATAGCCGTCCCTGCCGAGTTTGCTTATGACCGCGTCCCAACTCGACGACTCGGCGAAGGCCCCGTGCACCAGCACGATCGTTGGCTTGTTCTTCGCTTCAGTGGCCTGCGCCGTCGCGCCGCCCAAGACCGCAAGCGCGGCGGTCAGCGCCAGGATTCCAGTGACATTTCGCATTTGCTTTCTCCTTTGTCGGCCTTGCATTTGACCAAGGTGGAGAAGGATGCGCCGATCCGTGGCGCCGACCTATTATGCGGAATGGTCAGTCATACGATGCCAAGGTGCAGGGTGGGTCATCGCTGCGATGAGGTGACCTGGGTATGCCGGGCGCGGATCGCGGCAACGCTGCAGTTCGTGACCGATAGAAGTCATGGAGCCGCTGCCTCCAAACACCACTGCCGCCCTCGGCGTAGTGCCTAGACTCCCACCGTGAACGACATTGCCCCTGCCCTTAGGCCTTCCCAGCCCCATGCTTTCGTATGGATCAAACAGCCACATCGTCTGATCGATTCGCAGTGGCGTAGCATTTATATTTTGATGGGTGAATACAATCCAAAATAATGATGGAGTTACCGGAAATGAAAAAGACATCTCTTGCTGCCATAACCCTTCTTGTTGCAGCAGGAAGCGCTTTCGCCGGAAGCGATCACTATGGATCGAACTGGGTCCAGCAACCCGCCACTTCTTCCGAAAGCACGCACACCTCCTCGATCAGGAAGACGGGCAACGATGCCGGCGTGCCGAAAACCGTGCGCAAACCGATTGCTCCCAGCAAGGAACCGGGCCAGGGCATCTGGGGTCACTAGCACCCGAAAATTGTAGAACCTGGAAGGACCGGGGCGCCGCCTCGGTCCCCTTCACGCTTTGCAACTGACCTTGAACGTCGCGTCGAGCCGCCTACCACAGCGATCTGAAAGCCGGGGAATTTGTAAAACGCCCTTTGGGATGGCGGTCGACGCTCCATAATCAGACCGCTGCAGCTATTTGGCTACCCCCGCTCAGAGCAATGCCATTCCGCCGTCGACCCGCAGATTGACACCGGTGACAAAACTGCTTGCGTCCGATGCCAAGAACAGAGCGGCTTTTGCCAGTTCTTCCGGCTGGCCCATTCGACCAAGGGGAATTGCTTCCGCCATGGTCTTCTCGAAGGATCCACGCATTTCGGCCGCTATGCCCAATTTGTCGAGAATAGCCGTATCGACCGGGCCCGGGCTGAGCACGTTGACGCGTATGCGACGCGATTTCAGTTCTATCGCCCAACTGCGCGCAAAGGCGCCGATTGCTGCCTTGGAGCCTGCATAAACGGCATGGCCCTCCAAGACTTTCTCGCTGGCTATTGACCCGGTCAGTATGACTGCGCCGCCATCGCGCATCAGCGGGATCAATTTCTGCACACCAAAGAAGACGCCTCGCGCATTAATGGAGAACTGCGCATCGTACTCGCCTTCGGAAACTGCCGCCGAATGCGTGATGGTGTTCACGCCGGCGTTCGCCATATAGATGTCGAACGCCCCGAACCTTTGATGGATCTGTCGCGCAACATCCTCGTGGTGCGCCACGTCGGCTACATCACCCTGAATGCCCAGTGCGCCAGCTCCGATCTCGGAGACTGCCTCCTCGACGGCACGCTGCCTCCGGCCGGTAATCACGACTTGCGCCCCCTCCGCCGCGAAAGCTCTCGCGGCGGATAGCCCGATCCCACTGTTCCCGCCCGTGATCAAAGCGGTCTTTCCTGAAAGTGTACCCATTTGCATTGCCTCTGATGATATTCACGAATGCCGCTGCAACTGCCAACCGAAGTTCTCAGCGTGAACTCGGACAGCTCAGACCAGAATGCACCCGCCAGCAGCTATCGATATTGAGTTTTCAGAACCAAGCTGGCCGCACCGGGATGGTGCGGCCAGCCATGATCGCTGCTTGAGAGCACTAGCCTTTGATGAAGGCGAGCAGATCGGCGTTGACCTGGTCCTGGTGCGTGGACGTGATCCCGTGGGGCGCCCCGGGGTAATATATGGCCTTTGCACCCTTGATCAGCCGCGCCGACTTGACTGACGAATCCCTGACCGGGACGATCTGGTCGTCCTCGCCATGCAGGATCAGCGTCGGTATGTCGAATTTCTTGAGGTCCTCGGTGAAATTGGTCTCAGAGAACGCCTTGACGCTTTCGTAGGCATTCACGAGACCGACCTGCATGCTCCAGAGCCAGAACTGATCCAGAATCCCCTGGGAGACCGTGGCGCCTGGCCTGTTTGCCCCATAAAACGACGGTGCGAGATCCAGGTAGTGCTGCGAGCGATCCTTGAGGAGGCCAGCCCTTATGCCGTCGAATACTTCGATCGGGAGACCTTCCGGATTGGCCGGGGTCTTCACCATGATCGGCGGAACCGCGGCGATAAGGACAGCCTTAGCCACCCGCTTCGTTCCGTGCCGGCCGATATAGCGAGCGACCTCGCCTCCTCCGGTGGAATGTCCAACCAGCGTGACGTCCCGCAGATCAAGGGCATCGATCACCGCTGCGAGATCGTCCGCATAGCCATTCATGTCGTTGCCGGACGTCGCCTGACTGGAGCGGCCATGGCCGCGCCGGTCATGCGCAACCACGCGAAAGCCGTTGTGGGCAAGAAAAAGCATCTGGCTGTCCCAGGCGTCGGAATTCAGCGGCCAACCGTGCGAGAAGGTTATAGCCGGGCCCTTGCCCCAGTCCTTGTAGTAGATTTCGGTGCCGTCCTTGGTCGTGATGGTGCTCATGGTCTTGATTCCTGATTGAGGGGTGGGAACACGTGGGCTTTGCCGGGCGCCAGATGACGAAGCGACTGGCAGCCCAGCTATGACCGCCGCTGAAAGGCCGGCCAACAAGACGTCACGGCGGGATGCGCCGAGGGTGAAAAGTCCATCCATACTCATCGTGTCCATCCTTGGTGCGCGGCTTCTAGGGGCGGCTCACCATCACGATCACCTGATCGACCTGCACGGTCGCTTTCGGGGGAGGAGCGGGCGAAGGAGCGGCGATGCTCGATGATCGTGATGGCTTGCATGGAAGAAGATGCGCCGATCCGATCCGCGAACCTATTCTACGCAAGCATCTGACATATGATGCCAAGGTGCAGGGTAGGTACGCCGAGGAATGGGGCTGTCGCCGAGGGGGCTAATTGCCATGACGTTAATGTCGTAGCGCGACGCTGCTTGCGGCGGCCGTTACAAACCGAACCTACCAATACGCATGAGGATCGCTTCTCAAACGAGAAAGCGGTTGATCACAAGCAAGTCACCGTCCGAACGGAGCGCGACAAGATTCGCAAATGTGGACCTTATATTAAGGAATCAATCCACCGCCGGTAAGAGACGTCTATACTTACGTATACTGCGTCTTAGCATCAGGGCAAAGATCCGCTAGCTTTCGTTTTATAGACATTAAGGGGCATTTGCCGCTCTTGGAGCCCCTTGGACCTCACATCCCGGAGTGCTTTTATGCGACTTAGCTTTTTTTCTGGTTTTCTCATTGCGGCCCTTGCTGCCGGGCCATCGGCTGCTGCCAACGCTCCGCACCCAGGCGTGCCGCTCGGACAATCGACCGACCTGTCGGCACGTATCGTCGACGGCAAGGCCGAAGTTAATGGGGTGGTCTATCACTATCTGCTGGCGGTAGGTGGCCCGAAAACTCTTGTGTTGCTGCACGGTTGGGGCACGACCTCATACATGTGGCGCTTTGTAATGCCACAACTGGTGGCGCGCGGCTACACTGTACTTGCGCCCGATTTGCGCGGTTTGGGGGACACCGCCAAGCCTGCGGCCGGCTACGAAAAGGCGTCGATTGCCGAGGATATTCACGCACTCGTCAATCAGTTGAACCTTGGTCCGGTCGTCAATCTTGTCGGCCACGATATGGGTGGCATGGTCGTTTATTCCTATGCGGCGCAGCACCCGGAGGAAGTCACCACACTAGCCATCCTTGACGTCCCACTGCCAGGCATCGAACCATGGAACGAATTGATCCAAGGCCCTCGCACTTGGCATTTTCGCTTCCATTCCGTGCGCGACGTACCGGAAATGCTCATCGCCGGTCGCGAGCTTGAGTATTTAAAGTGGTTTCACAATGCAGAGGGGGTGAATACTCGCGTGTTCGACAACGAAGCCGACGAAGTCTACGGCCGTTCCTATGCCCAGCCTGGCGCATTGCGCGCAGGCTTCGAGTACTACCGGGCTTTCCCCCGTGACGAAGAACAGAACAAAGCCTTTGCAAAACACAAGCTGACCATGCCGGTACTCGGTATAAGCGGCTCTGGTGGCTTGGGATCGATGTACGAAGACCATCTCCGCCATGTCGCCGAAAACGTACGCTCCATAGTAGTCGAAGGCTCAGGCCACTGGGTTCCGGAGGAGCAGCCAGCCGCCGTCATCAAGGCCCTGTTCGAGTTCCTGCCACCAGCATACTAAGCTTCGCTGGTGGCTGAAGCCACAACATTAGCGATAGTCGCCGTGATGGAGATACGCCGCTCCAAAGGTTTCCCAATGCGCCGCGGTTAGCTGGCGATGCGCTGAAGAGCTTGGCAGCGCAGCCTCAACACCGGTTACACGCGGCGGTTATCGCTCTAAGCTTTGTAAAGTTTTGTCTGAGTCCGGATCTCCTGGGCGGGCTACTCTTAACGAAGACGCGCCCGCCGCCGGGCGATCCTATCGGACGGAGGCATGGTTCACCCCTTCGAGAGTCCTTGCAGCGCCGGCCTCGCGCATCGACGGGGGCAGCGATTCCCAGGCCCGGATCAGCTCACCGATGGAAGCAGCTTCCATCTTGCGCATGACATTGCCGCGGTGAAGCTTGACGGTCACTTCACTGATGCCGAGATCGAAAGCGATCTGCTTGTTGAGGCGCCCGCGCGCCACTTCATGCAGAACCTCACGCTCGCGCGGGGTCAGCGTCTCGACACGCTCGATGTTGCGCTTGACGACCACCGCATCCGCCCGCCGCTTGGCATCCACCGCGATGCCCGCGATCACGGCGTCAAGGAGCGTTTGGTCGCGCACCGGCTTGGTGAGAAAGTCCACAGCGCCAGCCTTCATCGCCTGCACAGTCATCGGGATGTCGCCATGCCCGGTCAGGAAAATGATGGGCTTGGGATTGCCGTTTTTCGCAAGATGGTACTGTAGATCGAGACCGCTCGCTCCTGGCATGCGCACGTCGAGGATCAAACAACCGGGGCTGTCCAAGACGTCAGCGTCGAGCAATTCGCGGGTCGAACCAAAGCAGACCGGCTCAAAGCCCATCGACAGGATCAACTCCGCCAGCGCCTCCCGAACAGACGCATCATCATCGACAATGATGACGAGCGGCTGCTGCGGCTCAGCTTTCCGCTGCTGTGACACTGGCGTCGATCTCCGTAAGAGCGGTTGGTCAACTCTCATGTTCTTCCCTCGGTTTCTTGGTTGCGTAAAGCGTCGCCCACCGCCGCAAGCAGCGCCTGGCCATCGAAGGGCTTGCGGAAGCATCGGCCAACACCCTGGGCTCGGACCTGATCGGCAATCTCGTGGCGGCCGGTAATCAGAAATACCGGCAGCTCCGGACGCGCCTTCTTGATCAGGTCACGAAGTTCAAAGCCGTCCATGCCAGGCATACCAATGTCGGTGATAAGCACGTCCAAGTCCGACAGCCCGCTGACGAGCAGTGATCCCGCCGACGAGAAGCTGCGGGCAGCATAGCCCGCGGATTCCAAAAGATCCTCCAGCGACTCGAGCAATCTTGGATCGTCATCGACAATCGCCACGACTAGCCTCCGCTTGCTCACACTCAGTTCCCCCCTGCCCGGCGCGAGTGCGTGATCGGTATTCCCAATCGCTCGGCAATGCGCACGAGGTCGGCAAGAGACGCCGCTGCCATCTTCTGCATGACGTTCCTTCTGTGAATTTCCAAGGTGACTTCGCTGATCCCTAGTTGAGCGGCAGCCTGCTTGTTGAGCAGCCCGCTCACCACAAGCGGCAGCACCTCGCGTTCGCGGGGCGTCAGCTCAAGATAACGTTGCTTCAACGCGCCCAGTTCGGCGCGCTCCGATCGCTGTTCCCGATCCTGGGCTATCGCAGCGTCGACTGCCGCCATCAGGTCCTCGTCGCTGAAAGGCTTGGTCAGGAAGTCCACAGCACCGTGCTTGATCGCACGCACCGACGATGGGATGTCGCCATGTCCTGTTATGAAAACGATCGGCGGATGATCGCCATGCGCGATCTGCCTCTGCAGATCGAGGCCGTTGATGTCTGGCAACTCGACATCGAGGATGAGGCAAGCAGGGACGTCCGGCTTGTCAGCGCTGATATAGTCGCCGGCCGATCCAAACGCCATCGCGCGTATGCCGTGTGAGGCCAGCAGCTCGTTGAGCGCCTCCCGGATGCGATCGTCGTCATCCACGATGAAGACAATATGATCACCTGTCGTCATAGCGCAGCTTTCGCTTCGGCGGGCGCGAGAATACCGCGGCCGAAAGGACGAATCGCTGTTGCTGAAGCAGCGCCATCGTCATCGGCCGCTGCTGAAGAACAAACACGCCCACCCGATTGTTGGCGTCTTCGCGTGGCATTTGCCCTCAGTTGCTGGATCTGGGCTGGTGAATTCATGCTGTCATCTTAGTCCCGACCCTCACCGACCGCATCTCATGGAAATCCATGTGTCATTGGCCGCGTCCTTTTGGGGGAGTCCGTTTGACCAAGCTCTTGCGCGAATGATCGTTTCGTACAGGCGTAGAGAAGCGGCCTTTGCAACAACGACTTGAAAGCGGCGGTCGCTTCCCCGATGCGCTGGCGTCAGCGACGAAGACGCTTTTGCGGCGTCATGGTGCAGCTTTAGCCTCAACCGGAAGCGTGAAGATGAACGTTGTCCCGTGCGGCGTGCGGCTCTCCGCCCACAAGCGTCCGCCGTGAGACTCGACGATCGAGCGGGAGATCGCGAGTCCCATGCCCATCCCTTGCCCTTTCGTCGTGAAGAACGGCTCGAATATTTTGTCGGGATGTTCGAGCCCCGCACCGCAATCGCTGACCTCAATCTGGATTGTGTCCGCTGTCCGGCGCACACGCGTCCCAAGAACCTTGTCGCCGCCAATGGCGTCCATCGCCTCGATGCCGTTGCGCATGAGATTGACCAGCACCTGCTGGATCTGGATGCGATCGAAGGCAACCAGCGGAAGGTTTTGTTCGATGTCCACGTCCATTCGAACGCGATGCCGCATGGCTTCCTCGGCCATGAGGTCGCGGGCCTCGGCAATGACACTGGGCATGGGCGTGCTGGTTCTCATTTCAAGGGATGGCCTGAACAGGGCACGGATGCGGCCGACCACATCTGCCGCCGAGTTGGCGTCCCGGATGATGCGCTCGGCCGTGATCTTGGCGCGGTCGAGGTTCGGCGGCTCGGCGGACAGCCAACGGTGACATGCATTGGAGTTGGCGACGATCGCGGCCAGCGGTTGGTTTACCTCGTGGGCGATGGATGCGGAGAGTTCGGCGAGGCTTGCCGCCTGGCTCGCACGCGCAAGTCTCTCTTGCGCCAGACGCAGCTCCTCTTGCGCCCGCACCTCATTTTCGATGTCAAGGCAGATGACGTTCCACTGCACGATGGCGCCTTCAGCGTTGCGCATCGGCGCGGCTCTTGTCTCGACCCAGCGATATTCGCCATCGAAGCGCCTCAGACGGTGCCTTCGCGCATACGGCTCGCCAGTAGACAACGAATGGGCATATCTTTCCTTGACGCCCGCCAGATCGTCGGGATGGACACCGGCGTCGAGCGTCCCGGCCAGCCGGGACTTTCCCGCTTCGTCTAGTTCTTCAAGGTTGTATCCGAGGAATTCGCGAAGCTGCTGGCTCCGATATATCGGCTCGCCATTCGGCGCAGCGCAATCGATCAATGCCGGCAACGTTTCAACGAGCTGCCAGAGCGCTCGCTCTCTCTCGCGCAAGTCTTCCTGAGAACTCACGAAATCGTGGATGTCAACGTTGGCGCCATACCAGCGGATGATGCGACCACCCTCGTCGCAGAGCGGATCCGCACGCCCTTCCGTCCAACGGTATGAACCATCCCCTCGACGGTTTCGAAATTTCAACTCGAATGGTTCGCCCGTGCTGAAGGAATGGGTCAGGGCCTGCAGCAAAGCGGCCCTGTCTTCGGGATGGACGATGGTCTGAATTGCGCTGGACAACCCTCCCTCAGCGTCGAAATCTTCCAGCCTCAAACCAATATAGTCCATCATGGTTTTGTTGATGTAGGCCGGCTCGCCCGCGGGCGAGACGCACCAGATCTGCACAGGCACGGTGTCAATGAGCTGCCGAAGCTGCAGTTCGCTTCGCCGCAAGGCCTCCTCCGTGAACATCTGATCGTCAATGTCATGCGAGAGGCCGTACCATTGGACGATGCGTCCGGCCTGATCCCGCAGCGGCTCCGCGCGACCCTCCATCCAGCGATGGACGCCGTCCGCACGACGTAAGCGATACTTCATCAGGAACCGCTCACCCGTGGCGAAGGAGCGGTTGAGTGCTTCTCTCAGGCCGGCAGCATCGTGGGGATGGACAACTGTCTCTATGAAGGCCGCCAGGCGGCTGGTGTCCCGCATGTCCGCATCTGCTATGCCCAGGCCGAGAAAGTCTATCAGGCGCTTGTTGAAGAAGGTCGGCTCGCCGTTCGGAGACAGCCGCCATAGGTAGCTCGGGACCAGGTTAACGAGTTGTGAAAGCTCCTGCTCCCGATCGTGCAAGGCAGCCTGCGTGGTCACCAGGTCATGGATGTCGACGCTCACACCGTACCATTGGAGGATGCCACCATCTTCGCCGCGCAGCGGCTCCGCGCGGGTCTCGGTCCAGCGGTAGCGGCCGTCGGCCCGCCGTTGGCGATATCTCTGCGCGTAGGGCACGCCCGTCGCGAATGAATGGCGGATCGCTTGCCGTGCCGTGTCGAGATCATCCGGATGGATCACGCTCAGCGAAGGCGAGCCGTCTGGAGCGGTGATGTCACCCAGAGTTGCCCCGGTTACGTCCGTGAAGCGCTTGTTGACGTAGGATGGTGTCCCTTCACCTGTGGTGCTCCAGATCAAAGCCGGCACGGTGTCGATAAGTTGCTGAAGGCGTCGCTCGCTTGCGCGCGATGCTTCTTGCGCGCGAACCTCATCGTCGATGTCGAGAGACACCCCGTACCACTGTACGACCGTCCCGTCATCATCACGCCGAGGCTCCACCCTGCACTCAGCCCAGCGATAGCCATCGTTCTCGCGCCAGCGGAACCGCATTACGGAGCCGTCGCCAGTTTCGAAACACCTCAGCAACGTACGCTGCACGTCGGCAGCATCGTCTGGATGAACCAGTTCTTGCAGCAATTCCTCGATGGGTGGCTGCTCAAGAGCTTCGAAGTTCGGGATGACGGAGCGGAAATGATCCTGATAACGCTTGTTGAAGTAGACTGGCCCGCCCGTGGACGTTGCGCTCCAGATGCGGACCGGCACGGCGTCGATCATCTGCTGGAGTTGCAACTCGCTGCGTCTCAAGGCTTCGAGGCTTTCGCTCAATGTGAGCACCGCCTGCTGATGTTGGCGAGATATGGCGGCCACGATCAAAGCCGAAAATGCCGACGTGGCCAGAAAAAGCTGCAGCATGATTTGGTTGTGTTTCTGGAACTCGGGATCGCCGGCAAATTGACTGGCGCCGGATATCGTGAATACCGCCGTGATCAGGGCAAGCAAGATCAAGGCGACGGCGGCACCTCTGAACTCAAAGCGTACCGCAGCCCAAAGGAGAGGCGGCATGATGATGTACGCGAAGGGCAGGTAGCCGCTAAAGGAAAGTGCGGCAACACCAAGCAAGACCAGTCCCAGGACGCAAGCTTCCATCCATCGCGCGGCCGAGAGCCGGGCCTTGCCGCGCCAGTTCTGGAGCACGACCAGTGCCAGCGGCGCCACGATTAGGACCCCGGTCGCATCTCCAATCCACCACAGCGGCCAAGCCGCTAGGAAGGTTTGTGACTGCACGCCAAACCACGCAAGTGTCGCACTTCCCACGGTCGCGCTTGCAACCGGCGCAATTCCAGCTGCCAGGACGACGAATGCTAGAACTTCTTGCAAGGTTTCCAGCCCGAGCGGGCGCCTGCAAGCCCGGTCCACGAGCCATGCGCCGATCGCTGCTTCCAGAGCGTTGCCGGTGTAGATCAAGAAGGCCGCAGGCAATGCGGTGTGGAACCACAAGAAATTGCTGAACAGTTCAGCCAGACACGCGCCCAACATCCACCACGGCCAGCTATACCTTGACGTAAGGACAAGCGTGGCGATGAAAAGTCCGCTGGGAGGCCAAATGGAAATACCCGTACCAGGTACGATTGCGAGCGACTGGGCGAATCCGCAGCCCAGGACATAGGCCGCAATAAAAAGCCCTAGATGTAAGGACTGAGGGCGGTGCGCCCAAACCCTTGACGCACGGCTTCCTTCGAGATCACTGACAACATTGCCGGGAGACGGATCCGGTTCATGCGCCGCGAGAGGTCGGCCGCTTCGCTGCGATGCAAGTCCGGATTCGTCCGCCCCTTGCTTAAGCGGTCGTGTTGCTTCGGTGTCGGCATCGCTAAGCGAGGTGGATGCTGTCGTCATCGGCTGCTCCTGACGGACAAACAAGGCCTGGTCGGCTCCCCGTATAGCACTTGCTCTCAGCAGCTGAAATCTGGGCTGATGAACCAACACCTCACCATAAGCGCGCCGCGCCCCAGCCGCACCTCATGGAAATCCATGAGCCGCAGCGAGACGTGGACGCGGCGATCGTCATGACCGGGTCGAAGGCCCCGTGTGCGCGCACAATGATCGCCTCGTGCAGAAGCGGCGCGAATGGGCGCGTCAAGGAGTGTAACGCCGCTTGCCGCGCAAAGGTGCGAGCCGGACAGGTAAGACGCTCGTTTGCCTTTTCGTCGGCTGCAGAGTGAAACCGGAAAAACCCCTGCGTTCATCATCCCTGTCTCGTCCGGTTGACACGGCTCGCAAGATTTGACCTGGCAGCTATACCGATAAAAACATCTGTTCCACGGTGTAGGATCTCTACGCGCGGTTTCGTTCCGCGGAGCGACTTGGCGACCGAGGAACAGCCAGCATCCGGGAGCATCACTCCGCGCCGCTTGCCTTCGCGCCACCATAGCCGCAGCAGCTCCAGAAGTTGCCGCGACAGCATGGCGCTGCGGTCCCTGCGTCCCTTGCACTGCTCGACGCGGATCAGCATGCGTGTCGAGTCGATGTCGTCGACCTTCAGATGCGCGACCTCGGACACGCGCAGACCCGCGCCATAGGCGAGCGCGGACTTGTACTTGATGCCTGGCGCCCTCGAGCAGTCGCGCCGCTTATTCGAAGCTCAGTACATCGGGCAGCTTGCGGGGATACCGGGTGACCACCAGCGCGCTCGCCAGATCGCGTCGCTTGAGCGTCACAGTGAACAGGAAGCGCAGCGCCGAAACCGCACCGTTGATCGTCGCAGTGCCCACGCCGTTCTCGTGCTGATACAGCTGGAAGCGCCGGATGTCCTCGCACGCCGCGGTGTTGGCGCACGGCCAGGGAACGCGGCGAAGCGCCGGACATGACGAATGTAATCCTGCTGTGTATGTGGTTCCAGACCCCGCATCAGCATGTCTGCTGCATGCGCTGGTGAAGCGGCGTGATCGGAGCGTCGGTCGATAAGGTAGCATGGCAAGTTCTTCTTGTTGAGAGGAACTCCATGGTCGGATCGTGTTCTCAACCTGCTCAAGGCCTTTGAATTTGGTTTCAACACTGCCAATATTCGTTGGCTGGCGAGGGTTTTTGGGTGCGATGATCCGGTGGCAACCAGCGAATGGCAAGTGGAGCTTAGTGCGGCGCAATCGCGGTTATCGGCCAAGAGACGAGAATGGAAGAGAGCCGGAAGCAGCGTTGCACAGGAGATTCCAGATACAGCACTGGCTGCGACCCTCGATGACGACACAGCGTCTCCGGCAGAGCTAAAACGGGATACTGACGCCAAGGGGCCGAGGCGGCGTTTTAGTTTGGCGAGGAAATCGGAGGCGTTTTTTAGTCACGGATCTCCCCTGAATTTACCGGCGTCGGTGTTTGCCGGCATGACCGCCCTCGGCTTTTTGTCGTACATCATTGGTATCCACAACGTCACCTACGAGCGAGCGGACGGGCTCGTTAAGCAGGTTGGATTCCTTTGGGCCGCAAATTGGACACTCGACTTTATGGTGTTCTTACCGCTGTTTTTCTTCTTCGTTATAGAGTTGCTGGTCTTCTGGAAAAGTGAGGGGCGCAGAAAGCTCGCAGCGCAGGGCGATCAGGTGGAAAGCGACGACGCCTGGTTGCGCAACGTTGACGCTTCCTCGTACACATATTGGTCGGTTTTTTTGATTTGCTTGCTGTTCGCGGGTCTTTTTCAATGGATCGGCGTGTCCTTGATCCCGTTGATGAAAGGCGGTGGCAACTATGCCGTGGATTGGGGAAAAATAGCTCTTGTGCGTCCTGAGGTCATATCTGTCCCCGAAACGCCGGGGCTAGGCCAAATATTTTGGAATTAAACTGTGGCCACTATTCGCTCGTCATGCCGCGTTACATTTTGTTGGCCGGTTTGAGCTTGAAGCGGTTATTAAGGCGCGGCCGTTGAGCGGTTTCTGTCACATGAAATCCGGGGAAGCTGTGGGAGCGACAACGTCGCCTAGGTGAACAATTTGGCTGTTTTTGCCGATCCGGACGCGGCGATTGCTGGTATCGATTGGACGGGAACAGTTCCCCTAGTGGCGCAACGGCGGCAAGGCTCAGCTGCGTACCCCACACCGTTCTTGATCACGGCGGCGTCGCGATCGCTTTCGAGCGCCTGCAGCCCAACGCCGTGGCACGATACGCAAGGTACGCTGCCTTGCTGATCCTTGCCAAGTTCAGCGGCCCACCATTGGAGTTCCCGACGCTGCCTTCGGGTCAAACTGTCAGGGGTCATCCCTTTGGCATTCCCGCAGATTCTGGAAGGCAAAAAACGCCTTGCGTGATCGAAAGGACGACCCCTCCTTTCGGTTCGACAATGGCTCCCGTCCAGGCTTGCGAGTAAGTGCGGCTCGCATCGACCGCCGTCAACCACAGGACGCGGTTGTCCGCCAGCTCGACTTTCACCTCCGCCTGCAGGGGACTGTCATTGACCGTCTGCCGGTAGTGTCGCTTGATCTTCACCGTCCCGTCGGGAAACAGCGCACGGCTGTTTTCATATTCGATCTCGAACTTCACACCGGCTGCATCGCCGATTTTGCAAGTCCCGTCTCGCTCACAGATCGTGCGGGCCGTCGCTTCGCACGTCCAATTATACCCTGACTGCCACATCGGATTGCCTGCCTGCGCAAACGTGAATCCGGGCACCAGCAGAGTGATGATCGCTGCGGGGGCGATCGCACGCATTCGAAAGAGGGACACGCTGTCATTGTTCATGGTTCTTCCGGCCCGTTTACCTCAGTCGTCGGCTTGACCAGCAACGGCCCTTGTCGCCGATGAAATCCAGTGCTGGCGCTGTTCTGATAGAACGCCAGCGTCATCGCTGCCACATGCAACGCAGCGTCAATCCCCTCGCGCTCTGCGCGTTCGCGCAGTTCCTCAAAATACATGTCCGCGATCTGTTGGGGGTCGCTCATACAGCGATGTTAAAGTATCAACTCCTTTGTCGCTAGAGGGGAAAGGCGGGCTCGGCCCCTCTCCCCAAAAAGGCGAAAACGGCATCCCCCCATTCTTCGTCCGCGGCTTCGCCGACTCCGTGCAGGACCGGCTGCGGATCCGCATGCGAGAATCTTGCGCCGGCCCTTCGGGTGAGTGGTCCCCCTGCCGGTTTTCGCCTTACAGTCACGATCCTGAGCGGCACGCGCGCCGACTGGATCAAGAACAACGTGAACGTTGGCGACAGCTTTTACGTGGCAGGCCGGGTTGGGAAACTCGTCCAACGAAAAGGACGGCAAGACGGTCTACACGACCGATGTTATCGCGACGATATTCACTCGCGTCCATCCTCGCTCCGAAGCGAATGAAAACACTGACGACAGCGACGAATAGTTAACGACACGGGCGGCGAAAGCCGCCCTCCCCTGTGCAGCGAAGGCGATCGGCCGGGAACGGATGCGCCGACGGCGCAAAGCCGAACCGCCTCGGCGGCACCGCGTATTCCGAGGTTGTCGGCAATCATGTTTTTACTTTAATTTATGCGTCGTGCCGCTTACCGTGGCAAATCATCGAATCGTGGAGAACTGATAGGCAAAAAGAAAACCCGGCGCGAAGGCCGGATTTCCAAGAGGTCGTAGCTAGAACGGAACGCCAATTCCGTCGAATTGCCACCAAAACAAGATGGCAAAATCTAGCTGCTTCCCCTGACAGTCGCAACAGGAAAATGCGCTTTCGCGCCACGGATTTTCTTTGCCTGAAAACAAGGGAAAGACGTGGTGACCATACACACCGAAATGGCCCAGTGGCTTGCCGACATCACGACGGTCAAGCAGATCGACCACTATCTTGCGCTGGTCTGGCGAGGGCTAGCCGAGGGCGCCTTGAGGGACCAGGAGGCGCAAGAACTAAGCGAGGCCGCCTGTTCGCGGCGCTCCCTGCTGCAAGTGGCGCGCGAAGCCCGGCTGCCGCCGGCGCGCACCTACTTTCCGCAGCGTCCGAAATCCAAGCAGTCGCGCCACCAAGCGGCGAGCGGGTCGCGCTGCCCCGTCCGATGGGCGAGGAAACGGCGCTTGGGCGATATGGCCGCCCTGCCCCCAAATGTGCGGGATCGCTTCACGGAGGGCGAGCGGGCTGTGCTTTACATCGTCGCCTCGGATTGCCGTCAGCACGGCTCTTGCGGATCGAGCGTCAAAGAGATCGGCGACCGCGCCGGCGTCGGCGCCACCACCGTCCGCAACGCGCTGCGCCGGGCCCGCCATCTTGGCCTGCTCGACATCACAGACCGCCCGCAATGGCGCGCCAGACATCTGCCGAACCTGGTAAAAATCCAGTGCCGGCGCTGGCTCGCATGGCTCAAAAAATTTCGGCCGAACCTCGGCCTTAAATTTTGTCCGACTGGGTTCAAAAAAGCGGCGTCCTCAGGAACCTTCGGCAATAAACAGAAAGGCGGACAGCCTTCTTACAGCCGGGCGGATGGCCCTTCGGGCCGCTTTCAGCGGTTTGCTAGACCAAACCACCGTCCGGCTGACGGCTCGGACGCCTAACCCGATCAGTCCGCACCCAGTCGAACCGTCGCAAAGGGGCTTTTGAACAAGCCTGCCGGAGCCGCTTGCGCTGAGCAAGGCAAAATTCAGCGCTTGGGGACGCGGCCCAGGAGCAGAGCGGCCGTCGGCACGCCAAGCCCTTTGGCGATCATGCCGATTATCGCCAGCGTCAGGTTCTGTTGCCCTTGCTCGATCTTGTAATACGTGACGACCGAGATGCCGATCAGGTCGGCAACATCCTTCTTCATCATGTCCTTGCGGCTGCGGAAGCCATTTATCGCGCGCGCGATATTGTCCTTGATCTGCTGGACGTCGAGCCGCTTCATGGATGGCTCCAGGATTGCCGGCGGCAGCAGCAATTCAGCGACGCTGATTTCAAGGGCCCGTGCAAATAACGCGACCGTCGCGAGTGTCAGGTTCTGCTCCTGGCGCATCGTCAAATAGTAGGTGCGGTAGGAGAACTCCTTTTCGCTGGCAAAGTTCTTGATCAGCGCCACGAAATCTCGATTCGCCAGATTCCGCCGCTGTCGTTCTTCTTCGAGTTTTGCCGCTATTTGCGCCTGCATGGCATCGCGCTCTGGGTTGTCCAAAACGTTTCTCGGATCGTATTTTTCCACCGCCGTCCAACCCCATACAAACCTCCTTTCGTGGCCGCAAGAAATAAGTTAAAGTATAAACTGCGACATCCGTGAAAGGAGCTCCTTTTGACCAAATCTCTGCTCTATGCCGCCGCCATTGCGGCTGGCTCCCTCTACGCCAGCAGCGCGCCGGCATCCGAATGGGGCTGTCAGGTACTGCTGTGCGTTTCCGGGAACTGGCAAGCCACCCCAAGCTGCCACCCGCCAATGTACCGGCTCCTCGCCGCCATGAAGCGTCCTGGTTTCTCGTGGCCGAAATGTCCCGCCGCGAGTTCCTCCGCGGCGCGGAAAGACGTCTATGCCGACTGCCCCGAAGGTTGGAGCGTCGGCTACAGCGACGTCGGGCACAACGGCAACCGCTCGAAACCAAACATGTGCGAGAAGCGCGAGAATCTGTGCTTCAACCATCGCAACGGCAGGCCAATCTTCAAGCCAGTCACCAACCGGCGTGACGGCGACAGTTGCCAGAAGACCATCAGCATGCCGCGGCCGGTGCGGTCAAAGCCTTGGTACGTTGAGTACACTGACGCCAAGGGTTTTAGACACCGGGCCTGGTTCAATCTCAACATCTGACTGCTGCTTCCGTCGATTCTATTATGACACTCTAATTGACGTGCGAACGGAAATCGAGCCACCTAATTACAGAAGGGATCCCAATATGCGCAGCATCAACCGTTTCACCGTTGCCGGGAACGTAGGCAGCGTCACCAGCTTCAATAAGGCGGTCAAGGTCAGCATCGCTGCCGACCGCCATTGGACCAACGACGCCGGGAAAAAGGAAACCAGGACGGATTGGGTCACCGTCACCGTGTTCGATGATCAGGCCGCCTGGATCAAGGACAACGTTTCCAAAGGCCAGCCGGTCATAGCCGAAGGCCGCATAAACAACTCATCCTACGAAAAGGACGGCGAGACGGTCTACACGACCGATCTGGTCGCAACGACGTTCAACGCCTTTCAGGCCACCAATGCCAATGCGAACGATTGACAGAACCCGTCCGGCGGCTCAGCACCTTCGGTCCTCCTTCCGGGAGCGGTGTCAGCGGGTTGGTCACCGCGGCGCCGCAATTCGGCAAAGAACGGCAATGGCCGCCAAGTTTGCACACCCTCCCCTTTGGCCGAGTGGCGCCCTGGCAAGCCATCCGCCAAACAAGGATGATAGTCATGGAAGACGGCCTACTTGATGTGATCACGGCCGCGACCACGGGGAACGTGTGCAGTGAAATCGAATGCCGCCGCGGCGGCCTCGTCATGGCTGATCCTGGACGAATATAACCGGGTCCAGGTCGATGAAGCCTATGATCTGGTGACGACGACGCCGATCGGCGCGTTCAGTCCCGCATTTGTCCGCAAGATTGCCGGCGTGATTAAAGAGACGGCGGCGCAGCGTCGATTGCGCGGCAATCGTTCGCAAATAGCCGGACTGATTTTCTTGGCATGCCTCCGGTCCTTACCCGCATCGAGCGGGACAGGACCGGAGCGAGGGGCGCCCTACGCCCCTCCCCTCGCGTTCCCCTCCCCGACCACGGCCGGCGCTCCGTTTCGCGCTGCGGGGTCACTTCAGCCTGCGAGAGACGGGATCTTGTTATCCACGCAGCAGACATCGACCCAGCGGCTCTGGCAGTCGCGCAATACAATGCTCGCATGCACGGCGCATCAGCATACAGCCGGTCGCCCGAAAAGGTAGCCGCGCAGTTCTGCGGTTCTCGGGTCTGTTCTTTTGCATACGCACGCCGCCAGCAACGCAGACCGAGGGCCAACGCCGGCTTTGCCGCCGCGACACGGTTGCCTTGACCGTTGGTTTGCGGACCAAGATGGGAGCTGATGCAAGTGGCTGATGGGGCTTCGTGGAGAATTCCAATTGTCAGCCGTACTTTTCCGCTTTTCGGTCAATGATAACAATAGGGTAAGTTCAATTCCGGCTCGCAAGTTGTGGGACGGGATCCCCGATCGCTTACGTTAACCTTTTGTTAACTCAATATTTCTTGCCGGGCCGCATAGAATCGGGCGATAGTAACGATACTTTAGGGGGAAACCCGAAAATATCGTTCCTGAAAGGCCAGCGGGCAATGAACATAGCCGCTCAAGTTGAAGAAATCGGCTTTGCAGACACCATTCTCGACCAAGGCAGCGAGATTTCACGCAAGCTGGACATGCTCCGTATCGAAAAGTTTCCGCCAAATGCCCAGAAGACGCTTCGGCAATTTTCTCTTGCGGAGGTAGCAGATTACATTGGGGTGTCCCAGAGCTACCTGAAGAAGCTGCATTTGGAAGGCAAAGGCGTGCAGCCGATCACATCGCCAACGGGGCGCCGCTCGTACACCGCGGAGCAGATGAACGAACTCAGGAGGTTTCTCGACCGTGAACCACGTCGCCGAGCAGGCGACAAACTGCAGGTCCTGGCTGTCGTCAATTTCAAGGGCGGCTCAGGCAAGACAACGACTGCAGCGCATCTAGCGCAGTATCTCGCGCTCACCGGACATCGCGTGTTGGCGATTGACCTCGATCCGCAAGCTTCTCTCACTGCCCTTCACGGCATTCAACCTGAACTGGATCAAAATCCCTCGTTGTATGAATCGCTGCGGTACGACGAACAGAAGAAGTCGATCGTCGAGGTCATTCGACCTACGAATTTTCCGAACCTCGACATCGTGCCCGCGAACCTCGAACTTCAGGAGTACGAATACGACACACCTCTGGCGATGCAGGACAAGGGGTCCAGTGCGGGGAAGATGTTCTATACCCGCATCGGGGACGCATTGGCCGAGGTTGATGACCGTTACGATGTTGTTGTTGTCGATTGCCCGCCGCAACTCGGATACCTGACGTTGACGGCACTGACTGCGGCGACCTCCGTTCTGATCACTGTTCATCCGCAGATGCTCGATATCATGAGCATGAGCCAGTTCCTGCTTATGCTCGGCGAAATCCTTAAGTCGATCGAGGGGGCCGGTGTGAAGGTTTCCCTGAACTGGTTCCGCTATCTCGTCACCCGGTTCGAACCTACCGACATACCGCAGACCCAGATGGTTGGATTCATGCAGTCCATGTTCGCGAAGCAGATGCTGAAGAACCACATGCTGAAGTCGACCGCGATCTCGGACGCAGGGCTGACCAAACAGACACTGTACGAAGTCGAACGGTCGCAGTTCACTCGATCGACATACGACCGCGCAATGGAATCCTTAACTGCCGTGAACGGAGAGATTGCCGCTCTCGTCCACCAAGCATGGGGACGTAGGCAATGACCGTTCTGTTGTCAGCCGTACAATCGCGGGTTTTAGTCAACGATGACAATGACATGTTTCATTTTCGGAGAAGCTGAAGATGGCAAGGCGAGACGTGCTACTAGGCATTACGCAAGCGGAGACGACTAAGCCGGATCGCCAGGCGACCGCTGGTTACGCGACGCGTGGGGCCTCACGATCGATGCTGTCATCCATCGGTGAGCTTGCAGCCCAGGCGGCAAAGGCCGAACTGCTGCTTGAAGGCGAGACAGTGGTCGACCTCGATCCCAGTCTCATCGATGGCTCGTTCGTTTCCGATCGCATGGAAGACGACGACGAGGCGTTCGCTGAATTGGTGGCCGCAATTAGGGAGAGGGGGCAGGACAGTCCGATTCTGGTTCGGCCTCACCCCGCGAAGAACGGGCGCTATCAGATCGTATTCGGTCACCGTCGTGCTCGCGTGGCAAAACAACTTGGGAAACCCGTCCGCGCCGTCGTCAAGGAGCTTCATGACAAGGATCATGTGGTTGCGCAGGGACAGGAAAACTCAGCACGGGCCAATCTGTCTTTCATCGAGCGGGCGGTGTTCGCACACAATCTGGCGGATCTCGGCCATGACAGGGAAACCATTCAGTCAGCTTTGGCGATCGACGCTCCAATGCTTACGAGAATGCTTTCGGTCACAAAACGCATTCCAACTGCCATCATCCATGCGATCGGAGCCGCAAAAGGTATCGGCCGCGACCGCTGGCTTGACCTGACGCTGCTGATCGAGAAGCCGTCAAATCTGGTGAAGGCACAGGAATTCGTTGAGACTGAGGAGTTCAAGTCGGCGGCAACCGATGACCGCTTTAACCTCCTCTTCAATTCTTTAAAGACACCCAGAAAACCCAAGAAGGGGGCAGGTGCGTCCCCCAATGCCAAATCCTGGGCTATGGCAGGCAAATTGGTCAGCGTGACCACGAAGGACACCGGGAAGGCATTCACCTTGGCTGTGAAGGCCAAGGACGCCTCCCGTTTCGGTGCGTACCTTTCCGAGAACCTGGAGCAGCTCTATCGCGCCTTCAGGGATTTGGAAACGAAGCAAACAGGAGACTGAAACCGCAAAAGAAAAAGGCCCCCGAACGTCACCGTCGCGGAAGCCCTTCTCGTTTCGTAGCAGATCGAGAATCCCATTTCCGCGAATCAGTGTCAAGAGTTTTAAGCGTCGATTCGGCGGACGGATTTCTTTTGCCTAATTGAAGGCGAAGGAAGAAATGGACACGCATATCTCAACGACGCCCTTTGGGCGGCGTCCGATGACGCTTGGCATGATTTCAAGCCAAGTCACCGCAAGGGCGGTGCCGAAGGACGTGACCGTCCACAAATGGCATGTCTTCCAAGATATCAAGGACGCCAGGCTCGCTCTGGGCGCCACGGATCGCGCTTTGGCCATTCTCGACGCGCTGTTGTCGTTCCATCCGGACACGGCGCTTTATGGCGACAGCGAGCTGATCGTCTGGCCATCAAACGAGCAGCTGATCCGCCGCGCCAACGGAATGCCGCCAACGACTTTACGGCGGCACCTGGCCGTCTTGGTCGAGTGCGGATTGATTATCCGTCGGGACAGCCCAAACGGCAAGCGCTTCGCCCGCAAAGGGCGGGGGGGCGAGATCGAGCAAGCCTATGGCTTCGACATCTCGCCGATCGTCGCGCGCGCTGAGGAGTTCAAGGATCTTGCGGAAGCGGTCAGATCTGAGAAGAAGGCCTTTCGTCTCGTTAAGGAGCGGCTAACCATATGCCGCCGTGACATCGTCAAGATGATCGACGCCGGGATTGAGGAAGGCGTGCCGGCGAATTGGGGCAGGGTCCAGCAGGCCTACCAGGCGATTGTCGGCCAAATACCACGCACCGCACCCAGACAAACCCTCGAGGCGATTGCCGAGGAGCTTGAAGGCCTTTGGGCTGAAGTGCGTGAGGCATTGGAATCATTTGTAAAAACACAGAAAGTGGACGCCAATGAGTCCCGAAATGGATGCCACATACAGAATTCAAAACCAGACTCTAAATTTGAATCTGAAAGCGGCTTGGGAAATAAACATGAAGCGGGCGCCAACGTTGCGGACACCGACAACGTACGGAGCCTGCCGAAGCGCGAATTGCCCTTAGGGATTGTGCTGGACGCCTGCCCGAACATGCTTTGGCTGGTGAAGGGCGGCGGCGGAATCCGCAACTGGCGCGAATTTCTGGCCGCGGCCGAGGTTGCCCGGCCGGCCATGGGCGTCAGCCCGAGCGCTTGGGAGGAAGCGCGAACGGCAATGGGTGAGCAGCAGGCGGCAATCACCATTGCCGCGATCTACCAGCGGCAGGACCAGATCAACAGCGCCGGCGGCTATTTGCGCAGCCTGACGGAGCGAGCAAAGGCCGGAAAGTTCTCGGTCTGGCCGATGGTGATGGCTTTGTTGCGGGCAAAGCTTGACGCATCCAAGACGACCGGAACCGGGTCCGGAACTGAAGCCCCTGCCGTCGATTTGGAGACGGCGGGCAAGGTTGTGCGCACCGAATCCCGGCTGGAAATCAGCGACGCGTTGCGCCGCAGCCTCGACAAGCCGGGGCGCGGATCATGATCAGCCGGGCGGGTTTCGATCTGAACTATGGAACATGGACGGTGGCTGCAGCGCTTGTCGGGAAGAGCGTCTTATGAGAGCATCGAGGGCATGAAAAACGAACACGACCGGGAACCGACGCCCGATGAAACCGCCGGAATGGTGTGGTGGAACTCACTTGCCGAATCCGATCGTGCGGCTTGGCTGGCGCGGGCTGATAGCGCTATTCCAGCTGATGCCTGGGCCGCGTACAAGCGGCTCGGGGATGTTGAGCGTCAGCCACGGACCGTAAACTGAGGACTGTTTTGCAGCGGAATGACGGTCCTTGTACCTTGGTTAGCTCCGGGGTAGTTCGGCGACGAGTCCAAGCCGGCGGGCTCGATCGAGCAGGTTCTTGACTGAGGAGGCAGACCATTTTGCGCTTCCTCGCGGGGTTCGCTCATACAGGCGCTCGAGCTGGCCAGCGATGTCGCGGAGCGACAGGTCTGGGTTAGACTGCGAAATCCCTGCCACAAGAGTGATCAGGCGATCTTCGGGAGGCAGAGGAGACGCCCGCTTTAGCAGTGTGGATTCGGCCAGGTGCTCGGTGACGAGCCACTTCACGGCCCGCCGCAGTCGTTCAGGCGTCCAGTCGAGGCCGCGCTGCTTCAGGACCCGAGCGATATCGTCCCAGTTGTGGTCTGGTCGCATCCGGCGGACCGTCGGAAGCCACTGGTTCATCGTTGATTGTATCCGTCGGCCGTAGGCTGCCTTTTGCACCGCGGTCATCTTCGCCAGGGCTTCGGGCTTGCGCTCCCGGATCCCAGGATTGCCTGGCAGCCGCCCCTTCGATCTTGCAGCGATGATGCCGGCCTTGGTCCGTTCCGAAATCAGCGCACGCTCGAGCTGGGCAACGGCGCCGAGGACCTGCAGCGAAAACATGCCCTGTGGCGTCGAGGTGTCGATCGGATCTCGGAGAGATCGGAAATGCGCGCCCTTCTCAGTCAGATCCTCGATCACCTGAAGAAGATGGCTGACCGAGCGCGCGAGGCGATCGAGACGCACAACGACCAGTACATCGCCGGCGCCGATATCGTTGATCAACCGCGATAGGGCAGGGCGGGCTCTCGACGCACCGGATCCATGTTCCTGAACGACGACGTCGCAGCCGGCCGACCGCAGCTCGATTTCCTGCGCTTCCGTCGCTTGTTCGTCCGTCGACACGCGCGCGTAGCCGATTTGCCGGCCCTGTGGTCGACCGGAGCGTCGATCTTGCGCTTCACGGGCCATTTACGGCGTCTCTCAGTCTCGAAAAGGGGGCTTGTACAAACACCGAAGATATCAACAAACGATCGGTTGTAAACGTCTTTAGGCACCCTTTGCATCGGCCCTACGGCCTCGGTGAGCCTGAAAAGCACCGTTTTTCAGGCTCCAGAGGGCCTTAGGGCGTGGTGCTGTACAGTCCCGATATGGGGTGATTATCGATAGTGAGAAAGACACCAGAGAATATCCCCTGCAAGTCAACTTAACTGCCGGATAGCTTGACTAACGCGAATCAGCCATCATGAAAACAATGGCTTACGACATCGGCGATTTGTCCCTGAAAACCCTGATCGGGCCGGTTGCCCGCACGACCGAAGCCTTGGCGCGGCTTGACGAGCGGCTGGCTCGTTCCCCCGTCCGCGACGGTTTTGTCGAGCGCCAGCACTTCGCCGACGCAGCCGCCGCGCTGTGGCTCGAGGGCGAGCTCGTCCACCTCGAAGACCTCGTCCTACACGACGCCCACATGGACATTCGCACCCCAACCCACGAACTCACCCGTGCGCATGCGGTGCTGCGAACCCGCCGTCGAATTTTGTCGCAAGGGCCGGACTGGGCGCTCGGCCGGGAAGGGTTTTTGGCCCTGACCGGCCGGGGTGGCGCCATGCCGGCGGCGGAACAAAAAAACTGGGAAGGGCAGGAGGCTGGAACCAGCGTAGTTGAAGCCGATGTTCGGGACGATGTTGAGGACGATCTTCTGGCTGAGGAGTTTGCCGAGATCGATGCTGTCTTGGCACGCTCATCAAAGATCCTCAGCGGTGCCGACGTGCCGGCGAGGACGCCGCGTTCGGACGAGCGGCCGGACTTGATCTACGATCTCGACTGGAATGAAGAAGAACGGCTGGCCGAATGGCAGGCCGTCCTCGCGGAAACGCGCACGTTGCCGGCGGTGTTGCGCGCGGCAATCCTGCTCGACGCCTGGTCGGACATCGAAGTACTGCAGCATGCCGCCTGGCTAGGGCCGCAGCTCGTTGCCGCGCTGCTCCGGCAGGAGGGTCTTGCCGGCAACCATCTCGCCTGCCTTCAACTCGGCGCCAAAAACATTCCGCGCGAGCGGCGGCGAGCGCGCAATCGCGGCGATCGGCTGCTGGCCTCTCTCGATGGAATCCATGAGGCGGCGCTGGCTGGCCTGAAGGAACACGATCGGCTGGTGATGGCGAAAAGCCAGATGGAACGGCGGCTCAAACAACGGCGCACCAGCTCGAAACTGTCCGACCTGGTCGAATTCGTACTCTCGCGGCCGATCGTCTCGACCGGCATGATCCAAGAGGTGCTAAAAGTCTCGAAGCAGGGCGCGCTCAATCTTATCGGCGAGCTCGGCCTTCGCGAGATGACGGGGAGGGGGAGGTTTCGGGCATGGGGGGTGATTTGAGAGCATAGCCAACGTGCGGAGCTTGGTAGATGTCGTTGTGCATCCGTTGGTCGCTTCCTCGATCGATACATGCACCGCGTAGGCCGGCACGGGACGTTGGTTGCGGCCGACCGCGACGATGCGAAAACGGCCCGAGCAAGTGGGTCGCTTCAAAGCTGGGAGGGCAAATAATAGGCAATCGACGTCATGCGAAAGCACCTGACGTCGTCCACCATCTGATGGTCTTCCGTTTACCGGCGGCCGCAGGCCGTTAGTGAGCGGGCCTTGAAAGTATTACATGAAGCGAATGGCACGCTGTCGTCGTACATAGAGTCCTAGCTAGCGGGGAACACAACCAGTGGTGACGCCTCTTTTTGTTTTGGGATCGCCGCGGTCCGGGACGACTCTCATTGGCAGGCTTATAGGGTCATGTGAAAAAGTCTGCGACCTGGAAGAGTATGGCGGCTTCTATCTCTCCCATCTGCTGGTCGAAGAAAGCTTCCTGCGTCGAATGCCATCCAAATATCGCACGGCCTACTTACAATCGCTTCAAGCTTGCACCTTCGAATTCGCGGTTCACACCGCATTGGCGGAAGGCGCAACCTGTTTCTGTGATTCAACGCCTTCGAACATCCTTGCAGCGCAATCCTTGGCAGCATCATATCCTGATGCCGTGTTTGTTCTCGTTCTGCGCCACTTCACTGGCGTTATCCAGAGTCTAAGACGCTCTTTCGAAGGAGGCTACGAATGGGCGGGCGCGTCAGTGGGGGAGCGAGCTGTCGTGTGGGCGAGTCATTACGCTCATGCCGCCCACCTCCCGCCGGAAAGAACGGTGACTGTAAGCTACGATGCGCTGTGCAGGGCACCTGAGGTCACCCTAAAGAACTTTTTTGGCGGACTCCGAAAACTGCGGATCGCACTAGGCTGGCCGGATTATTCGATCTTAAACACGAGTCATGCTGTCTCACCCCGTTCTGGTGAGCGCCGCACGGTTGGCGTCAAGGGTAAGGGCGGGGCAGTAGTATTTCAATCAATTCCGAGTTTTGACGTGACCAACTGGACTGTCGATGATGCTTCGCAGGCAGCTCCTATCGTCGAAGCAGTGAACAGGGCACTCTGCTATCTCTATGGTGACTTATACGAGCAACCACGCCCAGAAGGCAGCTTGGCGGAACAGTAATTCGTGTCTATTGTTCATTGTCGTTAAAATGGGAGGTGGAAATGGCTAAACAGGCTTCAGGGCCCGCCACGATCGTACTACTTTCTGGCGGTCCGGATTCTGCGACTCTTCTGAAGGTCATTGAGAACAAGAGGGCAGCCGCCGGAGGTGGTGTTATCAACGCGCTCTATTTGCGCAGCGGGTTTCCGTCTGACAAGAAGGAAATGGAGTCAGCTAAGAAGCTGATCGAGCAGATCGGCGGCAAATTTGAGATCGTGGATATATCCGATGTTGTCAAGCGCCTCGGCGGGTCCAGACCGACGATGCATGCCGGCGCCCAGATAGCGACATTCGGGAACACGATGATCTTGAGTATCACACTGAGTTTTGCAGCAGCAAACCACTACCAATCGCTTGCGGTAGGCCTCCACAAAGACGATTCGCAAAACAACTACGAGTATAGCAAGGACTATATAGACGGCCTCCGGGCACTAACTCGCAGTGTCGATGCATTCGCACCCGACATTGAGATGCCGTTCGCAGACATGACAAAGCCAGAGGTTTTTGCTCTTGGTGCATCACTAGGCGTCGATTTCTCCAGCACCTGGAGCTGCATAGAAGGCAAGGCTCTTCACTGTGGGACGTGCGGGGCCTGTCTCGCCCGCCATCATGCGTTGCTGAAAAACGGCATCAAAGATGGCACATCTTATGCCGTGCCGCCGAGAAACGATGTTTCGGAGCATGCTTTTGAGCGGTCGCCCAATGCTTCTGATAAGAGCTCAGCCGTGCAGTGAAATATAGGCAAGTAGGTCGAAGCGGCATCCTCGTATCGGAGATCGCGCTCGGGACCTGGCTTACGTTCGAGAATGAAGCTGATCGGAGTGCCCTTGAATGCCGCATCCGGTCAGCGCTCGACCTTGGGATAAACTTTTTCGATACAGCCGGCTCCTACGGCGATGGTTTAGCCGAACACATTCTGGGCGAAAGCCTCGCGGGCATAGGCCGCGACCGTTACGTCATAAACACGAAGATGTACTTTCCTTACGGCTCCGAGCCAGGCGGTCTGTCAAGGCGTTCGATTTTGCGGCAGATCGACCTTTCGCTGAAGCGTCTCGGGATCGAGTATGTCGATATTCTTATGTGCCATCGGTATGACCCCAAGACTCCACTGGCTGAAACGATGTCGGCGTTAGAAGAGGTTATCAAGTCCGGTAAGGCAAGGGCAGCCGGATTCAGCGAGTGGACACCTGATCAAATCAGGCAGGCGCACGCTCAAGGACTGTCAACCAGGTTTGACTGCAGCTCTCCCCAGTATTCGCTGCTGTGGCGATCGCCTGAAAGCAGCGTGTTTGAGGTCTGCAGACAGTACGGAATATCACAGGCCGTATGGTCCCCTCTGGCGCAAGGCCTGTTGTCCGGTAAATACCGGCCCAGTGCCCGGCCCCCATCCGGCAGCCGCGGTGCTGATCGCTTTACGAGTGGCTTCATTCCCCGAAACTTCCGGACGTTGCAGTCGATGAGGAAAGTCGAGAACTTTGCCGCGTATGCGCGCGACAATGGGGCAACCCCAGTTCAACTCGCTCTGGCCTGGATTCTGGCCCGGCCGGACGTCTGCTCGGCCATCGTCGGTGCAACGACAATCGATCAATTGCGCGAAGCAAGCACTGCATCCGGCATGTCTCCTGGTGGCGGCGTTCTTGGTGAAGTAGAAGAGATGTTTCGCTAATGTGGGTGCACGAGAGAGGCTGTCCATTGTTTGGAGGGCACGTGGCCGCCACTTCGTGGGGAAATCACTGTGTTCACAGAAGCCACGCGAGCTTGCTCTCGTGAGAGGTTTGTTCCGTCTGATCTACATCAGCGCTCTCATTGAGCACGGGGAAGTCGATGGTAAGAGAATTCCACGGCAGGCATAGTGTCCTCGAAAACTTTGTGATGGCCAAACCCGTCGCTTGGCTGGTAGGGCGCCGGACGAGATTAGATTAAAGGTTTCGATTGGCGGATGAATAGACGAAAGGAGTTTCGAGGCGGGCGCCTCGCCTGTGATCAGCCCTCATCGGACCAAGTCAGTGATCACCTCTCAATGGATGCGTCGGCTGCCTTCGCAGAAAGTTGGTTTTATCCTCCATTTGATCTCAACATGTATTGAGAATACTCCATCGAACTATCTTATTCGATATGCTAATAAGTTAGCGACCAAGGAGGGGGAATGCCATGGGACGTCGGATTGCTTGCTTCATGCTTGCGGTTTCCTGCCTGTCATCATCGGTCGCCATGGCAGCAGATAAGCCAGCCCAAACTATCCAACCTGCCGGGACAACAGTGTTATTCGCCCAGACCTTGGATTGGTTTGACGAGACGCACTTTGCGGTAGGTCGCTGGGACGGCACCATTTCCTTGTTCCGCGCGCCTAAACCGGGTGAGTATGGCCCTATCATCACCCAGGCAATGGCGGTGCCTTCAGGCGCCGGCGTAGAAATGATCACCGGTTATGACTCTGGGACGATCGTGAGCTCGGACGGCCGAGCCGCGTTGGCCGTATGGAGGCGGTCCTCAGGGACCTCGGGCGATCCAGGCCAAGGATTTGTGCTCGCTGAGAGCCTTAGCTACGACACCGCACATGGACCCGCCAATAGCGGCCTGGCGATCGTGGACGGGCCGCAACACTACTTGGTGACAGGCCATGAGGATGGGTCGGTATTAATCTGGGCCGCAAAGCCAGATGGGCAATTCGAGTTAGTTAAAACCGTTGCTGCTCAATCCCCAAAATCTCCGGCGAATCCGTGGGGCTTGCACAATATACGCGGCCTTGCCTTGTGGCACGGGACGGACATCATCACGGGGTCGGAAGACGGTGACCTGGTCGGATTAACCGTTCCTGACGGGCGTGAATTGTTCCGGATTCGTTACAATTCGACCGCCCAACGCGGCATCAACAATATCTCCGTTCTCGGCAAGTGGCTAGTGGTGGTCAATTGCGCGGTAGGATCGAGCGACAAGAATATTTGGCTCTACGACCTATCAGGGAGAACGCCGGTCCTGAGCGATGCCGAGAATTTGGTCGTCGACACAGCACGCGCCCAGGTGTTCAACTTCGACGCCGACCTTGCTAAGGGCGCTGACGGGGTCGTCTTCTTTAGCAGCACCGAGGAAGGCGTTGTTTGGATGGGGCGGATCGAAGACGGCCAGCTCATCATAACGGGCGTTACAAAGTCTTCGCCTGAAGGTGGATCGGTCTTGGACCTTTCACCGAACGGTGACCTCATTGCAGCGGCGACCTATTCGTTGCGCCTGTTTAAAGTCAATTAGTCACAACATGGAGGAAATAATGGCTGAATTAAAAGATGATCAGAAGTTCCGCAAGGTAATCGAAAAAGCTTGGAGCGATCCTGATTTTAAATCGCTCTTGAAAGCTAATCCGGCCAAGGTACTGACTGAATGGGGGATCTCAACGCCGACTGACTGCGACGTTGAAATCATTGAGAGCGGCCCAAAGCAACGGTATTTTGTACTGCCTCCGTCGCCGGACGCGCAACTATCGGTTGATGAGGTCCGAGCGAAGTCAGAGGCCAGTGATTATAAAGTATTGGTGCATGTTCTATACGACGTGAACTGCTGCTAACCCTCAAAATCCGCCACTATCAAGACGGGCATATTGTCAATCGGCGTGGTTTCCGCGCCGATTGGCATGATCAGCCATATTGCAATCTCAGTGGCGGTGGGGTCACGCTATGGCGCCTGTTCAAGATGACCTGATATTGACCGCGAAGGTCTGCCTTTTGCGGTCGCGGCGGACGAACTCAAAACTGCCAAAACTTGTCGAGCTGGTGCTGGCGTGTGGCGCGGCCGCTGGCGTCAACGGCGATGATCCAGGCCGAGCTCAAGCTGACGAAGCAGGGCGCGCTCAACCTCGTCGGCGAACTCGGCCTGCGCGAGATGACCGGAAGAAAGCGGTTCCAAGCGTGGGGTAGTTTAGCGTAAGCGGCGTCGGAACAAGAGCCAACTCAAGGATTCCCGAGAGTTCTTCCTGAGTCACGTCGCCGTGCGGACTAGCATCTTACCAAGAGGCCGTTCTTGCGGACATCCAATGTCAGAGTCGCGGCATGTGCGTCATCGGCATTCTGGATAAGCTCCACCGCCGTGATCCCGTAACCTTGGAGCGCCTTCAGCGCCTGCTCGATGTTTCCGCAGAGGGCGGCCTGATAACTGAGTGTCACGGGCGAGCGAGACGGTTGGGCATGAACGGTCACGCCGCTCCTCCTTGCTCATAGGTCGCAGCGAAGATCGTCTCCGAAAGCCACTTCTTGAACGATGGGTTGTCGCTGAACTGCTTGAATAACTCTGTGTGATCCGACAGCAGCTCGATCACGGCCCGTTGAAGCGCTTTATCGTGCTCGATGCGGGCGTTCTGCTTATCCGAGTTCTTCATGGCATTCTGGTATGCCTTGTCGGCGGAAACCTTTGCCGGAAGCTCTTCGGCGATCACCTTCCCGATCTTGTCAGCATCCTTCCAGTCGATATTGCCGAACATCTCGTTGAACGTCTTTAGGATGTTGCTCAGCAAATCGAGTTCTGGCTCCGGCTTGCCGCCGCTACCCCCAAGAGGCACAGGGCCGATCTCTGCATCTGCGTCGGGCAGCGCTATCGACATCGTGGCCTGCGCCTCGACCCGGTAGCTATCCATGTCGATGGCTTCAAGGATTCCCTTCGAGAGGTCCTGTTCCTCTGGCGCGGGCAATTTCGGCGTCAGGAAGTTCAGAAAGATCGAGAGTTTTTCCCATTCGGCGCTCGAGTAAGGCAGGATCGCCGCGAGGAAGCCATAGGTTCGCGCGAACGCCTTTGCCTTGCCCTTGAAATCCACCTGGCCGTCCTCATCGAGGTCAGCTGTGTAGGCGGCGACACACGCGTCGAGGATGGGATCGAGCTTGTCCCGATCGGCGCCGCCAAGATACAGCGCTACGAGGACTTCGACCTGCTCCCACGAATAGACCTGATAGCCGTCGAGTGTTGCTTTCAGGTCGTGCAGCTTGTTCGGGTCGGTCTCCTCGCTGAGGATCGTCGTGCGATAATAGTCTTCGAACGAGGCCTTAATGCCATCCACATCGTTCATGAAGTCCAGCACGAAGGTATCGTGCTTCTGCGGATGCGCTCGGTTGAGACGCGACAGCGTCTGCACGGCCTTGATGCCGGACAGCGTCTTATCCACGTACATCGTGTGCAGCAGCGGCTCGTCGTAGCCGGTCTGGAATTTGTCGGCGACGATCAGGAAGCGGTACGGATCCTTCTGGATCGTCTCCTCGATCCTGTTGCTAGGGAAGCCGTTGAGCGACGCCTCAGTCACCTTGTGGTCGCCATATTCATGCTCGCCCGAGAAGGCGACGACAGCCTGGTAGGGACTTTTGCGTTCCTTCAGATATGCGCCAAAGGCATGAAAGTACTGGATGGCGCGATGAATCCCACTGGTCACCACCATGGAGCGCGCGGCACTGCCGATTTTACTGTGGCCAATCACCTGATCGTGGAAATGGTCGACCATGATCTCCGCCTTCTTGCGGATGGCGTGGTCATGGGATTCGACGTAGCGCCGGAGTTTCTTCTGCGCCCGCTTGGTGTCAAACTGCGGATCGTCTTCCACAGTCTTCATTAGGCGGTAATAGCTCTCGACTGGAGTGTAGTACTTCAGAACGTCGAGGATGAACCCCTCCTCGATGGCCTGCTTCATTGAGTAGTTATGAAAGGGGACGTGCTTGACCTTGTTCCCCTCCGGAACCGCCGTGCCGAAAATCTCAAGCGTCTTGTTCTTCGGCGTAGCGGTGAAGGCGAAGTAGCTCGCGTTTGGCAGAACCTTGCGGGCTTCCATCAGACGGTTGATGGTGTCCTCGACCGTTTCCTCGTCTTCCTCCGCCCCATTGGCGGCGAGCGCGATGTTCATCTTCGCCGACGTGCGGCCGCCCTGGCTGGAATGCGCCTCGTCGATGATGATGGCGAAGGTACGCCCGCGATGCCCATCCCCTATCTCATCCAGAATGAACGGAAATTTTTGCACCGTGGTGATGATGATTTTCTTGCCCTGCTGCAGAAAGGATCGCAGCTGCTGCGACCCTTCGGTAACTGCGCCGACGATTGAGGACACCTGCGCGAATTGCTTGATGGTGTCGCGAATCTGCTTGTCGAGCACGCGCCGGTCGGTGACTACGATAGCTGTATCGAAGGTCGGCTTGCCGCCAGTCTCCAGCCCGACAAGCTGGTGGCCGAGCCAGGCAATCGAGTTGCTCTTGCCCGAACCCGCCGAGTGCTGGATCAGGTACCGCCGCCCGGCGCCGGAAGCCTCTGCGTCGGCCAGCAACTTGCGCACCACATCGAGCTGATGGAAGCGCGGGAAGACCTGCTTCGGCGGCTTCTTCTTGCCCCGCTCGTCCGTCTCTTCGACCACCTGCGCATAGTTTTCGAGGATATCGGTGAGGTTCCGTTTCGTCAGAACCTCCTTCCACAGATAGTCGGTCTTCAGGCCATAGGGGTTCGGCGGATTGCCCGCGCCATCGTTCCAGCCCTTGTTGAACGGCAGGAACCAGGACGCTTTGCCTTTCAGGTGTGTGCACATCCGCACCTCGTGATCGTCCACCGCGAAGTGGACGACGCAGCGGCCGAACTGGAACATCAACTCCTTCGGATCGCGGTCGCGCTTGTACTGCTCGATCGCGTCCTCGACGGTCTGCTTGGTCAGGCTGTTCTTCAGCTCGAACGTGGCGATCGGCAGGCCGTTGATGAACAGGGCCGCATCAAGCGATAGCTTGGTCGCGTCCTTTGAATAATGTAGCTGGCGCGTGACACTGAAGATATTCGCCGCGAACAGTTCCTCGGCCTTGATGTTGCCGGGTGTCGGGGTGCCGAAGAACACCTCCACCGAGCCGGGGCCATGCTTCACGCCGTTGCGCAGTACGTCGATGATCCCCCGCTTTGCGATCTCGCCCTGCAGGCGATGGAGAAATTGCAACCGCTTCGGTCCGTCGTAGTTGATCCCCAATGCCTCGACCGCGTCGGGCTGGGTGGCATTCAAGAAGGCGAACAGCTTGGCCAGGTCGATGGCGTGGTCGCGATCGAAATCCTTGGGGTCGCCCGCGGCATAGCCCGCCTCGTCGATCAGGGACCGGACGATGAGGGATTCGAGCCCCTTCTCGCTGGTGTCGGTGTACTGCCGCATTCGGCTGCCTCCTTGGACCGAGGGGCCGCGCTCGACCCGGACAAGTCCTACATCGTCCAGGAATGCTCGCAGCATCGGGTCGTGCGTTTCGAATCCTTCAACTATGCGTCTCGCTGCTTCCGGCGGCATCTCCAGTCGGACACGAGAGCTGTTGGCCTGGGCCACTGATACGACCGATATCTCCCCGAATGGGGCCCCCACATAGGCCGCCACCATCGAGACGAGGCGTTGCCGCTCTTTGTCGTTCATTGAATCCGGATCGCGCGCGACGATCAGATCAACCAGCGCCTTCTGTTCCACGGTCATCGGCGGCGGTACAGCTCGGGCAATTATGCAAGGCGATTTCTTGTAGCGTTGAAGGTAACTTGCACCCCATTTCTCGTTGTCCGCGCGCTCATGGCAGTTCGCGCAAAGGGCGATCAAGTTCTCGAGCGAATGATCCTGCGATTTGCTCCAAGGGATAACGTGCGCGTATTCGAGCGGCAGCGCTGTGCAGCAGACTGCGCAATGGTGACGGGCCTCAAAGAGGACGTCACGCTTGATATCGATGGGGATTGCCGGCCTACTCGTCGGCATCGGCCCCCTCCGTCACGTCGGCATTGTCGGTCTCCAGCTCTTCTTCGAGCTCTTCTGCATCGTCGAGCACGAGTTCGTCGGCTGGGACAGAATTCTCGATATGGCGCACGTCCAGCTTGCCGGTAACGACATCGGCAATCAGGCGATCTCTGAACTCTCGGATCAGGCGAATTTCCGAAATGATCTTCTCAATCGCTTGGTCTCGCTCCGCCAAGTCCTCATCAATCTTGTCGGCCAGCGCCTGCTGTTCCGCCTGCGGCGCTCTTGCAACGCGGATGTCGTGCAGGTCTTTTCGATCTATTCCGGGCACTGCAGATTTGTCCGAATGCTCTTCATACCTGAGAGTCTGGAGAAGGTAAAAAACGTATCGCGGAAGATTTCCTTGAAAACTCGAGACGAATAGAGCCGTGTTGTGCGGCCAAAAATCTTCCTCGATGTAAAATAGCTTTCCTGTTGATCCGTACCTGCCAGTGGCTACACCCGGTCCCCTAGCCATGAATTTATCATGGCTCCCAATTACTCCGGCCGAAGATACTACGGGGTAAGGGCCCTCGATCCGTTTATCGTCTGGTAGATCATAGCCTCTGTGAAGGACGCAGACGCGCTTTAGTGAAACAACGTCCCAATGTGCGGGAATCTTGGGCATCCAGTCGATGCCGGTCGGCTTCATCGGCGCATTGGGGTTAAGGCCGCGCGTGACCGCCTGATTGATGATCGCCTGCTTCTGCTCGTTTAGCAGTCCAATCAGCCGCCGCTTGTTGCCGATCAGGCGGCGGACACGCATATCGTAGCTGCGGATGAAATCGACGATTTTGCGTTGCTCATCCGCTGGCGGTTGGGGCACTGGAATCGTGCCAAAGCGATCCGTATAGAGCCTCAGAAAGCCGGACATGCCGGTGCCGAGCCCTTTGGATTCCTGGCGAAACTTCGCCCGATAGATGTTTGTCTTGAACAGGTCGACGAAGTAATCCGGCTCGATGGGCTGCAATAGGCGAAAGACGGCATAATCGGGGCTTACGAGACCGTGCTCGCGAGCGATAGCGAACATGCCATTCGAGGCCTGCATTCGGTTAAGCACCATCTGCCCAGCCTGAACTCGCTTGTAACCCTTCAAATCCTCAGGCTTTACCGGCTTGGTCGAGACCTTGGCGTGGGGGATCAGCCCATGCGCTTGTCGCATCGAAAGCAGAGTTTCGGTGCCCGTATCCGTGCGGTCATCGACTTCGCGGAACAGATACTTGCTCCGTACGACCTTCCAATGTTCCGGCTTGGCTCCAAGCCACTCATGCCCGCTGTCGCGGTACCCGGAATAGGGTATTGGAATCCTCTTACTGTCCGCCTCGGCTGGGCGGTGGTTCTGCTGAGTATCCATTTCCCCCTTGGCGATCATCGGCTCGTCGAAAAACGAGGGTTGCGGCAGGTCGCGCGGCGGTGGCGGGGCGACGGGCCATGATTGGCGCGGCTCCGCCTCGGCTGGCCGCGAGGTGGAGTGCGCGGCGCAAATCATCTCGATCGGCCCCTGGAACAGAAGGAAATCGGGGATCGCAAGCGGCTCAATGGACCGAAGGCTTTCTGCCTCATCGCTTTTCAGCTGCTCGCGAAGCTCCATCAGCAAGCGGCCCAGCACGTTCATGCCGACGAGCGACCCGTCCTCGGCAACTTTCGCGCCCCAGAAATCATCCTTGCGGGATTGCTCGACAATGGGGCGGACCCCTGTTGCAAGCAGCAGACTGCCGAACTCACGCCAGTTCTGCGCCAGCTTCACCCGCAAGCACCAGCGCATGATCTTTACGCGCACCGCGTCCCAGTCCGGCCGTGAGTCCTTGCGGAACGGCTTGCTGCGCATCTTTGCCGTCATCGGGCTGTGCTCGTCGATGATCTTACGCTGCACGTCCGGCAGGTGAGGGAAGCGGCACGCCTGATAGAGAGCCTCTGACGTGCGTATGCGAACCCCGTTCACCCGCAGCGGGAAGCCCGGCGCCATGTTCGACAGACCGCCGAACCGCTCGTTCGTCTTCAGGAAGACGACACTGACGGTGGGGTCATACGTGCGAACCTGGCTGGCTTGGGACATTAGAATCTTACGTTGCGAAATAGCCGCTCGACTCGGCTATCCGAGTTCGTTTTCCGGGGAAAAAGAGGATACCAAGGATGGCCGACCCAGAACACTAGCGGCGCGTTGTTCGGGCAGTTTCTGTAAGTGACAACCGTGGATCCAAAGCCGATCGTTTCCAAAGTCGAATGACCTAGTGGACGCTCCACAGACGGTAGATTTCGGCAAATCTCTCGAATTCGGACTCCCGCCTTAAGGAACTCATTTTCGAGTAGCTGCCGACCAGCGTCACTGGAGAAAATTTTCAACGATCCCACGCTTCCAGCCGTCCGTAGGGTCGGGGGGTACCTTAAGCTCTCAACATATGCCTTGGTTGGGGCGTCTTCAGGAATTTCCACTGGCCAAAGAACGTCTGAGGTATTTCTATAATACTTCCTATTCTCAAATACCCCAGCATTCCACCAGGTTATTTCTATTTCTTTCTTCAAATCCTTGCGCGTCTTTGTAATTATATCCCTGTTGTAATAGAACCCCTCATGCATTGCTATGACAATAACATGTAATTTCGCCTTCGCAGGCGCATCCGATTTTATCCACTCAACCAGATCGCTTTTTATGCGCCCTCCCGTAAAAATAATGTCATCCAAATATATAAATGTCGAAGAGTCTCCGCGCTCATTTACTTTACAGCCTATTTCATCATATATTATCTGATTAAAGGCGAGTATCATGTCATGTTGACTAGATCCCCCCTTTTGTATGTCTAGGAAGTTTACTGAATTCCAGAATTCCTTTGGGTCACCGCCGACAATCTTTTGGTTTCTAACTAAAGCTTTCAAGAATGTTTGGACTTCGGATTTCTTAAAATAACTTGTGTCAGCCACATGCGTCATTTCCCGCAAAATGGGTAATTGTACTCCTTGTTCAAACTGGCTGATCCACCTGTTCACGTGATCGGTAGTCGGAGGATCCAACTCACCATTCCTATAGTCGGCCGTTGTCGCCGCTATCGCGGCCAGCAGGTCATCCCGTTCAGCCATTTATCACCCCTCAGCTTCCCTTTCGCGTCCCCAACTGCATTTCAAAGCCCCCCGAAATAGATCTTGATCTTCTCCGCCATTAGCTTGCGGCGCCGTTCTAGGAAGTCATCGAAGGTCGGGATTTCGCCCTCAAGCAAGTATTCGGGCAGGCAGCTCATTCGCAGGTTCGAACGCATCTCCTCGATCGAAGTGATGCCGCCGTACTTCCTCGGCCCGCCGTTGCATTGTTCGGACAGTTCGGAGAAATAGACGTTCGGATCGCGGTCGCCGATCCCGATATTGATCTCGCTCTGCGCCAGTACGAAGTTGGCGATCTGGTTGTAGCGGCCGCGCGCCAAGCCCTGCCCCTTCAGGAGATTGCGCGGATAGACGTGATGAACGTCGCTCCGGTTCAGCAGCAGGTCACGAACCGTGATGTCGCGCGACAGGAACCCGAGATCGCCAAGCTTTACTTGCGCTGCCTGGTAGGTGAGGAAATACGGGCTCGAAGCGGACGACGTATCCATTTCCTGGGGCAACAATGTAGTCCAGAAGCTATCCGGCAGTTCGGCTTCGATCACGGCGTCGGTGTAAACGGCAAGGCCACGGGACTCTATCTGGCGGATATCGAAGTCGAAGGCGGTTTCCGGACTGCCCGAATATCGCCCACGCAACAGGGACATGACATACCAGCGCCGCACGAGACGCTCGATTTCGGCGGCAGGCATGCCTTCCGCGCGACCGCGCAAATAGAGAATGTACGCGAAGTTGATGGCGTTCTGGCTACGAATAAGGCCGGAGGTCACGAAGCCTGCCGAGCGCAGGATCATCGTCAGCCGGTCGAAGTGCGTCTTATTGATGAAGTTCAGGACGCCCGACTTCAGTCGCGCAAAGGATTCCTCGGCGACCGATTCCTCATACTGCTTGGTTTCGAAATTTCGGCCTGACAGCAGCGCAACTAGGTCCTGGAGTTTGCCGCGGCGAAACTCCGAGGTGAAGGCCACCCGCAGCATGTCGGTGTAAGACGGGTCGTATAGATCGTCGTTGACATCTTTCAGCCAGCGCATCTTCGGCAGGAATTCGGAGGCGGCGAAAGCCCTGTCGCCTTTTTCAATGCGCGACAGGAACTCGGGGGCAACGGCGAGGTGGCAGAAGTAGTCGATGGCCTTGCGCAGGATGTTTCCGCCGTAGGATTCGTTCGCCGCAATCTTCGACATGGCAAAATCGGCCTGACTGAGCGACGCGCCAGCTGAGTTCACACGGATGAAGATCTCCGTCACCGTCTCGATGTCGAGATCCTCAGCCAGTTCGATAAAGCCTACGTGGTTGTTGATGATCTTCCGCACCCGTTCGAGGACGAGCGACACCTCGTCCTGATCCACATCCGGGTTTCGGGCCGCATAATCGCGCGTCAGTTTTGTTAGACTGGCGTCCGGCGCGAATACCTCGGCAAGATCGGGAATCCATGCGACATCCTTCTGGATTGCAGGATTCGAGACCTCGAACTTCTCGTCCACGGGATGAAAGGCGATGCGGATACGGACAGTGTTATAGTCCTTGGTCAGGACTTCCCGTCCGAGCAGCGCCGCCATCAGGGCGGTGACACGCTGCTGGCCGTCGATCAGGATACGCTTGCCCGAAGAGGTAGAGCCATCCTTTAGGCGCACTGAAGGATTGCGCCACGCAATCAGATAGCCAACCGGATAACCTTGGTAGAGCGAGTCGAGCAGATTGCGAACCTTGGTCGCATCCCACACGAAGGGTCGCTGGATTTCAGGAATGGCGATTTCGCCCGACTTTATCCAGGTGAGCAGGGTTTCGATCGGATGCGGCGTGACCGAGTAGCGCTGTGTGGCCATGGTCAGCGACCTCCCGCCAGCACATCTTCAAGAAGACCATCCGTTTCCTGCTCAAGCGCCCGAATGTCGGCCTCGATTTCCTGAAGTGTCCTCAGTGGTTGCGGCTTGTAGAAGTGCCGGGTGAACGAGATTTCGTAGCCGATGACCGTTTTCGAGGGGTCGATCCAGGCGTCCGATGCGTGGGGAAGAACCTCACGGCGGAAGAAAGCATCGATGCCCCCTTCCTCTAGGAAGGGAACCTGTTCGGTGTCCCTCAATTCCGTGTCCGGCTCGTATTCGGCGACGGCTGGCTTTCCGCCGATGGTTCGATGGTACCTGCCATGAAGTACGTCAGTTTGGACGTCGGCATTCGGCGGAACCTTAGACACCTTCTTGATAACCGGCGCCGCTTCCGAATCCTTGATGCCCAATCCAGTCATCAGAAGCTTCTCGCGTTTGGTGGTCATACGGACGCCGCGCCTGCTCGCCGCGGCTTGGGCTTCTTCAAGGAAACGGTTGAAATCGAAATGCGGCCCTTCGCCGAGCCGTTCGCTGACTGCCTCCACAACGCCGACGAGCGGTTCTTCCGCAACCTCCGCGCAGGCCTTAGCGAAGCGACGCAGTACGCTCGCCGACAGTTCGACCTTCAAGCGTAACGGCCGCTCGACCGTCACCTTCCAGTAACCGAACGCATCGTTGGGGAAGACCTTCGACTGCTCGTTTTCCTCGCTGTTGAGCAAGCTATCGCAGATACGCTTAATGTCGTCCGGTCCGAGAACACAGTTCTTCTTGCCGAGGTTCTTGCGCAGCGGCTTGAACCACGTCGTTGCGTCGATCAGCTGGACCTTGCCCTTACGGGATGGTACTTTGCGATTGGTGAGAACCCAGATGTAGGTCGCGATGCCGGTGTTGTAGAAGATGTTCAGAGGCAGCGCGATGATGGCCTCGAGCCAGTCTTTCTCGATGACCCAGCGCCGCACGTTGCTCTCACCCGAACCCGCATCGCCCGTGAACAGCGATGAACCATTGTGGACCTCGGCGATGCGGCTTCCCACCTTTGTTGCCTTCTTCATCTTGCTCAGCATGTTGGCCAGGAAAACCATCTGGCCATCGCTGGAACGGGTGATCAGGCTGTACTCGGGATCACCGCCATGCTCGATAACGAAGCGTGGGTCGCCAATGCCCTTCTTGCCACCGAGGCGGTCGAGGTCCGATTTCCAGCTCTTGCCGTAGGGCGGATTCGACAGCATGAAATCGAACTCGTTTGACGGGAACGCGTCGCTGGACAGGGTCGAGCCGTACTTCATATTCTCGGCTTCGGCGCCTTCACCCTTGAGAATGAGATCGGCCTTGCTGATAGCGAAGGTCTCTGGATTGACCTCCTGCCCGTACAGGTGGACGGACACTTCTTTGCCGTGGTCGGCCGCCAGCTTGACCAAGGTCTCTTCCGCGACCGTGAGCATGCCGCCTGTGCCGCACGCGCCGTCGTAGACGAGATAGGTGCCGGACTGAATTTCGTCAGCGATCGGCATGAAAATCAGGTACGCCATGAGTTCCACCACGTCGCGCGGGGTGAAGTGCTCTCCGGCTTCCTCGTTGTTCTCTTCGTTGAACCGCCTGATCAACTCCTCGAAAATTGTTCCCATGGAGTGGTTGTCGAGCCCCGGCAGACGAACGCTGCCGTCTTGGTGCAACACCGCCTTTGGGCTGAGATTGACCGTTGGGTCGAGAAACTTTTCGAGTAGGAAGCCGAGTGCATCCGCCTCGACGAGAGTCGGGATCTGGTTGCGGAATTTGAACTTGTCCAGCACTTCCTGGACGTTTGGGGAGAAGCCATCGAGATAGGCTTCGAAGTCTGATTTCAGCTGTTGGCGACGCGCGCGGGAAGCAAGGTCGCGAAGCCGAAACTGCGACGTGTTGTAGAAGGCCTCCCCCGAAGCCTGACACAGCGCCGCATGCTGGTTGGCTACTCCGGCCCGGTCCAGTTGCCCCTTCATGGAAAGGACGGCGTTTTTGGTAGGTTCAAGCACCGCGTCGAGCCGACGAATGACGGTCATCGGCAGGATCACATCGCGGTATTTGCCACGAACGTAGACATCCCTAAGAACATCGTCAGCGATGTTCCAAATGAAATTGCTAATGTTCAATCAATCCCCCTGCGGAAGCCGAATCGGCTCCAGCCATGCTACTCGCATTGTATGCGTCGCGTTGCGCCCAGCCCAAATCGAATTCTGATCAAACATATCCGAGTGTACAAAGTCCACGTGAAATCCACCATGACGAGCAGCATTGTAGTCGTCAGAGTGTTTGTTCGGGGGCAACATGTACATTGCCCGCCCAAAAGGGTCGCTTGGGCACGGAGTGAGGTGGCGGACCAGATTTTCGATACCCGACTATCCGTTCGAGGAACAAAGGGCACTCGATGAAACGCCGGACTGTCGTCGTTGAAGGACCTCTCGCCTTTCGGATGCGCCGGATCGCCGCCGCGCGACGCGGCCAAGCCGGCGTTCAAATCGTGACTATGCCGCAACTGGCCGCCCGCTTGGCGGGCGGCTTTACGCAACCTGCCCGATCCGAGCACCTTGATCCAGCTATCCGGGCTGCACTCGAAGCCGGAGGGTTAGCCGAGTTAGAAAGTATCCGGCTGCTTCCAGGTATGACCCGGGCCGTCGCAAGGACGCTCGCCAAAATCTGGCAGGCCGATCTTTCGCTGCCGATAGGCGACGATCGCGGCGCCCGACTGGCGGATATTGCCGAGATCGAGCAGCGCGTCCGCGCAAACCTACCCAAAGGCGTGCTGACGACGCGCGACCTTCGCGACGCCGCGCTGAACCGCCTCGTCCATGCGGCGTCCGTGCTAGGGTCGGTGGAGCTTGACCGCGTCGTCAGCGTCGCCCCGGTCTGGCACCCTCTGCTTCAGGCCCTCAATGAGACGGTGCCCCTCTCCTGGCATAGTTCCGGCGCCACGGACGTCAGCTGGTTCCCGGGCAAGATCACTACTGACCAGCGCCCAACAGCTGTCGCCATGGAGATGGTGTCCTGCGCCAATCCTGCTGCTGAAGTGGTGGAAGCCCTACGCTGGATGCGCGAGCTCATCGCATCCGGACGGGCGAGACCCGAAGAAATTGCGATTTGCGCCACCTCGACCGAGGAATGGGACGAGCACTTTCTCGTCCTGGCAGCGGACGCCGACCTACCGCTGCATTTCTCGCACGGTGTGCCGGTCCTGGCGTCGCGCGAAGGCCAGGCCTGCGGCGCACTTGCCGACGTTCTGTTGAATGGCCTCAGTCAGGACCGCCTGCGCCGGCTCTTCAGTCATGCAGCGGGCCGGAGCCGCGCCTTGCAGGACTTGCCGCAGAATTGGTCGCTTGGCCTGCAACCTGGTGCCGCTCTCTTCGAACTCGATCAATGGATTCGCGCACTGGACGCAGCGAGCCGTCTCCGAACCGACGGCATCGATCCGAGGCCGATCCTCACGCCCGTTCTCGAAATGCTGGCCAACGGCCCGGCCGCGGCCGAGCAGGCTGGCACTATGTTGCTGGGAACCTCCGCTCGCGTGCTTTGGAGTGAGGCACTGCGGCGCGCGCCTGCCGAGGCGCTGGAATTCTCACTGCAGGAGCTTCGCTTGCCCGACGGCGGCGATCCGGGCGCCTGTGCCGTGTGGTGCCCGGCGGGTCATCTCGCCACGGCACCTCGCCGGTGGGTTCGTCTTCTCGGTATGACGACACGCTCATGGCCGCGCCGCGCTGCGGAAGATCCGCTGATCCCAAGCCATGTTTTGCCCCGTGGCACACTCGATCCCGATCCTGTCACCGCGCAGGACCGACGTGCGTTCCAGGTAATCACTGCCCAGGCATCCGGTGGCTGCATCCTGTCGAGAAGCCGCCGGAATGCCCAAGGCGGCCTCCTTGCGGCCAGTCGGCTCGTGCCGCAAGGAGCCCGTGTTCAAGGGCTTAAGCGAGCGCGAATCCCGACCCACGCGTTCAGCGAGGCCGATCGGCTGCTCGCCCGACCGGACGAAGCCGCGAACTCGCTGGCGCTGACGGCGGCTAACGCGTGCTGGCACGACTGGCGAAATCCCGCGATCACCGCCCATGATGGTCGAACGAGGGCCGATCATCCAGTCATCGCAAGCGCCATCAATGAGGTTAAGTCCGCGACGTCGCTGCGTCTGATGCTCCGCGATCCGCTCGCCTTCGTGTGGCGCTATGCGTTGGGCTGGCGGTCAGTCGCCGAAGACGATCAGCCGCTGACACTCGATGCGCGTGCCTATGGCGATCTCGTGCATGAACTCCTCAAGCGGACCGTCGATGCGCTCGAGCCCGGGCCAGGCTATTCCCACGCCGCGCGGCACGAGATCGAGGCCGCCCTGGCAGAGGCGGCGACGACGGTCAGTACGGAGTGGCCGCTGAAGCGATCCGTGCCGCCGTTGCTGCTGTGGCGGCACACCGTGGACGCTGCCGCCCAGCTCGCGCTCAGAGCTTTGACGTTCGACGAGACGTTCCTGCCGGGCACCCGCAGCTGGACCGAACTGGCATTCGGCCATGCCGACGGGGCAGTTGCAACGACGGGCGATCTTCCCTGGGATCCGACCACCCCGGTTGAAATCACCGGAACCACGGTTCGGGTCAAGGGCAGCATCGACCGGCTCGATATCACCGCCACAGGAAACGCCGTTCGCGTTTCGGATTACAAGACGGGTGCAGAACCAAAGAAGGCCGATCAGATCGTGCTCGGGGGCGGCGCCGAGCTCCAGCGCGTCATCTATGCGCTGGCGGCGCGCCAACTCGTGCCTGACAACCCGCGCGTCGTCGCCCGCCTCATCTACCTCGGCGGCGGCGAGCCGCGGGTCTACAAACTGCCCGACATCGATCAGGCCATCGCGGAAATCGCAGACCATGTGACGGCGGCCGGCGTCCTTTTGCGGCAGGGCAGGGCCTTACCCGGACCGGACGCGCGCGAGAACTGGAACGACTTCCGGCTGGCGCTTCCGGCATCGCCGACAGCGTACTTTCAGATCAAACAGGCGGCGCTGAGTCGCGCCTTCGACGATTTTGCGCGCGTCTGGAGTTGCCGATGATCCAACTGGCAGACAGGTCCGCGCGCCGGCGGGCTCTGACCGATCTTGACTCGACTTTGCTCGTCGAAGCGGCGGCTGGCACCGGCAAGACCGCCCTGATGGCGGGGCGCGTGACGATGCTGCTTGCGCGCGGCGCCCAACCCGGTGAGATCGCGGCCATCACTTTTACTGAGTTGGCTGCCAGCGAGCTGTCGGTGCGCGTCCACCGCTACGTCAACGAACTTCTGGCCGAACGCGTGCCGGCCCCATTGCGGGAAGCCCTGCCCAATGGTCTCGATGCGGCTCAGCGGCACGCAATGTCCGCCGCCGCTGCCAAACTCGACGAACTTACGGCCGCAACGATCCACGCCTTCTGCCAGACCATCATCTCAAGCTACGCGGTCGAGGCTGATATTGATCCAGGCGCGCAGATGCTCGATGCGGTCCAGGCCGCCGCTGCGTTTGACTCCATATTCGAGCAATGGCTCAAACGGCGGCTCAACAGTCCAGAGCGGCCAAGCGATCCGATCGCAGTCTTGTCGCGCCAAGACCCCCGCCGCGTTGTCTCCACCCTTCAGGAACTCGCGCGCTTTCGTCTCAAGCATCGTGGCGCGCGGGCACTGCCTGCCGACCTCACCGGCCGCCCGGACATCGACCTGGTCGAAGCGGTCGCGGATTTCCGGCGCTGGATAGTCGCTCAACCCGTCGAGCCCAAAACGCTCGAGCTGCTGGGCGAGCTCGAGACGCTGGCAAACTTTTACGCCGGCAGCTTTGAGACGCCGCCCGATTTTCCCCGGCTCTGGGCGCTCGCCCATCCGATACGACTTTCCTGCATGCGGAAGAACACATTCGATCTAATCAGGCCAAGACGGAAATCGGCCTGGGAAAAGGTCGCCGGCAAGGATCTGGGCGGCCGGCTCAGCGAGGAATCCGGCCAACACTTCGACCGGGTCGACCACTGCTACCGAGTGGTGCTCGGCCGCATCGCCACGGCACTTGTCGCAAGCCTCTCCGCCGAACTCGACGAGGTGCTTGATGACTACGCCGCCTTCAAGCGCGCCGCGGCCGTCCTCGATTTCGACGATCTTCTGGAGCGGGCGCGGACCCTGGTCCGCGATAATGATGCCGTGCGGCGCGCTCTCGGAACCCGCTACCGGCATATCTTCGTGGACGAGTTCCAAGACACCGATCCCATCCAGTCCGAAATCCTGTTTCTGATCGCTGCAGAGCACCGCACGCCGCGATGGCAGGACAGCGTCTTGGGGCCAGGGGCGCTCTTCATGGTCGGCGACCCGAAACAGGCCATCTACCGGTTCCGCGGCGCCGATGTCGGATCTTATGCGCAGGCGCGTACCGCAATCGAACGGCGGTGGCCGGACAACATCATCCAGATCACCGCAAATTTCCGCTCCCGACCGGACATTCTCACCCATGTCAACCGGTGTTTCGAGACGCCACTTTCTGGTGTCGGGCAACCTGGCTATGTGGCGCTCACGGCGACCATCGATCCCCCCACCCACGACCTTCCGTGCGCGGCCAGGATCACCGTCGACGTGCCGCCCAATTCGCGATCAGAGCACATCCGCGATGCCGAGGCAGAAGCCGTCGCTGAACTCTGCATGCGGCTCATAGGCAATCTGCACGTTCGCGACGTCGACGGCGTGATGGTTCCGCTCACCGCCGGCGGAATAGCCCTGCTTGCGCCGACAGGCACCGAACTCTGGCGCTATGAACGCGCCCTGGAACAACGCGGCTTGCCGATTGCGTCTCAAGCGGGCAAGGGTCTGTTTCGGCGTCAGGAAGTGCAAGATATGCTCGCCTTGGCCCGCGTGCTCGCGGACGCCGGCGACACCCTGGCATTCGGTGCGCTGATGCGCGGCCCGCTTGTCGGGCTGACCGAGGAAGAGCTTCTCGATATCACCGCGGCTCTGCCCCAGGATCCCGGCCACCCGCGAGCCATTCCGTGCTTCTCGCTGTTCTCGGAACCGAGCCACGTCATCCATCCGATTGCGCGTCGGACACTTTCGATTCTACAGGACCTGAGATGGAAATCGAGAGCGACGACACCAGCGCTGCTGCTCGCCGAGGCAGCGGAGTGGTTGGCCGTTCGACCTATTCTTGCCGCGCGCGAAGATGATCGCAGCGCCCGCGCGGCTGCGAACGTAGAAGCCTTTCTCGAACGGGCGCGGCCTTATGGCGTCACCGGTCTCAAGCGGTTCGTCCGTGACATCACTAGGGATTGGAGTCAGGGGGTTCCGTCCAACGAGGGCCGGGTTGATGCTGAGGGCGACGCCATCGAGATCATCACCATTCACAGCGCGAAGGGGCTGGAATGGCCGGTGGTGATTCCGGTCAACACAGCCACCTTGCTCCGCTCGCGCGAGCCGTTCGTGCATCGCGCGTCCGATAACACGCTGCACTGGGTCATAGGCGACGTCGTCCCGCCCGATCTTCTGCTGGCGCTCGCGTCCGATGATGAAAGCCTTGCCCGTGAACGCGAGCGCCTTTGGTATGTCGCATGCACTCGCGCTCGCGAGCTCCTCGTCGTCCCGGAGCTGCCGCAGGCGGAGCAAAGGTCCTGGGCGCGGATCGTCGACCTGGTGCATCATGACCTCCCGCTGCTAGACCTGTCGCGTTTCGATCGGGCACCGCGCCCTGCCGCGGCCGATCTGCCAAACGTACAGACCCGAGACATCTTCGAGACAGAGCGCGCGGCCATCTCCGCTGCTGCCGTCCCGCTCACGTGGCTCCAGCCGAGCAACCAGGATCCCGATCGCGTTCCTATGACCGAAACGATCGCGATCGACTCCGGCGACGCTCCGGAGACGGGGCTGCCGATCGGCGCAGGACGTGTCCGAGGACTTATCTCGCACAAGCTCATGGAGGAGGTGCTGACCGGCGAACTTGGTGAAGACCTCGCCAAGTTCGCCGGTCGCGCCCGCGAGCTCATCGCGGAGCTGATGGCCGATCGCGAAGACGAGGCCGGTCTGCCCGAGGCCGAGGAAATCGCCTCGACCGCGTGGCGAACCCTGCATCTTCCCGAGATCGCCGCGCTGCGACCGGGTCTCGTTCCAGAATGGCCGATCTATGCCGTGCTCGCCGATGCGAACGAGCCCACAGCGCTTGCCGGCCGGATTGACGCCGTCGCATTGGACGAGGGTCGCGCCTCGGTCGTTCTCGATTGGAAAAGTGACGTCGCGCCGACGGAGGAGGACATGCTAATTCACGCGGGCCAACTCGAGGACTACTTGCGAACAACCGGGGCGAGCAGCGGCGCGTTGGTCTATATGACCCTCGGCACTGTGCGGTGGGTGGAGCCTAGTGTCCGCGCCGATTGGAACACGTGACGTCGTCGAATTCACCCCTAATCGGTCATTCGCATCGACGCCGCCAAAATCAAAGTTTCACTCATAGATCGGACGCTACTCATGCCGTCTAGGCTCGTGAACATCTACCGCTGCCAACGAGCCATTCGCTCTCGATACCGTTCCTTAGACGTGCGCAGTTCGTCTGTATCTTCTTCTTCAGAATCCTCGGGCTCGATCGTTATCAGAACCATCGCGTAACCAAAGTTCAGCGGCATCACCTGTTCAAAAAGCGTCGGCGGCTTCGAACCCCTGGCCAAATCCAACCAAATTCCGGCTTCTGTTCCATCCAAGTCGCTGGCGAGGCCGATATCGCGTTTCCCTCGATGGAAGAACGCTTGTCGTGGCACCGCCTGGCCTTGACGCACTGATAAGAATGGAAACTTCCGCAGGTCGCGATAGATGCGCACGATCTTGCCGTCCTTGACGATCAGGATCGCAGTTGGCTCCTCGCGAAACTCTACATAAGCACGGGCGACGGCCTCCTTAGAAACGTCGTAGTCGCGCGAGAGCTTGGCTACTTGTTGGAGATCGGGATCCTTGGTGGCGTCGACGTCACTGCGAAATGATTTCACCGGAAGCAGTAGCCGGGAGGCAAATCGGTTCGCTTCCACCTCCATTTTAATCCGTCGATCCGCCTCGCCTCCGGTAAGCCGGAACATATCTTCTTGTGAGCAGAGGAACCCGCCTTCCTCTGAAGGAACGTGGGACGGCATCAGAAAATGACAGAGTTCATGGGCAATCGTAAAACGGCGCCGTTTGATAGGACTGTTGTCATTATAGAGAATGATCCCGTCCGACTTGTCCCGATCGGTGATCAATCCGCCCTCGTAGCCGGCGGTTTTGAGGGGTTGAAGTTCGAAGATGTCGAGTCGTCTGCAAAGGTCCTCGACAGGAATCGGAATCTGAAGATCTGGCTCGTGTTTGAAAATCTCAATGACAAGCCGATCCGGTGTCGTAGCATCGGCAAGATCCATTCGAGATACGCCCATTCAATGCTTCCTCTTGCGGGCCTTCATCTGTTCCATAAGGCCGGCGATAACTTCCCGGTCTCGGGAGTCCAGCTTCTTGAGATCGCGGTACATTACAACTAGGTCTTCAGGTTCGCCTCCGGCTTCAGGATTTTCTCCCACCAGATCTGCAATAGGAACTTTGTAGAATTCTGCAAGCTTCGTCAGAAGCTCCAATCCTGGGTTCTTGCTAGCTCCCCTTTCAATATCCCACATGTGGGCTTTGGATGCTCCGACTGCGTCTGCAACATCTTGCAGCGATTTTCCGCTTTTCAGGCGAAGTGACTTAATCTTCGATGCCAGTGTCATTGCTTCCTTTCGCCCGCTCGTCCCCGGTTTCCACAGGTCGTCAGATATAACCGGATAGAATCATACCTCAAGACCTTGACGACTCATAGCGTAAGATTTATCTGTACAAAATCGTCTGCCAATCATCGCGCCAATTGGATCGAGATCATGAACCACATGAACACCAACAGCTTCGACGAAAGGCCCAAGGGCATCCAGCAGATCAGGTGCCTACCTGACGCGGCGTTGGGCGCACTCTGGGATTCGATCATCCTCGACGAGGCACTGAAGACGCAGCTTTTGTCGCAGGCGGTCCTGAATTTCACTCTGCGCGACAAGGTCGATCGCACTGTTATTCCGCTGCACGGCGTCATTTTCCTCGTCGGTCCGCCCGGTACCGGCAAGACCTCGCTGGCGCGGGGGCTAGCGCACCGGACCGCTAAGGCGTTTCCTGGCGGGGGATTTCGCCTCCTCGAAGTGGAGCCGCACAACCTCACCAGTTCGTCGATGGGCAAGACGCAGCGCGCGGTGTCGGACCTGTTCTCTCAGTCCGTCGCCGAGGCGGCGATGAACGGGCCGACCATCGTCCTTCTCGACGAAGTCGAGACGCTGGCGGCCGACCGGTCGAAGATGAGCCTTGACGCCAACCCGGTCGACATTCACCGGGCGACAGACGCAGTCCTTGTCCAACTCGACCTTCTGGCCGACCGGTTTCCCCAACTTCTGTTCGTGGCGACCAGCAACTTCCCGCAGGCTGTCGACAGCGCCTTCACTTCGCGCTGCGATCTCGTCATGCATGTTCCGTTGCCGGACGAAGAGGCTTGCGCCCTCATCCTCAAGGATTGCCTGACCGGCCTTGCGAAGACCTATCCCGCCATCGGGAAGCTGGTTGGTGCGCCGCAGTTCGCGCGCTGTGCGGCGGAGTGCGTCGGACTTGATGGGCGGGCCATCCGCAAGATGGTCGCAAATGCGCTGGCGAGCAGTCCGCAGACCGCTATGAACCCCGCGCTCGTCACCATCGACGACATCCTCGCCGCCGCTAAGGCCGCGAAGGGAAGCCGCAGCGCCGGAGGTATTTCGAAATGAGCAACACGGTCGTCAGCCGCACGTTCCGCAGCACGCCGCATCGCGACGCGCTCGTGACCTGGAATGCCATTGTCGACATGCTGACACATGGAAAGGCGGGCGAGGCGCGCACAGCGCTTCTCGCCGTCGGCGGCGTCGCTGCAAGCGTGATCGCCGACCAGGCGCCGAAGGACGCGGCTATCGTCGTCACATGCGACGGGTCGCGGACGCGCGTCTACTGCCTTTATGACGACGATGCCATAGACGGCAGCGACGCCAACGAGGACTCGCTCGGGTTCGATCCGTTGAAAGGCGACTGGCATGTATCGCTGCCCTGCACCGCCGAAGATCTGGACTGGGTCCAGGCGGCGCTGAAGAAGCAGGGCAGCCGCGTCACCGCCCGCGATCTCGCGGAGGCAGTCACGCCCGAGGCGGCCGCGCCCGCGAAGGCTCTCACCCTCGATTCCAAGGGGTTTCTCGGCTCATGACCAGCGTCACAGTCAACACCTTCACGCATTCCGTCACCTATGTGGCGGACAACATCCTCAAGAGCATGAAGGACATCATCCGGCTCAGCGGCCTCGACCCGGCGAACCTCGTCAATGGCTGGTCGACTAACATGAGAGCTCTCCAGGCATGGCTAGGGTCGCGGCACCTTGAGACCGTCGTGCTAGAGATTTTCAATCCAAAGACCAACGAGCTCGTCGGCCGGTGGGACATCGACGTGATCTACACCACCGGCAGCGGCGACGGCGGATTCTGGACCGATACCGAGCAGATCAAATATCACATCCGGAAGGCAGGGCTCCTGCCGGGCGATGCCGGCTACCGCCTTCTGCTGCAGAACAAGGAAGGCTACGGCGCGGTCGACGGATGGTCGTCTGCTTCGTACCGTTCGACCGACGGCTTCGTCCGGCAGAGCCTCGGTTCGACCATCGAGCACAACGGTCTCGGCGGCAACGCGGCCTACTGGAGGAAAAACTGATGCTGACGGTCGACGAAGCGTTCCGGAAATTCAAGAGCCGGCTTGAACTCAACGAGAAAGAACAGAACAACGCGTCGGCACGGCAAAACGAGGTGCGCGACTACCTGGTCACCAAGTTCGCGATCGAACGCAGTTTCCTGACCGGCTCCTACAAGCGCTACACCAAGACCAAGCCGCTGAAGGACATCGACATCTTCTTCGTCCTCAAAGAGGCGGAGCAGCATTACCGCAACAAGGCGCCGTCGGTTGTCATCGGCGACTTCTATGACGCGCTCGTAGACAAGTACGGCAAGGCGGCGGTGCGCAAACAGAGCCGTTCGGTCAATGTCGATTTCGGTGTCGTCATCGACGCCGACGACAATACCGACTACCGGGTGGTCAGTGTCGATGTCGTTCCCGCGTTCGCCGCCGGCGACGACTATGAAATTCCCGACGACGACACCGGCAAATGGATCAAGACCAATCCGGAAATCCATGCCAGCAAGGCTACGGCCGCCCACCAGGCCTACAGCAACGAGTGGAAGGGCCTGGTGCGGATGGTCAAATACTGGAACAACAACGCACGGCACGGCGAAAAGCCCGTCAAACCGTCCTTTCTGATCGAGGTCATGGCGCTGCAATGCCTCTATGGCGACTGGCAGGGCCGCTTCGACTATGAAATCCAGGGGCTGTTCTCGACGCTGGCCGACCGCATCTTCGACCAGTGGCCAGACCCCGCCGGCCTCGGCCCTGCCATCAGCGACGGCATGGACGCCACCCGCAAGCAGCGGGCTCGCGACCTCCTCCTGGTCGCGAGCCGCGACGCAACCACAGCCATCGATCACGTCCGCAAGGGGCGGAACGGTGACGCGCTGAAAGCGTGGCGGGCGCTGTTTGGCCCGAAGTTTCCGCTGTCATGAACCAGGGCGACGGCGGCCGCACCAACAAGGAGTCCCGGCATGGCTGACGCGGTAACTGCCCGCTGGCATGGCGATAACTACCAGTCTCGCATTTTCTGGGAGAACGCGTTCAACCTGCTGATGCCGAACAGCAGCGTGGTCGAGGTGACGTTCGAGGCCAACGGACCGAAGGCGTTCGACGATGTCGTCGTCAGATACGATCCGCCCGTTGCCCGGTCAGGCAGCGAACGGATTTCAGCCGACTACCATCAAGTCAAATGGCACGTTCAGACCGGCGGCCGGTTCGGCTTCGTGGATTTCATCGACCCCGACTTTATCGGCGCGCAGTCCTTCTCCTTGCTGGAGCGTCTGCGCGACGCACGCGCCACCGCGCCCGCGTCAGCGCATTTCACCTTCCTGACCACCTACCGCATAAAGGACGGCGATCCTCTGGCTGACCTCGTCTCGGGCCACGACCGCACCCTTCTCATCGAGCGACTCTTCGACGGCACGACCGACCGCAGCCGCATGGGGAAGGTGCGTAAGTGCTGGCGGGAGCATCTGAAGCTGGGATCGGACGACGAACTGAAAACCGTCATTCGCGGCTTCCGCGTAATTGACGGTCACCGGTCGCTCGACGAATTGCGCTCCGAGATCAACTTCAGGGCGACGGTCGTCGGCGTGCTGGCGTGCAACGCCGCCGAATCGGATTTTCGCTTCGACGAACTGGCGCGGCAGCTGAAGGTGCGGCAGCTGAGCGCGTTGAACCGCGAGGCGCTTCTCCAGTTCTGCCGCGATGAGGGAATCTGGGTTGGCCGGTCGGGAGAGCCGGATACCTTCCTTCCGGTCGCCATTCGCAGCTTTCTCGGGCCTGCGGCCGACATTGAAGGCGCGACACCCGACGACACGCTGCTTCTCACAGATGAATTCCGGCAACGCTACCTGCAGGACGGGCGTGACTGGCAGCGCGACATCAGGCCGAAGGTCGAAACCTTCCTGCGCGAGTCCGTCAGGAAGTCGCCGCGGCTTCGTCTGATACTGGATGCGCACGCGTCCATCGCCTTTCTTGCCGGCACGGTCCTGGACCTCAAATCAGGTGTCCGGACGCAGCTCGTGCAGAAGGGACGCGTTGGCGCGCAGGTCTGGCGCGTCGATGATGATGATAAGGCAGAGAAAGGGGCAAGATTTACGATCGCGGAAGATGCAGTCGGAAACGGCCGCGCGATCGGCGTCGCCATCAGCGTGTCCCGGGCGGCGGAACCGCAGGCACGGGCCTATATCGCCGCGAATCTGCCGGAGGTCGGGAAGCTGGTTTCTTTCGCCCTGCCGACAGGCCCGGGCCAACAGAACGTAGCAGGCGGAGCGCACGCGGCCGCGCTTGCCGAACAAATCTCCAATAACCTGCGGTCGCTCAAGACCGATGACCCGGATGCCGTGGTTCATGTTTTCGCGGCGTGCCCGAACAGCCTCCTGTTCTTCCTCGGCCAGCAGCATCAGGGTATCGCGCCGTGCATCGTCTATGAGTTTGACTTCGACCGCCGCGGCAACAAGACCTATCAGCCGTCCTTTGTGATGGAGTAGAAACAGGATTTCCTGGAGCCCCCCACGCAGGCCTTGCTGCACTATCGCACATTGACATCGGCTGTTGCCCACGTCGTGAGTGAAAGCCCGCTTATGGTGCGGAGTTGTCGACCGATATCGGGTCAAAGTCGCATAGGATTGCAACGCGGAACGCAACAACGGGCCTCAGCCGGGTCCCATCCATCACTAGTGGCCGGATGTTCCGGCGTGAATCGGAGTGGGGTCTCGATGCCGTTCGGCGTCCTATTCAGTTGATTTCATTGCAAGTAGGAGGGGCAATGGATGCCGCCGATTCACAGTCTGGGGGCAATGGCGTCCTGCCGACCTGGGTGAGCTCATCAAAACCTGGCTCTCGCGCTCGGGGTTCCAAAACGGAGATCGATGGCGCCGTTTGGTGGCAGCCAACTCTCGACGAACTAAGGGCGGCAAAGAGGCGGCTCGCTCATGGGAGAGAAGGCGGACGCGGTTGTGAACAGCTACTTGCCGTTGATGCTCTGCTCGATCTGCCGGGCCGAGGTCAGGATATCGTCGAAGCTCGGCGGTGTGCCGAAGATCATGGCGGTCGTGTTGGCATAGTCGCGCGCGAGCGCGTCCACCATCTCGGGGCTCGGGGCGATTGCGAAGCTGCCTGGGAGCGCTGAAGCGAGGTCATAGTCGGGACGGTCGAAAAACATTCGTGCGTGCCGCACACAATCGGCGCCAAGATCGAGATCGCCGAGCGCGGCCTTTCCGGTCTCGGATCCGAGAAGACAGTGCAGGTCATAGTAGTGCCGAGACACCCGCTGGCCTTCCTGCCGCAGTTCGCCGCGCCGCTCGTACCAGCAGCGCAATCCATGGGCGATCACCACCTTGTCCCAAAAGGTACGGGTCGCCTCGATCGTGGTCACGTCGGCGACGGTGAGATCAATGCCTGCCGCTTCTTCCGCAACATAGGGGGCGATTGTGATGGGCCCGTTAGGATCGAGCGCCGATTTCGCCCCGGATTCGAGACGTATCGCCGGCCGAACGTAGGCGCTGTCACGCGGCTCCACCTCGGGGTACCAGAGCAGCAGCGTCTGCCCATCAGGGTCGGCCCCGTCGACTTCCACGCGGCCGACCCCGTTGGTAACGTCCGCTAGTTGAGCGGCAAGAAATACTCGCATCGGGCCTGTGATATAGCCACGGCACGCGTCCCGGATGGCCTCCAGTCTGGCGCGACGCTTCTTGTTCGACAGCGCCTCGAGCTCCTCAACTGAGGCTGGTTCCTCGAGGTCGTCGCGGAATACCGTGACGTCAATGTCCTCGGAGAAGCGCTTGATGAGGTCATAGCCTTTCGACAGGGACGTGCCGCCCTTGAACAGCAACCGAGGTTCGCCAGCAGGGCGATCGTGATAGAGCGCATTGAGCGTCCAGCAGACCCAGAAGTCCTTTTCGACATTGCCCACCGGAGCTCCGATCCGATTGGCCGTGGCGAGGAACAGGTCGAGCCGGTCACGTGGGGATGCCGCGATGATCTGGCGGTAAGCATCGGTACTCATGGCTTCGCCTCGTGCGGGTCCGCCCTCAGGATTTCGCGGAGGAACTCCTGCATCCAGATCGGCACGGCGGAGAGACCGGCGCGCAGATCCTCGCGAATGGCCTCGCCGTGCTTGGGGTCGGCAAACAGGCGGCGCAACGTCGCCTGGATACGCTTCCGTTCGCCCTTTTGGGTCAGCATGTCCTGCATCCAATGCAAGGCCTGGACGACCCGCATCCCCGGCCGATCCGCCCAATAGAGGCGGCTAGGGGCAGCGTACTTGAAGTGGATTTCCTGCGTGCCGAGCTTGATTGGCTTCAACCGCGCATCGACCAGCACTTCTATCCGGGCGGGGACGGCGGTCGTCAGGCCGAGGTCGTTGGCGGCCGTCATACCATCGATGACGGCGCGCGCCCGATCGCGGCGCATGACGGCGCGGATCACAGCGCGATAATCCGGCACGGTGGCGCGGCCAGTCAGGTTGTTCGTGCGCGGCCGGTCATAGAGGCCTCGGTCGATTCGGCGCAGCTCCCCGGCGGCTGCCAGGCGCTGCAGGGTTTTGTCCACGGCGGCGCGCGCGCCGAGATCGGCGAAGTCGCCGGGGGTCCAGACCTCGTCGGGTTTGGACTCAATGCGGGCAAGCAGGCGCGAGCGAAGATCGGTATCGGGCTCAACGATGGGCATGTCCGAAATATGCTACAAGTTTCGGACAAAGGCAAGGCATGAGTCCGAAGTATGCTACAATTTTCGGACACTCCGTGGCGCCCAAAACTCCAAAAGACTCCCATTCTCGCATTGAAGGATATGGCCCGCGCTCTGGACCATCCGAGAGCATCGAATGCCCTCCTTCCGCAGGGGCACGACATCATCCCGGTTGACTCTTAGCCAAGAGGAGAACAAATGTAGAACATATCACAGGCTTTCCGCGTTTCAAGGGTCAGATGAGTGTATCGGCGCCCCCTGCTGCCATTTCCGAGCTTCGAGAACGCATCGCGCGTCTCGAAGGTGGAAATGCACGCGAGCGTACGGTTTTGCCGTTCGGAGTGGCCGCGATTGACAGGGTTCTGCCGGGAGGGGGATTGGCTTTTGGCGGTCTGCACGAGGTCGCGGGTGGTGGAAATGGCTCCGTCGATGGCGCAGCCGCGGCACTCTTCGCTGCCGGTATTGCCGCGCGCACGGTGGGCAAGGTGCTGTGGTGCGTTACCCGGCCAGACCTGTTCGCACCGGCGATCGAACAGGCCGGCCTTCCTCCGGGACGGGTAATCTATGTCGAAGCCGGCGACGAAAAATCCGTTCTCGCCTGTTTCGAAGAGGGGCTTCGTGGCGGTTTTGGCGCTGTCGTTGCCGAGATTGCACGGCTTTCGATGACGGCGTCGCGGCGGCTGCAGCTTGCCGCCGAAAGCTCCGGCGCCATCGGCATCGCCATTCGCCGCTGGCGTCGGCAGACGGAGGCCACTGATTTTGGGCAGCCAACCGCCGCCGAGACACGCTGGCGGGTGTCGGTCCTGCCGTCGACACCATTGCCGGTGCCGGGCGTCGGACCGGCCCGCTGGCATGTCGAGCTGATCCGATGCCGGGCCGGAGAGAGTGCGGATTTTACAGTGGAGGCATGCGATGCCAAGGGTCGTATCGCTCTTCCTTCCGATGTGGCCGACGGACCGCTTCAGAAGGAAATCGGGCGACGCCGCGCCTCCGCCTGAGGCGCCGCTCGTTTTGATCGGCCGCGACGGACGTCGCCGTGTCGTGCTTGCAGCCGACGCGGCAGCGCAAACGGCCGGCCTGCGCATCGGCATGCCGGCGAGCAAGGCGCAAGCTGTTGTTCCGGGCCTGATCGTCCATGACGCCGAGCCCGATGCCGACGCAATGGCGCTCGGGCGATTGGCGCTGTGGGCGCTGCGGCGCTATGCGCCGATCGTCGCCGCCGATCCGCCGGAAGGCCTCGTCATCGACACGACCGGCGCCGATCATCTGCATGGCGGCGAGGCGGCGATGCTCACCGAGATGGTGGAGCGGCTTGCCGCTGCACGCATCACGGCCCGGGCGGCGGTCGCCGACAGCTGGGGTGCCGCCCACGCTTTGGCCCGCTTCGGCGGGCGGCAGACATTCGTTATTCCATCCGGCGAGACGGCGCAGGCGGTCCTACGTTTGCCGATCGCGGCGCTTCGCCTACCCGCCGTGACGATCGATGGTCTGCGTCGGCTCGGCTTTGACACAATTACGGATCTCGCCGGCACGCCGCGCGCGGCGCTCGCTCTGCGTTTCGGACCAGAGCCCGGCCGTCGCCTCGACCAGGCGTTCGCGAGGGTGAGCGAACCGATCGAGCCGATCCGGCCGGAGGAAATCGTCGAGGTGCGCCGCAATTTTGCCGAGCCGATCGGCGCGGCGGAAACAATCGCGCGCTATACCGGCAAGCTGGTCGCTGAACTGTGCGCCTCACTCGAGACGCGAGGGCTTGGCGCACGCCGGCTCGACCTTCTGTTCTTCCGCGTCGATAACCGCGTCGAGGCGATCCGTATCGGCACTGCAACGCCAGTGCGTGACACGAAGCGCTTGACCCGGCTTCTCACAGATAAAATAGAAACTATCGATCCCGGATTCGGCATCGAGCTGATGCGGCTTGCCGCGACCGTTGCCGAGCCGCTGCGGGCCAAGCAGATGATTTCCTCGCTCGCCGAGGCGCCCGAACCCGATGTGTCGGATGTGATCGACATCCTCGCCAACCGTGTCGGTGAGGAGCGGCTCTATCGCTTCGCCCCGGTGCAGAGCGACGTTCCCGAACGGTCGGTTCAACGCATTGCCCCAATGGCGCCTGATACCGGCGAGGGCTGGCCCAGCCATTGGCCGCGCCCAACTCGGCTGTTGCCACGACCCGAGCCGATCGAGACGGTAGCACTTCTTCCCGACCATCCGCCCGTGACCTTTACCTGGCGCGGCGTCCGCCGGCGCGTGAAACGGGCGGACGGCCCGGAGCGCGTGTTCGGGGAATGGTGGAAGCGCGACGCCGAGCTCGCAGCCGTGAGGGATTATTTCCAGGTCGAAGACGAGAACGGCGAGCGCTACTGGGTCTACCGCGCCGGCGACGGTGAAGCCGCCGCGACCGGTTCGCATAAATGGTTCATGCACGGGATCTTCGGATGACTGGCGGAGCCCGATATGCCGAGCTGCAGGTGACCTCGCATTTCAGTTTCCTGCGTGGGGCGAGCAGCTGCGAAGAGATGTTCGCGCAGGCCGCGTTGCTTGGCATCGAGGCGCTGGCTGTCGTCGACCGCAATTCGCTTGCCGGCATCGTGCGCGCCCACGAAGCGGCGAAGACGACAGGCGTCCGGCTGATTGTCGGCTGCCGTCTCGATCTCGTCGACGGCATGTCGATCCTGGCCTATCCCATGGACAGGCCGGCCTATTCGCGCCTTTGCCGGCTGCTGTCGCTCGGCAAGGGCAGGGCCGGCAAAGCAAAATGCCATCTCGAATGGGACGATGTCGTCGCCTATGGGGAGGGACTGATCGCGGTCCTGGTTCCGGACGAAGCCGATGATCTTTGCGCCGTTCGTTTGCGGCGGCTGCGCGACGCTTTCGGCGACCGCGCCTATATGGCGTTGACCTTGCGCAGACGCCCAAACGACCAGCTCCGGCTTTACCAGTTGGCAAACCTGGCAACCGCAATGCGCGCGCCCACCATCGTCACCAATGACGTGCTGTTCCACGAACCGGCGCGCCGCATGATGCAGGATGTCGTCACCTGCATTCGCCATAACGTCACCATCGATGACGCCGGCTTCCGGCGCGAACGGCATGCCGATCGCTATCTTAAACCGGCCGAGGAGATGGCGCGTCTGTTCAGCCGTTATCCCGAGGCATTGGCGCGCACAATCGAGATTGCCGACCGCTGCCGTTTCTCAATGGACGAACTCGCCTACCAATACCCGGAGGAAAAGACGATGCCGGGCCTCACCGCGCAGCAGGCGCTGGAAAAGCTTACCTGGGAAGGTGCGGCCCGCCGTTACCCCGAGGGCTTGCCCGACAAGGTGGTTGGCATCCTGAAGCACGAGCTGCGGCTGATCGAGACGCTCAAATACGCGCCGTACTTTCTGACAGTGAACTCGATCGTCCGCTTCGCCCGCAGCCAGGACATCCTCTGCCAGGGGCGCGGCTCGGCCGCCAATTCAGCCGTCTGCTATGTGCTGGGCATCACTTCAATCGATCCCGAACGCAACAACCTCCTGTTCGAAAGGTTCGTTTCGCAGGAGCGGCGCGAGCCGCCCGACATTGATGTCGATTTCGAGCATGAACGGCGCGAGATCGTCATGCAGTGGGTCTATGAAACCTATGGCCGCGATCACGCAGCACTTTGCTCCACCGTCATCCGTTATCGCACCAAGGGCGCGGTCCGCGACGTCGGCAAGGCGCTCGGCCTGCCTGAGGACATGACCAAACTCCTGTCCTCCCAGGTCTGGGGCCATGGCGAAGCTGTCGATGAACAGCGTGCTGGCGAACTTAATCTCAATCTCGGCGACCGGCGGCTGCGTTTGACTCTTGAACTCGCGGCGCAACTTGCCGGCACGCCGCGCCACCTCTCTCAGCATCCGGGCGGCTTTGTCCTGACGCATGATCGGCTTGACGACCTCGTGCCGATCGAGCCGGCGGCGATGAAGGATCGCCAGGTGGTGGAATGGGACAAGGACGATATCGACGCCCTCAAATTCATGAAGGTGGATGTCCTGGCGTTGGGCATGCTTACCTGCATGAAGAAGTCATTCGATCTCCTGTCCGAGCACAAGGGCGTCACACTCGACCTGGCGACGATCCCGGCCGAAGATCCACGCACCTATGCGATGATCAGAAAGGCCGACACGCTCGGCGTCTTCCAGATCGAATCCCGCGCGCAGATGTCGATGCTGCCGCGCATGAAGCCCCGGACCTTCTACGACCTGGTCATCGAGGTCGCGATCGTCCGGCCGGGACCGATCCAGGGCGACATGGTCCATCCTTATCTTCGCCGGCGCGACGGGACGGAAGAGGTGACTTTTCCAACGCCGGAGCTCGAACGCGTGCTGGGCAAGACGCTCGGCGTGCCGCTGTTTCAGGAGCAGGCAATGCAGGTCTCCATGGTCTGCGCCGGCTTTACCGCCGGCGAGGCCGACCAGTTGCGGCGCGCCATGGCCACATTCAAGCACACCGGCGGCGTCTCGAAATTCCGCGACAAGCTGATCAACGGCATGATCGCCAACGGCTACACGCCGGAGTTTGCCGAAAGGACCTTTTCGCAACTCGAAGGGTTTGGCAGCTACGGCTTTCCCGAAAGCCACGCCGCTTCCTTCGCGCTGATCGCATATGCCTCGTCCTGGATGAAATGCTGGCATCCCGATGTCTTCTGTGCGGCGCTGTTGAATTCGCAACCGATGGGCTTCTATCTGCCGGCCCAGATCGTGCGCGACGCACGCGATCATGGCGTCGAAGTGCGCCCCGTCTGCGTCAATGCCAGCCGCTGGGATTGCACACTCGAGCCGACCGATGACGAAGATCGCTTCGCCGTCCGGCTCGGCCTGCGCATGGTAAAGGGTCTCGCCAATGATGATGCGGCCGCGATCATCGCGGCGCGGGCCGACGAGCCATTTCTCTCCGTCGACGATCTGTGGCGCCGCGCCCGCGTGCCGGCGGCTTCGCTGGTCCAGCTCGCCGAGGCCGACGCATTTCTACCGGATCTGAACCTTGCCCGCCGCGACGCTCTCTGGGCGATCAAGGCGTTGCGCGACGAACCTTTGCCCCTGTTTGCGGCCGCTACGTCCCGTGAACAGAAAACGGTGACGGAGATCCACGAGCCCATCATCACGCTCAGGCCGATGACGGCCGGCCGCGAGGTTGTCGAGGATTATGGCCATGTCGGGCTGACCTTGCGCAGCCATCCGGTGTCGTTTCTGCGTGCCGATCTACGCCGGCGCCGAATCGTGACCTGTGAGGAGGCCATGCAGGCGCGGGACAGACGGTGGCTCGAGGCCGCCGGCCTGGTGCTGGTCCGGCAACGGCCGGGCTCGGCCAAAGGCGTCATGTTCCTCACCATGGAGGATGAGACGGGCGCCGCCAACGTCGTTGTCTGGGTCAAGGTGTTCGAGAAATTCCGTCGCGTGCTTCTCTCGTCGGCCATGCTCGGCGTACGCGGTCGTATCCAGCGAGAAGGGGAGGTGGTGCATCTCGTCGCCCACGAGCTGACCGATCTGTCGGCCGAGCTGGCCAGCGTCGGAAACCGCGAGACGCCGTTTCCGTTGCCGCACGGCCGCGGGGATGAGGCTCATCACGGCGGATCGGGCATCGATCCGCGCGGCATGCCGAAGGGGCGCGACATCGTCGATGCCTATGACCATATCGACCATATCAAGGTCAAGACGCGGGACTTCCGGTAGCGCTTCCGGACGGACACTTCAGCAGCATGTTGTGCACACTACTGCCTTACCCATCTGGCAGTTATTCAGCGCGTGCGTCTTGATTTTGCTGTTCACTTTCGCAACGACTACAAGGCAAAAGGGCACCTCTCGCTTTCCGATCAATGGAATGAGGTCGTCCACAGTTTGGGTGAAAACTGATCCTCGGTATGTTCCGGCGCACGATGTCCGCATAGGGTCGGTCGGAACAGGTAATCCGCACCGGGCACCAAGCGTCAGGTCCCGGGACAGAACTGTGGCCGCGACAGCGTCTCCGCGAACATTTCAATTCTGTTGCCCGCGATGATTTGGAACATCTCAATATGTTGATGATAATCAGCTCCTTGGGAGCCTTGATTTACTGGACATATCGAATGTGGCACTGAGTAAATTGCTATCTGGCCGTGCGCGCACATACCGCCCTGGCTTCCTTGCGCGGATGTTTCCTTCCGGAAAATGGAAGCTGACCCTGGACCCCAAGCTGTCCGGGCGCATTCGGCTGAGCCAGGGTGGCGATGTTGATCTCAGCTGCCTCGATATCGTGTCGGTTTCGACCAGCAAGGCGCTGCTGTGGCATACCGTCGAGATCCGCGCACGCGGCAGAACGGACAATCTGTCGAGTCTGTCGGGGGACGCGTCCGAGCAACTGGCCGCGGACCTTCATGCGTTCATCAACACCCATCTCTTCGACCTCATCGGCACAGAGACGGATCATTTGCTCGATGTCGATGCCAGGCTTCGGGAGATCACCGAAGACAACAGACAGTATCTCGCGCAGGCCGATCTCGGGCGGGCCATCGCCAGCGTGCCCGGCAGCGCCGCTGCCGCGCTTTCTCACCCGCTTCTGGATCCACAATTGATGCCGGACGGGCTCAAGGCGTCCCTGCCGGCTTCGTTCGCCATGCTGACCGACCCGGGCGTTCGCCACGCCTATAATGAAGCGTTCGTTGCCGCGGAGTTGCGCAAATTCCAGCCATTTTTCGACGATCTCGACGGGCGCTCCTTTTCCGATCAGCAACGCGAAGCCTGTATCCGTCTGGAGGATAACAATCTGCTCGTCGCCTCGGCCGGGTCAGGTAAATCCGCGACCATGGTCGGCAAGCTGGCCTATGTCCTGGAAAAGCAACTCTACCGGCCCGATGAGATCCTGCTTCTGGCCTTCAATAAGAGCGCAGCCGACGAACTCAGGACCAGGATCGCACGACAGCTACAGGTCGAAGAAAGCGCGCTGGAGTGCCGCGTCACGACGTTTCACGCGCTTGGACGGGGCATCATTAAGGAGGTCGAAGGACGTCCGCCCCAGCTTGCCAACTGGGTCGATCATCCCGCTGGCGAAGCCAGAGTCATCGAAGAGATCATCCGGCAGCTAGTCGAGACCGATCCGGAATTCGCTCGATTGTGGAGCGACCTGCTCGTGGTGCATCCCAAGGCGGACATCCCGACCGAGGTTTTCGACACCGAGGCTGACTACCGTCGCTATGTCTCGGATCGGCTCAGGAAGGGCGAAGCCACGATCGGCTCGCTTGCCGGCGTGATCGTCAAATCGCTGCAGGAGCAGAAGATCGTCAACTGGCTGTGGCTGCATTCCGTCGCATTCGAATACGAGCGGCAGCTTGCGGTTGAGGAGGATGACGGCACGGTTCGCCATCTGCATCCCGATTTCTACTATCCGCCGACTGACACGGTGCATGAGCATTTCGCGCTTAATGCGGACGGGACGTCGCCTTTTGCGAATTATGTTCAGCACGCCGAAAGCAAGCGGCAGGCCTATCGGCGGAAGGAGATCGATTTTTTCGAGACCACTTCGGCGCAGGCTAGCAGCGAGACGCTGCTCAGCATACTCGAAGCGGAATTGGCGCGGCGCGCGGTTCACTTCCAGCGCAAGAACTATGCCGAGATCACGAAAGCGGTCGACCCTGTAGTGATCAAGCACTATCACAAGCTCATATCCACCTGCATCAAGCATATTCGCGCCAGCCATTTAACGCTCGATATGCTGCTCGAGCGAGCCAGGACCCTTCACGACAAGGAGCGCGCGAAGCTCTATGCCCGCGTCGTGTGGATGACCACGCAGGGCTATTCCCGGAGACTGGAAGAGACCAAGCGGATCGATTTTGACTCGATGATCGCCGACGCAGTCCGGCTGGTCGAGACCGGGCGGTATCAGAGTCCTTATTCCCTGATCCTTGTCGACGAGTTTCAGGACATTTCCGAGCCGCGCGCCAACCTCATCAAGGCGCTCAAGCAGCAGAAGGCGTTCAGCAAGGTGTTCGCAGTCGGAGACGACTGGCAGTCGATCTATCGCTTTGCCGGATCGGACATCACGATCTTCACGCAGTTCGAGGCCAATTTCGGGGCAAGCTGGCAGGGACGCCTGGAACAGACCTATCGCTGCAATCAACTCATTGCCGAGACGGCCGCGACATTCGTCCAGCGTAATCCCGAACAGATCACGAAATCGGTTCGTTCGACACGGCCTGCCATTCCGCGGTCGATTCGGGTCATTCCCATTGATGACGAACGCGGCAGGCCCGAATTCGCCCAGGCTTGCCATCGTCTTCTCGAACGGCTCGACATCGCCCTGGGGAGCATTGCCGAGCAGTGGCGCAGCGAACCGGCCGCCAAACTCAAAGTGCTGGTTCTATGGCGGTACAATCTGCTCGATCCGTTCGGCGGGATCCCACCCTCCTTCGCCAATATCGAGGTTTCGGGCCAGTCCTTTCACCGGGCCAAAGGGCTTGAGGCGGACTACACGGTTCTGCTTGATGTGAGTGAAGGCGATTATGGCGTGCCGAGCCGCATCGAGGACGATGAACTGCTCAACCTGGTCATTCCCCAACCTGAAACCTTCGCCTATGCTGAAGAACGACGCCTGTTCTACGTCGCGCTCACGCGCTCCAGCCGGGGCGTATATCTCATCACCAACAGCCGCCAGCCGTCCCGCTATATCCGGGAACTTTGCGAGATAGCCGGGGATGAGGTGCGCTACGAGACGATCGAAGGCGCTGCCTTGCGTCAATGCCCCGTTTGTCTGGTGGGCCAAATGGTCGAGAAGCGCAACAGGAACGGGACGGTGTTTCACGGATGCAATCAGTTCCCTGATTGCAGGCACAGCGAAGGTGTTCCGGCGCAATCGACGGCGCACCAGCATAGACGCGCCTAACGCCAGGAGTACCGCTCGCGAGGTTCGCCGTTTTAACAACGGCGATGGCACGGCCGTTTTGGCCCAAACCGGACTTGGCCGGCATCTACGCGGCTTAGCTAGGTCAGGGCTTGACGCGGCGTCGCCCATTTGCGCGAGAAAGGTCGCAACATTCCCGACGTTCTATACCGTCATCATGTGGTAGTCTGGCCCGCATGACGACGCTTTATCTCTATTGGCGCGAAAGACGGTGAATCCGACAAAGCCGAATAAAACGCATCCGCCGAAATGGATCGAGCCTCAGCTGACGCGCCTGGTCGACGAAGCGCCCAACGGCCCCGATTGGCTTCACGAAATCAAGTACGACGGATACCGCATGCATGCGCGGATCGACGGCAGCGACATCCGCTTGCTCACCCGCACCGGCCTCGATTGGTCGCATCGCTATCAAGCGACGATAGCGGCCCTCCGCGCTCTCCCGGTGAAAGACGCCTATGTCGACGGGGAGCTGTGCGCCGTTCGGGCAGACGGCGTCACCTCCTTCAGCCGCCTGCAGGCCGCTATGGACGAGGGCCGCACGGGCGATCTTGCCTTCTTTGCTTTCGATCTTCTGTTCCTGAACGGAGAGAGCATTGCGAAGCTTCCGCTCGTCGATCGCAAAGCGCGACTTGAAGGCCTGTTTTCGACCGACATGCCCGGCCTGCGCTTCAGCGATCACGTGATCGGCGACGGGCCTGCGTTCCGCAAGCACGCCTGCCGGCTTGCACTCGAGGGCGCTATCTCAAAGCGGATCGACAGCGCCTACGCATCGGGCAATCGCGGCCTATGGGTCAAGTCAAAGTGTCTCAACAGAGAGGAATTCATCGTCGTCGGCTGGACCGATCCGACTGGAAGCCGCCCGCATATCGGCTCGCTGCTTCTGGGCTACTACACCGATGATGGTCGTCTGATGTACGCGGGCCGCGCCGGCACGGGCATCACGGTTGCAGAGCTCAAGCGATTGGCTCGCCGGCTTGCGCCACTTCAGGCAGCTCGAATGCCCCTCGACGCCCCGCCGCCTCGCGAGAGCCGGTTCGGCTCGCCGCTCGAGCTGTCGCGCGTGCATTGGGTCAGGCCTGAAGTGGTGGTCGAGGTCGCCTATCTCACCTGGACCGAAGACAATCTCCTGCGCCAGGTCTCGTATCAAGGGGAGCGGCAGGACAAGCCGGCCCGGCAGGTGGTGCGTTCCGTGCCCCATCCCTGATCGGCATCGGTCGCCGATCGCTTCATTTCATCCGACTTGCGCCACCTGCAGCGTGCCGGGTGGAAGGGGCTTGATCAGCGACTTGGCTGACACCGAAGGGTCGAGCCAGTCCGCCCACACGCTGCGATCGAGGATAACAATCTGCCTGTCATGATAGGGCGCGATATCGGGCCCAGGCTCCATCGTGAGCATGGTGAAGGCTTCGCCGACCTCCGGCGTGTCACGCCAGATTCCAGCAATGCAGAAGATCGGCTCGTCCTTCTTTGTGAAGAGCCACTTGTCCTTCTTCTTCTTGGGCTCTATCGGATCGGTGAACTCGTAGAAGCCGTCCGCCACGATGAGGCACCGGTTCGACGAGAACTCCCGGCCCTCTGAACGGAAATTATAAACGGGCCGCTTGTTTGGTCCGGGCCAGCTCCAGCGACGTTGCATCATATCGCCTTCGCTGAGCACGCCCTCGATCGTCCTGATGATCGGCGCTACGTCCGTTATCTTGATGTCCTCGCGCGCCTCGAGGTTCGGCGCTCCTTCTCCGAAGCGGATCTTGATCTTCAGGTCGGCGAAGTCATCCACGATCGAAGCGACATCCACCGTCAATCGATAGTCATTGCACATCGATCCTCCGTCCGATCGCATTGCACCGCGATCGTGTTCCTGTTATGTTCGCGTGACCATGAGCGCGACGGTTTTCGATTCCGACGCATCGCTCGACGAACGCCGCGTCATCATAAGGCGCTACGGCGGCGATGTTGAGATGGCAGAGCTCCCTTGGGGCCTTCAGCCCAGCGAAGTTGGAGGCAGGCCCTTCACCGTTGTGCGCGCTGAGGGCAGGACGTTTCCCAGTCACCGCTGCCTCGTTCCGGCATCCGAGTTCCGGCACCGGAGCAGGGGCAAGGCCTATAGCTTCTCGCTCGCCGATGGTGACTGGTTCTATTTCGCTGGAGTCTGGCGCCCGGCGACACGGGACTGGCCTGAGGCTTATGCCATCCTGACGATCGAGGCGAACGACGATGTGGCGCCCTACCACGACCGCCAGATGGCGGTGTTGAAACGTGATCGGCGGATGGACTGGCTCGATCGGATTTGTCCGGAAGAAAAGTTGCTTCGGCCGTTGCCTGCCGGCACGTTCGCGGTTTCGCAGCCGCGCGAAGCATCTGCACAGGCGGCGCTCGCATTTTGAACCAAAAACCCGAACTTCGTGATTGGCGTCGCCCTGCGGGCCGGGCTGTTGGCGGAGCTGAAGCCCCAAAGGGGTCTTCACCCGTTCGGGCAGCCATCCCTGACGCGCACTGGGCTGTCGTGCGAAGAGGGAGGGCTCCATGTTTACCGCGATCCGGCGATGGGTCGAACACAGACGGCGATCCGGCGGCGTTGGCAAGCCGATGCCCGTAGGCTCATCTTGGCCGAAGAGGTCAACGCAATTACGAGGCACAGCGCCGCGCGACCCGAGCGCGCTTGCAAGGTGATGCGGGCGAGTTCTATCACTGGGCCAAGGTCGCCGCCGAGGTCGGCCGGATCGCGCTGCAGGCGGCGATGGATATTGACGCGGTCCGCGCGATCGTGGCCGAGGAAGAGCGCCGCGATACCTGATGGTAGGTGGTGTTGCCGCTTGCGCGCTGCGGCCGGCAAGGGAAGCTGCGCCGCGGCCTGCAGTTCCGGCAACCCGGCACTATCGGCGGGTTGCCGGCCGCGCCCTTGCCCGCCTTGCTCTTCGCGGCATCCGGTTCGTGCCCCATAAGCTTGGGGCGGGAATCGGATAGGAAGGAGCGCGTCAGGGCACGTGCAGGCGAATATGGAAAAAGCAGAACTGGAAGAGCTGAAAGAAAAAGTGCCCTGCGGCGCTGTACTCGAGCATTGCGGGTTTGCGCTCGATCTAAAGGAGAGCACGCGCAGGGCGATGAAATATCGCCGCGGGGACGCGATCATCATCGTCATCCATGGCGGCAAGGGCTGGTTCGATCCGCTTTCGGACGCCAAGGGCGATGTCTATTCGCTGGTCCAGCATCTGGACGGCTGCGATTTCCTGGAAGCATTCGTTCAGGTCGCGTCCTTGGTCGGCTTCGTGCCCTCGGAGCCCGCTTGGACGCGGCAGCCCCGGGAACGCGAGCCAGATCTTTCCATTCCCGAACGCTGGCGAGCCCGTCGCAAGCCATGGCGCGGATCGGCGACCTGGCGCTACCTGCGCGACGAACGGTATATTCCTGAACCGGTGATCCGCACCGCGATCACTCGGAACGACCTGCGCGAAGGCCCGCATGGCAGCATGTGGGCGGCACATACCGATGCGGCCGGCATCGTCACCGGTTGGGAGGAACGCGGCCCGGAATGGCGCGGCTTTGCGACGGGCGGCAGCAAGGTGCTGTTCCGGCTCGGTCCGGCAGACGCCGGCCGCGTCTGCGTGACCGAAGCCGCCATCGACGCCATGAGCCTCGCTGCGATCGAGGCAAGCAGACCAGACACGCTTTATGTCAGCACCGGCGGCGGCTGGTCGCCAGCGACTGACGTGGCCATTCGCCTGGTGGCAGAGCGGCCGGAGGCACGGCTTGTCGCGGCCACCGATGCCAATCCTCAGGGCGAGGTCTTCGTCGCTCGCCTGCGCGAGCTTGCCTTCGAGCTCTCTTGCGAGTTCGAACGGTTGAAACCGGCGGCCGAGGACTGGAACGCGATGCTGAAACCAAGAACCGCGCAGCAGCGCTGACAACCACTACCGGGGAGCATTCCTGGTTCAACATCGGTTTTGCCGTCGTCATGTGGACCCGCAGCGGAGCGCCCAGCCGGGACTCGGCATGCTGCCGCAGTGCCTCGACGTCCGTGCCCTCGGCTCCCGGAATGTAGATATCCAGTACGATCTCGCCCGTGCGTTCATCGGCATAGGTCCCCTGTAGCCCAGGGAACCTGCCGCGGAACCATTCGAGGTTGTCCGCGTGAAGCTTTTGAAGCTCCTCGCTTGTGTGCATCTGGCCGGCATTAAACGCGACCGTCAGCGGCTCGCCGCAGATCGAGAGCTTGCGCGTTTCGACCGGATCGTCGCGGGTCAAGCGCAGGACCAGCCTGCTGTCGGCGCCTTCCTGCTGATCCCAGAACAGGCGGCGAGTCGGCACGCATAGGTTTGGCGCAACTCTCTGACGAGAGCGTCGCCCCCGTACTGAACCCGGAGCAGTTTTGCTCTTTCCGGCGTGTCCGCATCGAGCACGGGCGTCGAGCAGTCAAAGAGTGGATCGACCCTGTCGGGAGATTCCAGCTCGACGGCCATGGCCGTGGTTGTGCCAAGCAACATGAGTGCAATGACGGCTGTTGGTCGCGTCCGTGCATGAGAGCCGCTGCGTGCGACCAAATTGGGGAGGGAAATGAGGCGGCGAGAAGAAAATCAATTCCGGCTGCCGCATGCCCGCCGGTCGCCTCAAGGGTGAAGCTTCGCCCGGCTGACGCCGGCCCTTGACCCGCCCGGACGGAGAGGCGGCCGCGGGGAGGGGTCCGCAAGGGCTGAAGATGATGGTGACGTCAAGAGGATGAACCGCGCTCCAGCCCCGCAAAAGGCCAAGGAGCCCGCTATGAACCCCGTCTCTCCCTCCCGCAAGATCTACCAGGGCGTCGCCGATCGCCGGCAGATGTTCCGCCTGTTTGACCGTCATGTCCAGCGCCCCGATCGCTGGCAGAGCGACGACAGCGCGTTGTTCGTCGGCGAGTGGTTCGAGATCGCCCGAGCCGACCACGACTACATGCTCGAAATCCTGCCGCCGCTCTGGATGCGGGGTGAGATGTTCGCCATGCGTGAGTTCCTCACCGGCAGCATCACCAGCGTCTTCTACACGCTGCGCATCGACGGCAAAATGCGCTACTTCCACGCCTATTGCGATCTGGCGCAAGCCCGTTCTGCAGTCGGGATGCGCGACGCCATCGTCGAGCGTGAATCCCGGCCGGTGACGGCGATGACGCATGAAGAGCGCCTGGAGCATATCTGGAGCGCCACCCATGATGAATATCGCGGCTACGCCGGCGAGCGCTTCCTGCATGCGCACCGCGGCAAGCGCACCGTCCTCGTCTATGGCGGGGGGCACACTGAGCTCAAGCTGCTCGATGATCTGACCGACGAGGAGATCGCGGCGAAGCTCCCGGTGCATCTGAGGCACCTGCCCATCAAGGCGGCGGCGTGAGGTGCGGGCGATGTTCACTTTTCCCATTCTTGGCGTCCGCAAGGTAGTCGACCGCGGCATTGCCGATGCCGCCCTCAATGGCGAGTTCCGCAATCCCTATTACGGCACCCGGCCCGGTGAGGGCGAGAAGCCCGGAATCTGGCTCGTCGGCGACGAGGGCGTCTACATCATGTCCAACGGAAAACTCGCCGAGGGCGAACGTCCGCTCGTCATCTATTCCGAGCAATGCCATCCGGCCGGCAATCCCGACTGGTGGGACTACAAGCGCCGCCACTTCGGCGGCGATGACGGCATCGAGTTTATCGAAGCCGAGCGGTTGATCCCGCTCTTCGACCGCAACATGCGATCGACGCACCTCAACGTTGAACTCACCGAGACCGAAATCGCGCTCTCGCTGATCACCCGCTGACCTTTCCCGAACCCCACGCCGCAGATCCCCGGCCGACCTGCTCGGCCGGCGTTCGTGCGCGCCATCCCTCCAGGAGACATCACAATGTCCAACGACGATCCCTTCACGCTCGACCTGTTCAACAACACCGCCCTTTCGTCCGGCCTCGGTCTCGGGGTCACGGCCTTCGGCAGCGACTTCGACATCAACGACCTCGAGGACGACCTGTCGCCCTCCGCGCCGGAGGCGCGGAAATCGCCGCTCAGCCCGCAGCCGGCTCCTCGACCCGACCGCGCGGGCGAGCCAGTCGCGCGAGGCGAGAACTTCATTCTCGAAGGCGATCGCGGTCTTGCCAAAGGCTGGAAGCAGCGCGCAAGCGACAACCTGGCTGCTATCCGGCTCGCCGCCGAAATCGAGGCCGAGGATCGTCCGGCGACTGCCGACGAACAGGCGCGGCTCATGCGGTTCACTGGCTTCGGCGCCTCGGAGCTCGCCAATGGCGTGTTCCGGCGTCCCGGCGAGGACGGTTTCCGCGCCGGTTGGGATGAGATCGGTGCCGCACTCGAGGAGGCGGTCTCGGACCAGGACTACGCGTCGCTGGCGCGCTGCACGCAGTATGCGCATTTCACGCCCGAGTTCATCGTCCGGGCGATCTGGGCCGGGCTGCAGCGTCTCGGCTGGCGCGGGGGCAGGGTGCTCGAACCCGGCATCGGCAGCGGGCTGTTCCCGGCGCTGATGCCGGCGGGACTTCGCGACCAGGTGCATCTCACCGGTGTCGAGCTGGATCCGGTCACCGCCCGCATTTCCCGGCTGCTGCAGCCGCGGGGGCGCATCGTCAATGCCGACTTTGCCCGTGCCGATCTGCCGGCAGTGTTCGACCTCGCCATCGGCAATCCGCCCTTTTCCGATCGCACCGTCCGCTCGGACCGCGCCTATCGATCCATGGGGCTGCGCCTGCATGACTATTTCATCGCGCGGTCCGTCGATCTCCTGAAGCCGGGCGGATTTGGGGCATTCGTCACGAGCGCGGGGACAATGGACAAGGCCGACAGCTCGGCCCGCGAGCACATCGCAAAATCGGCCGATCTCGTCGCGGCAATCCGCCTTCCAGAAGGCAGCTTCCGCGCCGAAGCCGGCACCGACGTGGTGGTCGATATCCTCTTCTTCCGAAAGCGCCAGCCGGGAGAGGCCGAGGGCGACGTCACCTGGCTCGATCTCGAACAGGTCCGTCCCGCCGATGATGATGTGGGTGCAATCCGGGTGAACCGCTGGTTAGCGCGTCATCCCGATTTCGTGCTCGGCACGCATGCCACGGCCTCCGGACCTTTCGGCGAGGCCTACACGTGCCTGCCGGTCGACGGCCTCGATCTCGACCAAGCGCTTGCCGATGCGATCCGTCTTCTCCCGGAAGCCATCTACGACGGCACGCCCGAGATCATCGATCCCAGCGCCGGCGACGATGGGGAAGGAGAGACTCTTCCCGACGCTTCGTCGATCCGCGAGGGTAGCTATTTCATCGCGCCGAACACGGCGCTGATGCAGATGGTCGACGGCGCGCCCGTGACCATCACGGTGCGAAAGCGACGCGGCGCTGAAGGCGTGCCCGACAAGCACGCCCGCATCATCCGCAAGCTCATCCCCATCCGCGATGCGGTGCGCGAAGTCCTCAAGGCCCAGGAGCTCGACCGGCCCTGGAAGCCGGCGCAGGTCAAGCTGCGCATTGCCTGGTCAAACTTCGTCCGGGCCTTCGGTCCGGTCAACACCACGGTCGTCTCCACCACGGAAGACCCGGAGAGCGGGGAGGTGCGTGAGACGCATCGCCGGCCGAACCTGCAGCCGTTCCTTGACGATCCCGATTGCTGGCTGGTCGCTTCCATCGAGGACTATGACCTCGATACCGACACGGCTCGGCCCGGCCAGATCTTCTCCGAGCGGGTCATCGCGCCGCCGTCGGCGCCAATCATCAATTCGCCGGCCGATGCCCTCGCCATCGTGCTCAACGAGCGCGGCCATGTTGACATCGATCACATTGCAGAATTGCTGCATGTCGATGCCGAGACGGTGATTGCGGACCTGGCCGACTCCATTTTCCGCGATCCGGAAAGCGGGTCATGGCAGACGGATGACGCCTATCTCTCCGGCAAGGTCCGCGACAAGCTCAAAGCCGCCGAAGCGGCCGCCGCGCTCGATCCGGCTTTCGAGCGCAATGTCCGGGCCATGGTCACGGTACAGCCGGCCGACCTCGGTCCATCCGACATCACCGCGCGTCTCGGCGCGCCATGGATTCCGGCCGCCGACGTTGTCGCCTTCGTCAAGGATACAATGGGTGCCGAGATCCGCATCCACCACATGCCCGAACTGGCCTCATGGACTGTTGACGCCCAGCAGCTCGGCTGGATGGCCGCCGGCACCTCCGAGTGGGGCACCGAGCGCCGTCATGCGGGCGAGCTCATCGCGGATGCCCTCAACAGCCGGGTGCCGCAGATCTTCGACACGATCAAGGAGGGTGACAGCGAGAAGCGCGTGCTCAACGTCGTCGATACCGAAGCGGCCAAGGAAAAGCTTGCCAAGATCAAGTCCGCTTTCCAGAACTGGATCTGGTCCGATCCCGATCGCACCGACCGCCTAGCGCGGGTCTACAACGACCGCTTCAACAACATCGCCCCCCGAAAGTTCAGCGGGGACCATCTCCAACTCCCGGGCGCCTCTGGCGCCTTTTCTCTTTATGGGCACCAGAAGCGGGGCATCTGGCGCATCATTTCGGCGGGCTCGACGTATCTCGCCCATGCCGTCGGCGCCGGCAAGACCATGACGATTGCGGCCGCTATCATGGAACAGCGCCGTCTCGGCCTGATCGCAAAGGCCATGCTGGTCGTGCCCGGTCATTGCCTGGCGCAAGCGGCGCGCGAATTCCTGGCGCTCTATCCGACCGCCCGAATCCTCGTTGCCGATGAGACCAACTTCACCAAGGACAAGCGGCACCGCTTTCTGTCGCGGGCGGCGACCGCGACCTGGGACGCGATCATCATCACCCATTCGGCGTTCCGCTTCATCGGCGTGCCGTCCGCGTTCGAGCAGCAGATGATTCAGGACGAGCTCGAGCTCTACGAGACGCTGTTGACCAAGGTCGAAAGCGGCGATCGCGTGTCGCGCAAGCGTCTCGAGCGCCTGAAGGAGGGCCTCAAGGAGCGGCTGGAGGCGCTCGCCACCCGCAAGGACGACCTGCTCACCATCTCCGAAATCGGCATCGACCAGATCATCGTCGATGAAGCGCAGGAGTTCAGGAAGCTCAGCTTCGCCACCAACATGTCGACACTCAAGGGTATCGACCCGAACGGCTCGCAGCGCGCCTGGGACCTCTATGTGAAGTCGCGCTTTGTCGAGACGAAGAACCCCGGACGGGCGCTTGTACTCGCGTCGGGCACGCCGATTACCAATACGCTGGGCGAGATGTTCTCGTTGCAGCGCTATCTCGGCTATGCCGCGTTGTTCGAGCGCGGCCTGCACGAATTCGACGCCTGGGCGTCGACCTTCGGCGACGTGACCACCGAGCTCGAATTGCAGCCCAACGGCAAATACAAGCCGGTGACGCGTTTCGCCACCTTCGTCAACGTCCCCGAGCTCATCGCCATGTTCCGCTGCTTCGCGGATGTGGTGATGCCGGCGGACCTGCACGAATATGTGAAGGTGCCGGCGCTCTCGACCGGCTCACGGCAGATCAGGACCTCCAAGCCCTCGTCGGCCTTCAAGCGCTACCAGCTCCTGCTCGATGCTCGCATCAAGGCGATCGAACAACGCGACCGGCCGCCCGAACCCGGCGACGATATCCTGCTCTCGGTCATCACCGACGGGCGCCATGCCGCGATCGACCTACGCCTGGTCGATGCCGACAATGACAACGAGCTCGACAACAAGCTCAACGACCTCGTCGGCAATGCCTTTCGCATCTGGCAAGAGACGACGGACGTTGCCTATGTCCGTCCGGACGGCAAGCCGTTCGAGCAGACCGGCGCCGCCCAGATGATCTTCTCCGATCTCGGCACGCTCAGCGTCGAGAAGACCCGGGGCTTCTCGGCCTATCGCTGGATTCGGGATGAGCTCGTGCGTCTCGGCGTCCCAGCCTACGAGATCGCCTTCATGCAGGATTTCAAGAAGTCGGAGGCCAAGCAGCGGCTGTTCGGCGATGTCCGCGCCGGCAAGGTCCGCTTCCTCATCGGCTCCTCCGATACAATGGGCACCGGCGTCAATGCGCAGCTGCGCCTCAAGGCTCTTCACCATCTCGACGTGCCGTGGCTGCCCTCGCAGATCGAGCAGCGCGAGGGTCGTATCCTGCGGCAGGGCAACCAGCACGACGTCGTCGACATCTTCGCCTATGCCACGGAAGGGTCGATGGATGCGCAGATGTGGCAGAACAATGAGCGGAAGGCCCGGTTCATTGCGGCAGCCCTTTCAGGTGATACCTCCATCCGCCGGCTCGAGGATCTCGGTGAGGGGCAGGCGAACCAGTTCGCCATGGCCAAGGCCATTGCATCGGGCGATCCGCGCCTCATGCAGAAAGCCGGCCTCGAAGCCGACATCGCCCGGCTCGAAAGACTGCGCTCGGCCCATCAGGACGATCAGTTCGCCATCCGCCGACAGATCCGCGACGCCGAACGCGACATCGAATATTCGACACGTCGCATCGGCGAGATCGCCGAGGATCTTGAGCGTCTGGTTCCGACCGCGGGCGAGGCCTTCCGGATGGTGGTGGGCGACGCGACCTTCGCCGAACGCAAGCTCGCCGGGCGCGCGCTGATGAAGGAGATTCTGACGTTGGTCCAGCTCCAGCACGCCGACGCCGCCGTGATCGCGACGATTGGCGGCTTCGAGCTCGAATACTCCGGCGAGCGTTTCGGCCAGGATGGCTATCGGTACGCCACCGTGCTCATGCGCACCGGGGCCGAGACGGAAATCGAGCTCCCCGTGACCACGACACCCCTCGGTGCGATCGCCCGCCTGGAGCACGTCCTCGCCAGCCTTGAGGACGAGCAGGAGCGTTATCGCCATCGCCTCGCCGAGGCCGAGCGACGTCTGGCAGCCTATCGCTCGCGCGAGGGTGGCAGCTTCGCATTCTCGGGTGAGCTGGCCGAAAAACGCCGACGGCTTGGCGACATCGAGAAATCACTCGCCCAGGACGTCGAGGGAAATAGGAAGGACGAGGCCCGCGCAGCGTGAGGCGGCGTGCGTTGGCCCGTCGCTTCCATGGAGTGTCATTCCAGGGGAGAGGAAAGACCGGGGAGCGGAGGGAGGAAGAGAGGGCTCCTCGCAGATCGCGCGTTCCGCCGACGCTGACGCTCAATCGCTCCCGTCGCAGTCCCGGCCCGTCATCCTGCGCAGGGCTGGAAGCCCCGCTTGGCTCGCCGGGCAGGAATGCTCGGGCGCAATTGCACCGGCCCACCCGCTCTGCGGGCCGGGGGATGTCTTCGGAAAGAAGACGAGAAAGGACCGGCGAAAAGGCCGCGTCCGCAACCCTCCAAGGAGTATTCCCATGGAACTGAAATTCGTTGATCCGCGCTCGCTCAAGGACAATCCCGACAAAGCGCGCCGTTCCAAGTCCAGCCCGCAGGCCGACGCCCTGCTGCTGGCGACGATCAAGGCTGTTGGCATCGTGCAGCCGCCCATCGTCGCCGCCGAAACGGGTGGCGGCAACGGCTTCGTCATCGACGAGGGCCACCGTCGCGTCAAGCAGGCGATTGCCGCCGGCCTCGAGGAAGTCGCCGTTCTGGTCGTTCCCCGCGCCGAGGATGGCGGCGCCATGCGTTCGCTGGTCACGACGATCGCGCATGAGCAGCTCAACCCCGTCGACCAGTGGCGGGCCATCGAGCGTCTCGTGGCGCTCGGCTGGACCGAGGAGGCGATTGGCATCGCGCTCGCGCAGTCGGTGCGCCAGATCAAGAAGCTGAGGCTGCTCGCCAATGTGCTGCCGGCGATGCTGGATCATATGGCCAAGGGCGACATGCCCGACGAGCGCCAGCTCCGCACCATCGCGGCCGCCTCGCTCGAGGCGCAGAAGGAGGTCTGGAGGGCACACAAGCCGACCAAAGGCGATCCCCAGGTCTCGTGGTGGGCCGTCGCCAACGGCCTGGCCAAGACCCGCATGTATGCGCGCGATGCCAGCTTCGGCGACGATCTCGCTCAGGCCTACGGCATCGCCTGGGTCGAGGACCTGTTCGCGCCGGCCGACCAGGACAGCCGCTACACCACTGATGTGGAGGCCTTCCTCGGCGCCCAGCAGGAATGGATGACGCAGCACCTTCCCAAGAAGGGCGTCATCGCCGAGACCAACAGCTGGGGCGAGGTGAAGCTGCCGCCCAAGGCCGAACGCGTCTACGGCACGCCCAAGAAGTCGGACCACACCGCGATGTATCTCGATCGCGAGGGCAAGGTGAAGTCGCTTCACTTCCGCATGCCCGAGACGAAGAAGGCCAAGGGCAAGAGCGCGGAAGACGCCGGCAGCGACGACGAGGCGATCGTTGTCTCCAAGCCCCGTCCCGACGTCACGCGCAAGGGCATCGAGATGATCGGCGACCTGCGCACCGATGCCCTGCATGAGGCGCTGTCGCGCGCGCCCATCGAGGACGACACGCTGCTCGCGTTGCTCGTACTCGCCTTCGCCGGCCAGAACGTCCGTGTCGATTCCGGGGCCGGCGGCGATTTCCGCTACGGTGGCCGCTTCGGCCGCCATGCCGCTGTATTGTTCGATGCCGAGGGCAAGTTCGCCTTCGACACCGATACGCTGCGCATCGCGGCGCGCGGCGTGCTGATCGACGTGCTCTCGTGCCGGGAAAACATCAGCAAGTCCGGCATCGTGTCGATCGTCGCCGGCAGTGCGATCGGCGCCGACGGCTTCCTCGCCAATATGGGCACGGAGGACTTTCTCTCCTGCCTGTCGCGGCCGGCGCTCGAAACCTCGTGCAGCGATACGCCGGTGCTGCCGCGGGCGCGGGTGAAGGACACCCGCGCCGCGCTCGTCGAGCACTTCAAGGCGGGCCACTTCGTCCACCCCGCGGCCCTGTTCGCGGCTGACGGGGCCGGCCTTGCCGAGTGGCTGGCCAGGAATGCCGTCACCGAGGTCGAGGACGACGACACTGACGCGGAGGGCGTCGCCGGCGAGGACCAGGCGCTCAAGGGCGACGACTTCGAGGAGGGCTACCGCGAGGCCGCCGAGTAAACCTCTCCTCCCTTTCTCGATCGCTCTTCCGCCGCCGGGTTCGCCCGGCGGCGGTTTCGTTTCCACCTTCCCGAACAGGAGGACAACATGTCCGCACACACGATCTTCGAACACGCAGCCATCGGCGCCATTGTCGCCTGGTCCGACGGAACGCCGCGGCCGCCGGAGCGGCACCGCAGGAAACTCGACGCCTGGACGAACAGCAACAGCCAGGGACGGCTCATCCGCAAACAGAGCGGCCGCGACATCGGCACGCTCGTCCCATACGCGAGCTTCACCCTGCACGAAGCCGACTACGGCGCCGGCGGCGTCATCGCCATTCGCGTCCACCGGACGTTCTCGGTGGGCTCCAGCCTGCACTTCACCATCATCGAGCGCCCGTCTGTCGGTTCGGTGCGGGTCTTTGATCGGTCCGGCGACTATGCCGAGCTGGTTCATCTCGCGCCGCATCGCGCCGCCGCCGAGCAATGGTTGTCGCAGCACGGCTATCCGAACGCTGTGTTCGAGGAGGTCACGGCCGATGAGGCCGCCGCCGATGCCGTCGAGGGGAGGGCAGCGGCATGAGCCAGGCACTTCAAACCTCAGATTCACCCGAAGCCCCGGATGCGACCGGGGCTTCGTTCGGGCACAGCGCCGACGGCATGCCGGTCGCCCTTGTCGGTCAGAACGCCTATGCCATGGCGCCCGGCCGCGACGGGAGACACTATCTCGCCAGCGGCTGGCGTATCGCCCGGCCGATGGCGGAATGGAACCGCTCGGACTTCTACGGCCATGGCGGTGACCTCGCCGACGAGAACGCCTTTCGGGCGAAAGTGCTCGAGCAGGCCCAGAACTACCTGGAAAAGCGGGCGCTCGGCCGCCGCGACATTCCCGGTGGCGCGCACACGCCCTGGGGGCCGTCGCAGGGCGGCACGGTTTATGCCGAAGGCGTCACGTCGCACTCGACCGCTGGTCACGGTGGCTTCAAGCTCTCGGCCGAGCGGAACCGCAAGGTCCATTCGATGCTCCGCGCCGCTGGCGGATGGTACGAAGAGGACGAGTGTTGGGCGATCGTTGCCATCACCTTCCCGAACCTCTTCACCGCGCTCGAGCGCCGCTACGCCGAGCAGACCATCAAGGATTCCTGGCCCGACGCGTGGGAAGCAATCTTCGGCACCATCCTCGCCCCGGGCGAGTCCCGCAAGAAGGACCAGCGTGCGTTCGAGGCCGAGCACGCCGCTGACTGGATCGTCGTTTCAGCGATCACCTCGGAGGAGCAGAAAGGGTTCGTCGAGTGCGTCGCCACGCCCGGCGGTAAATGCGGCACCGGCACCGAGGAGCGCCGCTTTCTCGTCCCTGCCGACGAGTACGATATCGGCCGCTTCGGCTTCGTCATCGATCCGGACCGGCATGCCGTCTATGCCGGACCGTCTCGTTTCGTCGGCTGGCGGGGGAGGGGGTCGCCATGACCCTCGCGCCCGAGCTACGCCGCCAGCTCTCCCGCATGGAGGAGGCGCGCCGACAAACGCAGCGTCAACTGGACATGATCGACCGGCAGATCACACGCCGCATGACCGCGCTGATCCCGGGCCTGCTTCCACGCCGGACACACTATCGTCGGGGCAAGGCGCCCGATTCTGGCGCGTTCCTCGAGCGCTATCGGTCCCAGTTCGCAGCTCTAACCACTGAGCGCCAGCCGGAACTCGACGCCCTGTCGCGCAAGCTCGCGCGGCAGGAGCAGGCGATGGCCAGGTTCCTCGACCGGCACGCCGAAGCCGCCGAAACGAGCGAGCAGGTCTAGCCGTGCCGCTGTTCGGCCGACATGGCCAACGCTGCCGATGATGCCGGATGCGACAAGCACGCGAGCGACCATCGTGGCAATGGTGGTCGCGGCAGCAATCCTGCAGGATCGAGACCCACGAATTGGCAGATGGTCATGACCGCCTGTCCTTCGGCTCCCATGTCGAAATCGAGGCCCGTGCCGGTCCTCCCTCGGGCTTCCTGCGGTCCTGAACCGGCGGCCGGTCGCTTCAAGGCCGCGTTCCGCGCCGCGGGGCGGCCGGATCGAACCGGTCTCGACATGGCAGGCCCGCGTCCCGCGCGAGGGCTGAAGAAGCCCTGCTGGGCCGCAAACCTTCCATGCTCGCCTCGGTCCGCCCGGACCCTGAAACGCCCGTCATTCCGCCGGTTCTTGTCAGACCGCGCCCGAGGGAGGGCCGGCACGAGGCCGGTCCGAGCTTCGGGAACCTGAAGAAAGGACATGCCATGACCAAGAAAACTGCCACTTCCCGCCCGAGCGCCCGTGTCGTTCCGCTCCGCAAAGGCACCACCCTGCAGATGGTGCGGCTCGCGTGCCCCGACGCCGCACAATGCTCCCTCATCGCCGAGAGCTTCGGCCTCCCGGTCCTCGACAGCGACGGCATCCGCGACCTGCACGAAAAGCTCATCGTCGACACAGCCGCGGCACTCGACGAGGGACTTGGCGAACGCGCCATGCAGATCCACCTGCAGCGCATCGTCGGGGCGTTTGTGGGTTCCGCCCACGGCGCCGGCCAGTTCTACAGCCGGGCAGTGACCGAGGCCCGTGACGCGACGGCCAAGGCCGCCTGCGACGACCGGGACGAGGATGTCGGTGGTCCGGTCGGCTTCGACAGCGCCGCCCAGCGCAAGCGCGAGTTCGCGGCCGACATGGCCCTCCAGGCCCACGCACTTCGCATGGCCGCCGAGGGCGCCGTCACCGCCTACGAGCACGTTGTCGGCGAGGCCTGGAAGCCCTTCGAGCGTCCCGTGGAGATTCCGGGCCAGTCCATCGACCGCAAGGCCGCCGAGCTGCAGATGGCGGCCTTAGGATAAAGCCTTGGGCGGAGCCTCGGCTCCGCCCGCTTCTTCATACCCAAAGAGACCATAAAATCGGAACGGGTCCACAATGTGCGAAGGGCGGCTTCGCGCCTAGTTTCTGCCGTTCAAGTCAACCCAACCGTTTCTCGAAAGTGGACATTAATGCGCGGCGGCACAAGGAAACGATCTTCGCGCAGGCTATACTCGGCCGCTTGTCGGGGCCTGCAGTTCTTGATCAAGGGCGCGTATCATTGTCTGTTGCATGGTTCATTTTCCCCTACCGGTGATTATCAGGTGATCACCTTATGATGGCGGCGCGATTCCCAAACTTGCGTAAATGATCGTTAGCTTAGCCCATGCTGTGTCGAGCATCTCTTTAGCCGGAACCAAGCTATAACTATAATCATCGTTTGTTGGATTTGTTTTGACGACAAGGCACATCTCACCCTTTGCAATTGTGTGACTGGTGTTACGCCGACATTTTCGTTGTCGTTGCGCCTCTTCGACGGATACATGAATAAGGATATCTCTAACCTTGGGCATTATGACCCGAGCTCCTTTCGAATGGCGTCCCGAACCTGATCGCCGAGCATGTCCAGAGCCGCCAGTGCATCCTCATTGTCGTCGGCGCCGGGCTCTTTCCGGCTACCCGAGGCGATGCCCAGATGCTCGTTGACTGCGGTGTGCAAGAGGCTGACGACTGCTGCCCGGTTGTCTCGGCCAGCGACCGTCTTGATAGCCTTACCGACTTCACGGCCTGCGATCGTATATCCAAGGTCCTTCAGGATGCGGGCAACGACGGAATTCGTGCGCTGCGAAAGCCGCCTGCGGGCTTGAACGCGCCGGCTTTGCGGCTGCACTGGCAGGCTCGTGACCTCGGCCAAATCGGCGCGGTCTTGTTGTTTATTCCGCAAGGTTTCGCGCAGCACTTCTTTCTTGATAAGGTCGCGGAGCCGAATCCCGCCTCCAATTTCGTGGTTGAGCATTTCTTCAAGAACGCGGTCGTCTTCGGGATCGAGAAACGAGCGGTTGATGAACGATCCAATGATCTCGCTGTCGACCAACATGCCAACGTCAAAGCGACGCGGTTCACCGCTGCCGTCCCCTTCCGGCTCCTCGTCCTGACCCTGCAGCCATTTTCTGATGAGGGCCTGGTCATCGAAGTCAATCTCACGGAAGTCGTCCCAATGCGCATCGGTGTTCAACCCGACGTGAGAGACGACATAAGCGTTGTTGTCCTGGTGTTCCGGCTTCGCCTCATGCACGACACGCATCACGCGGCCGACGAATTGGATGTAGGGAGAGAGACTGGCGAAGGGTCGGAAGATCGCGGCGACGCTAAGCGGGGGATGGTCGAAGCCCTCCCCCAGCATCTGCACCTGCACGATGCAATCGAGCCTCCCACCACGGAGGTTTTCGATCACCCGGTCCTTTAGCTCGTCGGCCATCTCGCCATAAATTTCCTGCGCTTTCAGCCCGCGCTCTTCGTACAGGGAGCGCACTTGGCGGGCGTGATCGACGGAGCAGGCTACCGCTATAATCTGGTGCCTGAAGCCGGTGCGCTCGCGTAGTTCCCGGAGGTACTTAATGCTCGCGTCGACGATGTGGGCGTTGCATTCCGGCGCAAGCGCAACGCCCCGGCGGAACCAAGCGTTTTCCCGGAGTGTCATCACTTCTTCCAAGGTATGGCGACGTGTATCGTCCCTGTAGGTGAAATATAGTTCGGAAGGTGCGACGTTGCGCGAATGAATCTGCTTAATGTATCCCTTCACCATCGCCCTGGTGTAGGGATAGCGATAGATTACCTTGCCGAGCGGACGTGTGCCATCGCCGCGGAACGGCGTCGCTGTGAGGCTGACGACCTTGGCATTCGGAAATTTCTCGAAGACCTTGGTCCAGCTTGCTGCAACATTGTGGTGGCCTTCGTCCACCATGATAATATCGAAATAATTCGGCGGGAACTGCGGCAACCACCTGTCGGCCGAACTGGCGAGCTGATGAATATTTGTGACGACAAATTGGCTGTCATTGCAATCGTGAAGGTTGGCGTCGACACCGTCCAAAACAGCCCGGAATGGACCAGCTGAGAAATCGTGCAGCACGGCGGCGCGCCGCCAGAAGTTTTTGGGGTTCGTGATGTCCAGCGCTTCTGCGACGCCTTTCCTGATCGTCAGATTCGGGGTGATGACGAGCGCCCGTCCTTGGGCAATGCCAAAGGGCAACGTGGCGATGACACCCGTCTTTCCGCAACCGACCGGTATCTGGAGTATCACAGGCTCATTCGATGCCGCGAAGTGGGTGCGAACTGCCTTATGTGCGCCCTGCTGCGGCTCGCGTACCAAGACGTTCGCCTCGATGTCGGCAGTCAGAGTTTGAAAAAGATGTTCATCATCCGAAACCGCTTGCTCGGCGCGCTTATATTCGAGACGAAATGGTTCGAGGTCAGCCCGTCGATAAAAGCGGTAGCCGCTGCCCGGCCGCCTTACGGGTTTCAGCTTCTCGGCGGCATCCCAACGTCGAAGAGTATCCTTTGAGACACCGACATAATCGGCGGCATCCGCAAGCGATAGAAAATCAGGCCGATCATTCTGCATCATGCCGCAACATCATGCAACCTTATGCAAATGTCAACAGCTCATTTAGAAGCTAAGATTACCGCTGGGCGCCTCGCAAGTTCGTGGCCTTAGAACGTGCGGTTGAATGTTCGTGTCCCAACATCGTCGGGATGGATGCAGGCCTGCCTGTTCCAAAGAAGATGCACGGAAACGGGCACATCAACCATATTAAGTGCTTTCCATCGGACGCAAAGTGAGACGGGCGACACCTGTCTCGGTCGCCGATCGCAACGGCCATGCCCATGAGTGCCTTGCAGAAGCCTTTGACACCACCTTTAATGTCTTGATCTTGGTCTACCCGGTGAGTTCGAGGTTAAAGGCCAGCTGAACGGGTCATCTTAGTTGTGTCGTTTGCAGGGAGCGGCGATGGTGTGGGCAGATCGCCGCGAGGCATGGCAACAACGATCATTCGACGCGCGCACGCCAGGCGATGTCGATTATGCGCGCGTCATCCACTCAGCTTCATTTCGGCGCCTCCAAGGCAAAACCCAGATCTTGAATCTGGGCGACAGCGACTTTTACAGAACACGTCTCACGCACTCGCTCGAGGTAGCGCAGATAGCTGTCGGGCTGACGATCCAACTCCGGCACAACCTGCCTAGCCACAATGCAATCCATTACCTGCCCGAGCGAAGCATGATGCAGGCGATCGCCTGCACGCACGATCTCGGCCATCCGCCATTCGGCCATGGCGGTGAGGTCGCGCTAAACTATTGCATGCGCGATGCCGGCGGCTTTGAGGGTAACGGGCAGACGCTTCGCATCCTCTCGAAGCTTGAGAAGATGTCGAAAGCGGCTGGCTCCAACCTCACGCGCGAAACGATGCTCGGCGTGCTCAAATATCCCGTGGCGTACAAGGAAGCCGCAAGCCCAAGCAAGAGACCGAAGCTCCTGGAAGATACAAGTGGTACGCCAATCCTCGATCGAAAGGCGTCGAAACCACCGAAATGCTACCTCGATTGCGAACAGGGTGTCGTCGACTGGCTTCTCGAGCCGCTCGCGCCGGCCGATCGAGAGGAGTTCCAAGCGTTCAACGAGGTGCCGGGTAAGCATCAAGAAGCCCGGCATAAATCGTTTGCATGCACTCTGATGGATCTGGCAGACGACATCAGCTTCGGTATTCACGATCTCGAAGATGTGCTGGCGATGCAGCTTATTTCGCGGGTCGATTTCGAGAAGCACGTGACGCCTCAGCATTGCACCGCGCTGTTGGACTATCTCAATTCGGAATACCCAGGCCAATACGGTAATGACGTCTATGCAGGGTTTGCTAACCGGCTCTTTGGCGACGGGAACGAGCGGAAACATCAGATCAATCGCGTTCTGAATATGGTGATCCCTTCCGTCGATATTCGCGAGAAAGCGGAGTTCGCCGAACCGCGGATTAAATATCAAGCCGTGCTCCCGGCGCCGGTGATGGCATTTGTGGTGGCGATCAAGGACCTCGTACGGGAGGAAGTCATCTACAGCCCAAGCGTTCAGCACCTCGAGTTCAAAGGCCAGATGATGGTCATCGCTGTCTTTGAGGTGATGCGTTCGGACCCGGAGAAATTTCTGCCAGCCGACGTTTTTGAACGATATAAGGAGGCTTCCGATCCCTTGCGTCACATCTGTGACTATGTCGCCGGCATGACGGATGGGTATTTGCTGAGGACCTATGACCGACTGTTCAGCCCTAGGATGGGCTCCGTATTCGATAGACTTTAGCCGACGCGCGGTGACGTTGTCGCACGGCAGGGAATACGCCACTGTGCAATTTGTTGTATTCACGAACTACATCGCTATCGTTGGCCATTAACTCTGAGGGTCTATCAGATGGCTCGAATGTCGCCAGGTCCGCTTAAGGAGGTTCCGAGCAGTTAACCTGCCGTTCCGCTTCCGGCCCCGTATTTGCCATTGCCTACGGGCTACGACCCTTTCTGGCGCAAATCACCTCATCACGCGCGCAGCGGCATCGCTTCCACCCTGATCACCTCGGACAAATCCTCTTCACCGCGGTGACGGCACCTCAAGCGAATCGGAACGCCGACTTAGGCTCCAGGGACTTAGCGCACCCAATCCCGCTCTCGTAATGGCTTTCCTGGTGCGGCGGCGGATCTTCCACGATCAACCCGCAAGGGGTCCGCTAGCAAGCTGCGGCCGCTTGGCTGAAGCCTGCGCGGTGATCGCGACCGCCGCCGCACACTGACGGAGCCATCGAGCGGGAATTGGCCCGCTCCAAGATGGAGCCCTCAGATGTCGCACGATCTCACTCTCGCCCAGAAGGTCGCCTGGCACCTCGCCCGCACCCTCATGGCCACGGTGGTCCTCTTCCAGGTCGACGACGAATACGGCGTCCTGCCCGCCGACGAGCTCGACGACGCCGACGTCGAAATCCTGTTCGAATACGATCCCTACAGTGGCGGCCGGTCGGTTCATTGAACCGACCTTTCTCCAGACCGCATCGAGGCGGCGCCCAGCGCCGCCTTTTCCATTTCGTTCGCCCGGTCGCGGTCCCGTCCTGCCCCGCGGTCCTGGCGGAGCCGGTCGGTCAGCGCAACGGCTTCGCCGTCCTCCGCTCCGCTCCGGCCTTGCAGGTGCGCGGCCCGCCATCCTGCTCCGCCCAAGCGGACCCCGTGACGGGGCCGCGATCGGCGCGGCCTCCAGAACTGGAGGTTCATGAAAATGAGCAGGAAAGAGAAAGCGCCGCGCATCGACATCTATGCGCGCATCACCGATCACATCGTCGCGGAGTTGGAGAAGGGCGTCCGCCCCTGGATGCAGCCGTGGCATTCCACCAACGCCATCGGCCGCGTTACGCGGCCGCTACGCCATAACGGCCTGCCCTACAGCGGCATGAACGTGCTGCTGCTGTGGTCCGAGACCATCGCGCGTGGCTACGCCATCCCGATCTGGATGACGTTCAAGCAGGCCCTCGAGCTCGGCGGCGCGGTTCGCAAGGGCGAGACCGGCTCGATGGTTGTCTTCGCCAGCCGCTTCACCAGGACGGAGACCGACGCTGCTGGTGAGGAATTCGATCGCGAGATTCCGTTCCTCAAGGCCTACTCCGTTTTCAACATCGCGCAGATCGATGGCCTGCCGGACCATTACTACGGGCAGAAGGCAGAACCCGTGCGCGATCCGATCGCGCGCATCGAGCATGCCGACCGGTTCTTCGCCAATACCGGTGCGGTGATCCGGCATGGCGGCGACCGCGCCTACTTCTCGCCGGCGACCGACCACATCCAGATGCCGCCGTTCCAGACCTTCCGCGACGCTGCGTCATATGTGGCGACCCTGAGTCATGAAGCCACGCATTGGACGTCGGCACCGCATCGCGTAGACCGCGATCTCAGCCGCTACGCCAAGGATCGCAGCGAGCGTGCGCGCGAGGAGCTGATCGCCGAACTTGGAAGCTGTTTCCTTTGCGCCGATCTCGGCATCGCACCGGAGCTCGAGCCCCGGCCCGATCATGCGAGGTACCTGGATTCGTGGCTCAAGGTGCTCGCCGAAGACAAGCGAGCGATCTTCTCGGCCGCTGCCCAGGCGCAGCGCGCCGTCGCTTTCCTGCACGGCCTTCAGCCGGCGGCCTCCGAAGCACGCGAGGCCGCATGATGTTCCACGCACCGATCGTCGGCGGGGAGGGTCACGGACCTTCCCCGATTATCTGCATCGCTCGGCCGTGCCGCTCGATCAGGCAGATTTGTCAACGCTGGCAGATCACGGTCAGCTCGATCGGATGAACGAATGCGAGGGCATGTGCGGCGTCTGACACATGCTTCTGTTCGAACTGAGCCAGCATTTCCTTTCGGAAGCGTCCTCTTCTGCTTGATGGTCCGTGACCGGATCTGGTCTTGGAATGCGTGGCATCAGGAGATGCGAGGGGACCTTGCCGCCATATCGTGGAGACCGGCATGCGAGGCGCGTGGACAATCAAGGGCGCCAGGTCGACAACAGTGTTCGGCGACGCGATCTCGCGGTACTCCCGGACCTGGCCGATCACTGCCACGGTCATCGGTGATAGAGCTACCCGACCTTCATCGAGGGAGCCCGTTACCCGCAACGGCCCATGCCGACACCGGTTACGGCGGCATGCTTTCGCACCAGCGATACCATCAATGCCGAACTCCGACACGTGGGCCAGCTCGGTCCTTCAGCACCTTGCACCTGGCCAACCCCTCTGCGGCTCGATGAGGCATGTCTGACCGGAAACCGGCTGCGCCTCGATCGTTCTCCCGCAACGGCCATCCGCAACTTTCTTCCCCTGCCGGCTTCGCCGCCTTTCCTCGCGGACCAAGAAAGCCGCTTCCGGCCGCCCTCCATTGCATTCCGGCCCTGGCGGGTGCGGTCCGATCGTCTCCGGTCTGTCGACTGCCATCGAGGCCGCGAAGGGCGCGGCCCGAAACACAAGGAAAGGAACATCACCATGGCCACCATCGGCACCTTCACCACCTCCGCCAACGGCTTCACCGGCACAATCAAGACCCTCAACCTCAACGTCAAGGCGCGCATCGAGCGGGTCGACAATCCCTCCGACAAGGGCCCGCACTTCCGCATCTACTCGGGCGCCGTGGAACTGGGCGCCGCCTGGCAGAAGACCGCCAAGGAAACCGAGCGCGATTACCTTTCGGTAAAGCTGGACGATCCGAGCTTCCCGGCCCCGATCTACGCCACCCTGATCGAGGTGGACGGACAGGAAGGCCTCCAGCTCATCTGGTCCCGCCCGAACCGTGACTGATCGGCTCCGCAGCGGCCCCGTCAACCAGACGGGGCCGCTTCTGCGTGTCGAGCGGCAATCCTCGGCCGATAGCCGCGCTGCCGCTTGGTGCGCAGCAATTGCAGGAACAGGCCGACTGCCTCACCCTCGCTGTCGAAGGAATGCTGGACCATCCGTCCGCGCGTCCCGATCCGTCCCCAACGGCGGATCAGGCATGTCTGACCGAACAGCGTCTCATCGAGCGACATGGCGTAGAACCGGGCCATATTCCGGCTCGCGTCCATGCGTTCGATATAGAGGCGATAGCGTTGCGCAACCATGCCAACAGGATCGCGCAGGCGGAGTCCGCCGTCCAATGACAGCTTTGAATCGCTGGACCCGGATCGATTCATTCTCGTGATGGGTCGTTGGACCGGCACACGCCCCGAGGCGCCGAGGTTGACAACATCGGCTCCCGCCAATCGGTGCAGTTCGCGAACCGGGCCTTCGATTTCTCGACGATCTCGGACCACCGGAAACGAGCCGCGAGAGCGGTCAGCCGTTCAACGCATCCTTCACCGCCTTCGCCGGCGCGAAGGTGAGCTTTCTCGAGGCGGCGATTTTGATCGTGGCGCCGGTCGACGGGTTGCGACCCTCACCCGCCGGCGTGTCCTTGACCTTGAACCTGCCGAAGCGCGGTATGCTGGTTTCCGCCCCCGATCGGGCGGCGTCCGAGATCTCCTTAAACACGCTTTCCACGATTGCCTTGGCCTGCGCCTTGCTCAGGCTCTGCTCCGCGGCAATCTTGTTAGCCATTTCGGTTGTCGTCGTCATGATCCTCTGTTGCATCATCCTCACCTACAGCGCGAAACGCGGTCACAGTTTCGGCAGGCGGTCGGCATGCTTGTCCAGAAAATCATTGACTGCTTCAACGTAGTAATCATTCACCCGCCTGCCTTCCGAAGCGGCGAGCAAGCGCAGCCGCCGCTTGTCTTTAGCTGCGATATAGACGGTCGTCGGCTCTTTTTTGTCCTCCCGGAGCGATCTCCCAGCGACAGGATCACGTTTTTCGCCCGCTTCCTTTACCTTGCGGATTTCCGTGCCGCTCAGCTCCAGCTTCGGGCGATTGAGCTTGGGAAGCACAGCCGGGGCCGGCTGCATGACGCTCAACAGAGTGACCTTTTTGGCGTTGTCGTCCATCTGCTCACTCCGCTGCTGCCGACCGGTTGGCCTCAATCACATACTGGACAATCTCGGCAAATATCGCCTCGGATTCGGCTATCGCCTTCGGGTCCACCCTGCTGCCTGTGTAGAGCGTCGCGCCGGTCTGCATGTCCTTGTAAGCAATGCGATACGGCATTTCCTCACTGGCAATCCGTGTGCCGTTTTGCTGGATGATCTCCCGCAAGTCGGCAAGCGCCCTTGCCCGCTTGTCGATGACGGTGTTGTTCGTGAACACATACATCACCGGCAGGGCAAAGCCGCGGTTTTCGGCGACCAGGGGAATGTGACCGTTTACAAGCTGATGAGCGGCGGTGATGTCGTCCATGGCAAGATGCACCGGCACCACGGCGATGTCGGCGGCAAAAAGCGCAGCGGTCAGTTCGTCATTGGTCTTGCCTTCGGTGTCGATGATGACCAGCTTGCCTTGCCTGTCCCGTTCCTGGGCGAGAGCGAGGATTTCGGTGGGCGTCGTGACCGCCACGATCTCCAGATTGTCGGGCTTGTTGCCGAAGCGGTCGAGCAGCATGGACCAGCGGTCGATATTCTTTCGCTCGTCGGCGTCAATGACGAAAACACTGTGGCCTTGGTGCGTGGCGACACTGGCCAGGGCACGCACGAGCGTGGATTTTCCAACGCCGCCTTTTGCCACGGCAACGGTGATGATCATCAGGCTCCGTCCTTCGCTGAAAGCGCTATAGCGTTCTGATTTATAACGTTGCGGCGGTGCAACTTTCAAGCAATTTGATACTTTAATTTATGCCGCTGCAGAGCCGTGGCGGCATGACGTTACGCCGCCATAAATTGCAGCGTTGTGCCGTCGTGACGCTGTGCCATTGTGATGGCGTGTTGATACGCCGCTTTAACGGCATAGAATAATACCGCTATAGCGCTAAAGCATCCGTCAATTATAATTGCTACATGCGCAGCAACGTACTGGTTGAACAATGATTGGCACTGAGGGCGGCAGTGTTACGATCTTGTTTTTCCCCTATGTTTAAGTTATTTCTTCTTTGGCAGGATAGCGAGATTTGTGGAACAAATCCCTTTTGCGCGCCCGGCAAGCGGGCTTAGGTCGGAAAACATAGGGGAAAAACAAGGCCATGCCGCGTGGAACCGCCAGCTACGGAAAGGTTGTCCGATTCCGCGTCAGTGCCGACGAAAAGGCGGCGCTCGCCGCCGTCAGCGAGCGCGAAGGCGTACCGGAATCCGAGGTCATCCGCCGTCTTTTGCGTGCCGAAACGGGGTTGTATCTGCCGGTGGCCGATGTCGATCGATCCGCGATCGAGGGACTTCAGGAGCAGCTGCGCAAGATCGGCGGCAACCTAAATCAGGCCGTTCGCGCCATGAATGCCGGCCGTGTCGGCTACGAACCAGCGCTCGCCAAGAGCCTCGCGGCGCTTGTCGGAATGATGCAGCCGATGAACAAGCGGCTTGCGGAAATGGCGCGGCCAGCCCGAGCACGACGGAGCCCCGATCCATGAGCGGGTATTTCACCGAGCTGGCGCTCAGCATCGACGAGATGCTTGGGGACAACGCGCCGGCCGTCGAGGCAGGGATAACGGACGACCTGTCGGAGGCAGAGGAGATCCGGCGACGGGCCTATGCCGCTACTGTGGCGGCCTGGGGCTCGCCGGCGGCGGAACCGAGCACCGATAATGCTGCGGCGACGCGGTCGGCCGGGCGTGCCGCGGGGATAGGGAATGGCAGCGCAAAAGTTTCGTCCACGCGGCGGCCAGCTGTTGCAGCCCACGCGACAACGGCCGCGCCTAGAGCCGTGAAATTCGCTGCCACCGGAATTTCGACGCCAAACGCGCCGGCAGCGCCGCTCGTAGCGGCGGCAGCAGTTGCCGGCCCGAAGGACACGGCAACCATCACCGCCGCTCTACGGCCGTTTTCGGGGCAAAATGACCCGATCGCCGTTTTCACCAAAGTCGCAGCACTTGCGGTCGCCAATGACGAGGATGAAAGACGGCGACGTGGAGGGGGTGGCGGTGGCGGTGGCGGCCGCCCGGTTCCGACCGCTGTTGCAAAGACCACGCGCGGGCCAAGCCATGCGCAGGCGATTGCGGCGCGTGCCGCAATTGCGGCCGGCGCGCAGCCGGCGGTGTTCAAGGTCATTTCGACGGCCGGGACGAAGGGTGCTGCCCGCGCCTTGCTCGAATATCTCGGCACCAGGCCCGATGAGGACGGCAAGAAACACGATATCAAGGTTTTCACGAGCTCAGGGCTCAGCGTCGAGACCCGCGAGCAGCGGCGGGCGCTTCTAGAAGAGTGGCAGGAAGACTTTCGCGAGCCGTTCCAGAACACGAATTTCATCGAGGTCGACGTCGAGCTCTCCGGCGATCCCGGCCGGGATGATCTGCACGATGCGTTGAATGCCGCGTTCGGCAGCAAGCCCTTCGTCTATGCGCGCGCCGGCAGCACCGTGAAGGTCTACGCCTACACGGACATGAAAGCGGCAGCACTGGCAAAAGCGTTGCAGAAACTTGACCACGAAAACGGCAGGGGATGGGCCTTGCAGCGCGCAGACGACGGGATCACGGTCCGGCTGAACGACGCTGGCGTGGCCGGCAAAGCCGAGATCAAAGCGGCCGTTTCGACCGAAAGAGGCGGCCAATATTTTTTGCAGAAATTCATTCGGAGCAATGCAGGCGTGATCAAATCCGATGGCGACGAGATGCCGGCCGGCCAGCGTGCGGACAAGGCCGCGCAAACCCTCTATGCGTCGTGGAAAACGGATTTCAAGACGGTGGAGCCACGCAACGTTTATCACGTCGTCTTTTCGGCCAGAGCCGGCACAGATGCGCGTGCGTTGCTGCGCGCGGCCGAGAACGTGCTTGCCGAAAAGATTCCCGACCACAAATGGGCGATCGCGCATCATCCGGAGACCGGGCACGTCCATGTTCACGCGATGATCCTTGCGCGCTCGGAAAGCGGCCGGCAGCTGCATTTCAGCAAGGCGGACCTTTACGACTGGCGCGCGGCCTACGCCGAAAAAGCCCGCGAGGAGGGGATTGCCATAGTGGCGACCAGCCGCATGGACTTTGCCGCTTCGCGGCCTTTCAACATGCGCCAGGCAGGCGCGTACGAACGATCGAAACGGAACACGCGTTACGCTGTTTCGCCGACGATCGCTGAGCGCGTCGAAGCGAAGCGCCAGGCAGTTTTTGAGGCAAAGACCATCGCTGCCTATGGGGCAGGGATCTCGCGTGGCTGGCGGCTGACCGCCACTATGACGCACGAGGCCATGCCCGGCTCGCAAGCGGACGCAGGCGTCGCGGCGTTTTCGGCTGCGATCGTCGAGATCGCGGCCGGTCAGAGGTCTGAACTTCGCGCGGCGCCGGCGTCAGGCGGGGAGGGGACATCGCTATCGCCGTCAGTCGAAAAAGTTGATACTCTAATTAACCTGACCAATCGCATACAGGAGATCGTGAGCATGGAATTGTCGCCGCTGGAACTTCGCCGCAAGATCGCGGATGTGAACAAGGCTTTCGACCGGATCGACGGCTCCTTGGCGAAGAAGGAGCACAAGCAGGAGCTCGCAGGCATACGCGAGGAAATGAACGGTCTCTTGAACGAACGGCTGAACGATGTGCGGGTGCAGGCGGCTACTGGCGGAACCGGGGCCACTGACACAGAACGCGACGAAGGCCGCTCTCTTCGCGAAAAAGAGCAACAGGCCAAGACACAGGACCGCGCGAACGAGCAGAATCCACGGCAGCCCGACAAAAATGCCGCGCCGAGCGTCGTAGCGGGAAAGAAAGCCGAGCACCAGGCCGACTGTGTCGAACGGCAAAACCGCAACACGCAGCGCTCTTTGGACGATGACCGGGAGCGTTGAGCGGCGGGGTGGCGGGTTTCCAAACGACGGGAGACGACCTCCCTACGGACCTTCCCTGATGGGAGGTTTTCCAACGCGGGCCGATGTCGATCCCAGCCCGAACCCCGCGCCGCGGCCCGCATCGAAAAACCTTCACCGTTCCAGTCGTTCTTGTCACACCTGATGAACGACTGCTGTGCGCCTGAAGTCGGTCGTGCCAGCCGGCTTTCCGACGACCAGAAGCGGACATCGCCGGTGACACGATTGAGAAATGTCAGGTGAGTCAGAATGCCACCTTGGCTTGGAGCAGAACATCCGGCAGAAGGTAAGCTGGGGGATAACGATGCCGGCCATGACGAAGTTGGGAACGACAGACGCTGACATTCGGTCTGCGCTACACGCCAAGCGATTGCGACGCGCCAGATCTCATCCCAATACGCTCGTGATCGACGAACTTGGCCTCGCGCACGCGCGGAGCCGCATCGACGTGGCCGTCATCAACGGCTGTATCCACGGCTATGAAATCAAGAGCGCCAAGGACAACCTCGACCGGTTCGCGACCCAGATCGATATCTACCGCCAGACGCTACAAAAGCTCACACTCGTCGCCGCGCCGAAGCATGTCGCAGGCATCATGAGTCACGCTCCCGAATGGTGCGGCGTGATCGCGGCCGAGCAGGGACCAAGAGGCGGCATCAACTTCCAAGTGTTGCGAAATGCCGCCGCCAATCCCGAGATCGATCCGGTCATGATGGCGCATCTGCTCTGGCGTGATGAAGTCATCGAACTCCTGGACCAGGCTGGATATGCGCCGAAAGACCTTCGCCGGCCGAGAAAGCAGCTTTACGAGATGCTATGTGAAGCTATGACCCTTCGCGAGATCACCGCTTCCATCCGCGCCTTCATGGCGCAGCGCCAGACGTGGAGAGATCGTCCAGCACTTGCATCATGTGATGATTGATTGCCACGTTCTTCCATCGCGTAAGATCACTCGGATGAGCTTCCTTGACGGCGCACTTGGCAATATAGTTATCCCCGTAGCTATAGTCACTCCCTTTGAATACGCCAGATTCGTCCACTAATACCCTACAGTGCTCGTGCATCTGTACTTCATTGCCTCGAAATGCGCCACCTTTACGCACCCACCAAGACCCGCTTGTCGTATAAATAAGTTTACCAGACGATTTTATCTTACGCATATCTATAGGTGAAAAACTCGGGTGGACTACCGTATAGTCTCCGTAGTTCGGTCGCCTCATGCCCGACGGCAATTTTGTGAGAAGCGTCTGGAAAAATAACCAGTCGTGACGCGGCAGCACATTATGCCCTTTACCAATGTCCTTGAACGTTTCCGGAATTGCGGTTCCCACGAGTACAAAGTTGCGAAACCGATTGAGATCTCCCAGCCGGCGCAAGGCGGCGATCAGCGCGATTGAGAATATTTCGTAAGGCCTAAAGTTTGGCTCCCCGAGATCAACGATGAGATCGACTTCGTCTTCATTGACCCCAAGCGATGTAAACATTGCAACAACACGGGAAAATGCATCTTTCTTCATCAGGTCTTCAAGTCGGACGGCAATGGCGACGCCTTGCCCGTCTCGCCTGACGATAGCTGCAACAGAATCTATAAGCCTACTTTTGGCATCGAGCCGGATAGAGGGCATGATCTTGTGGTCTAGAGTCCGCAAGCCGTCGAACACGTAGGTAATAACGTCACGGCCGTCATTCATCACGCCATCGGCAATCCCGGGATGGACACCGATCCACGCCGGTCTACCGCCCCACTTCTTTTCATAGCGGGTGACAAAAGGGTGGACGTGCTCATGGATGGTCCTTTTCGGCTCCCCGGAATCGAAATCGAACTCGCGCTGCGGGATAGTGATGAAGGGAATAACCCGTTCTTTGGCTTTTGCGTTCAAACGCAACAAAGCCAGAGATTCAGCCTTTCGCCACCGTAGTGCCGGAACATACATGTCCCTAGTCAAGATCATCGTTCGCCTCCTCAAGCTGCGAACTCACCCGACCCTGACCAACCAGATCATTCAGGATGGTGTAGTTGCCGCGCTCCTTCCTGATGCGCCCTGCAATGATGCTCGGATCGATGCCGATCGCCTCCGCGTCGATCTTCACCGCCTCTTCCGACAGGGCGAAGCGGGACAGACACTGATCCCACAATGCTTCCGGTATCAGTGCGTCGAGCGCAAATTTATCGGCCTCCGCCTCGATCGCATCGCCGTCATTGCCGCCTTCCTCATCGAAGAAGTCAAAGCGCAGACCGTCGAAGAGATGCAGAAAGACGTGGCCCAGTTCGTGCATCAGCACGAACCAGAAATTATCCAGCCGGTCATAGCGCAGCGTAAGGCCTACGACCGGTGTCTCACCCTCGGCGAGCATTGCCGCGCCGTCGAGATACGACCCCGGAAGGTGACGCTCGACAATGAGAACGATGCCTTTCTCGGCCAACAGATCGCGGGCACGCTTGGGCCCGTCTTTACGATTGGTAAGACGTACCAGTTCCGGCAGCCACCGGTCATCCAGTTCGAAGATGCCAACCTCACCGGCTTCGATTTTGCCACGCGCCCGCTCCAGAATGCGCGCCTGCCACGCGAGCAGGGCGTATTCGTTCGGCACGTTCCCGCTGCGCATCTTCTTGCGATGAAAAGCCGTAGCAAATTGCGGTCCGGCCGCGTGCAGGAAATATTCCTTCACGCGCTCGATCGGGTTTGCGCTGCGCGGCAGATCAAACCACTTGCGTTTGATCATCTCCTTGTAGGGAAGCTGACCCCAGACGATATCGTCGGCATTGCGCCACGCGAACACCGATCCGCCCGCCTGCTTCGGTCCCTCAAAACTTCCTGACGCCTTCACACCGAGCGCCTTCGAAATCTCGATCAGCCGACCAAGGCTTGCGCCCATGTAGTCAGTCGCCTCGTAGCGCTGCACCTGTTGCGGCTTCATGCCAAGTTTTTCGGCGAGGTCCGTCTGACTCATGCTGGAGGCGATTCGCGCCTGCACCAGTACGCGCGGCAATTCTTCTAGCGCATAGGATTTCGAGAACGAGACCTGGCCGGATTTCAGCAGATCGTATTCGGCAAGCTCGGCCTCGATATCGGCGATCTGACTCTTGAGCCCATCGATCTCCGCCTGCTTAAGCCATGTCTTATCCGATGCGCGCGCCTTTGAAGCAGCAAGCGCATCTTGCAACTTCGCTAGTTGCGCGCTCGATACGCCATACTGTTTGTCGCTGTAAATCATGGCTGCACCTTCCCGGAGAGAAGCGGATCGGCTGAAAGCGGAATGGAGACGATCCCTTTCTGTTTTCCTGTAAAACGATCCAGTTGGAAAAAATCGACGAATGCCTGCCCGACATCCACGCACATCATCGAGGACGGAAAGAACTCGCCCTTGAATGCCGCTTTCTGCGCTGCCCGACCGTTCGCAAATTCCAAGAACACGGGATCAAGCTTGGCCGGATCGACCCCGGTAGGGTCCCAGCATGCATCGAAGTCGCCGGGCCTCGGCTTGCCGGTCACATAGCTGCCGTCGAGATAGATCGCCGGACATCCAGCCAATCGCAGCTTGCCAGAGGCGAGAACGAGACCGTCGAAAAGCTCACGCCGCCAGGCATTTGTTGCGAAAGCAGCCGCCACATCTTCCAAACTTGCCACGTGCGCCCCAGAGGGTAGAACGGTCCACGGATAGCCGGGCAATGGGATGAGGGCAGGAATCATGCTTACAACAATAATGTTGTAAGCGCTAAAAAGCAAGCGTGGGAGGGCTTGGGCGTCCGCTCGACGCCGGATTCAGCTTGGGAGCCCAGATGGAACGCCAGAAGGAAGATCCCTCGTTGAACCGGCGGCAATGCCTTCGCAACCTGGCACGCGCCAAATGTCCACTGTCGCTCCTCGCCGCCACCAAGCCGCCCGTCCGCCTGCGGCCCCGTAGCTGTCGGCTAGTCCCCTTTCGCTTCCCTTCCTGCCAATGGTGCCCCGAAGGAGAAGCACGATGGGACATTTCCAGCACGATCCTGCGATGCCGGAGCGCAACGCTTGGAATGCTAGCCGGAACGTCGCTCGCGCGATCGAGCGCTCCCTTTCGTCATACAACGCATCTCTTCGCAACGAACCTCAGTTCAGGTCCCACAAAAGGTCTTATAGACGCGGCCATCGCGCGGTGGTGGCTCGGCATAGCTCGCGAAGCCTGGCTG